>PXRQ01000090.1:13153-39149 GCA_003022005.1 Halobacteriales archaeon QS_5_70_15
CGGGCCGTTCGCCGTGCTCTCGCTGGTCGCGCTGACCGGCCTCACGCTGACGTTCCGCCGTCACGAGGGCGGCCACACCTCGCCGGTCCGGCGGCTCCTCGGCCGGCTCCCGACCGTCGAGCCCCACCACGACGTCGAACCCCCGAAGGACGACTGATACGATCGTGCGTCGTTCGTCGCCGTCGTACGCTCTCCGTCTCGACGAGCGGAGCGGCTCCGGGTCGGTGGAGACCGAACGTAGTCACACACGACCGTACGACCGGGACGCTCCCTACCTCGGATCCGTCGACCACCGGATCCGGAGCCCGACCGACACACCCCACAGTCCCTCGCCGAAGCACTCCGCCCCGGTTCCACAACCTATCATACGTGGCTCATAAACCACAAAATATCAGTAGAGCAATAAATCGTCTTCCCCCGACGTCCGTTCCGGACCCGACTCCGGGATTCCCGACGACGCTCTCGTTATGGCCACCCGATTCGACGTGTCGGCCGGCGCTCTCGGGGCTCGCGCGCGGTGGCTCCTGCCCCGTGACGAGTCGGATCCCGGGCGAACACAGAGCGTATCGGATCCCGGCCACGCCCGTTCCCCGGATCCGGGGTGCTCACTCCGCCGATGCGGGTGATTTCGGCGACGGACGCCTCCGAAACTCCGGACCAGTGACCTCTCAGCGCCCAAACTTATTTCACCGCGATACGTGAACCCGACTCGAGGCGTCGAGAGATGTACGACCACATCCTGCTCCCCTACGACGGGAGCAAAGAGGCACGGAAGGGGGCGGAGCACGGCATCGACCTCGCGGCGGCGGTGGGCGCGACCGTCCACGCGCTGTACGTCATCGACCTCCCCGGGGCCCCGCGAACGGCGTACGTCAGGGACGACGAGGAGGAGATGCGCGAGGAGTACCGGGAGTACGGCGAGGAGGTCACGGCCGAGGTCTGCGAGATGGCGGCCGAGGCCGGCGTGGAGTGCGAGACCGCGATCAGAAGCGGGACCCCTGCCGAGGAGATCGTCGACTACGCCGAGGACGAGGGGATGGGCGCCATCGTCATCGGGAGCGCCTACCGGGGCCGGTTCCGCGCGCTGCTCGGCAGCACCGCCGACAAGGTCGTCCGGACCTCGTCGGTCCCCGTCATCACCACGCGGACGGAGATGAACGAGTAGGGCCACCAGCCCCGGGCGAGCCGAGCGCCCGGCATCGGCCGCTACCCGTCGGCGAAACGCGTCTCCCGGAGGTAGATGATCAGGCTCGCGCTCAGGAAGCTCAGCCCGGCGACCGCCAGGTCCTGTCTCGCCATGGAGAACAGTGCGGCGGCTATCAGCAGGACCGCGAGGACCGCCAGCGCCGTCGGGGCGACTCTCGCCACGTCACCGGACCGACGACCCGCACCGACAAGGGTCTATCGACGGTCGTACGATGGCGCGGTGCGCCCGCGATCTCGCGGCGACGGTATCCACGTCCCGCGGCGGTGGTTCGCCGGAATCCGAATCGGTCGGTGGACGGGTTCCGACCGGATCAGTAGGAGTGCTTGAACTCCCAGTGGTAGCGACACTCGTCGCAGGTGGCCCACTCGGGGATGTCGAACACCTCCGGGTGTCGCTGCCCGTGCTGCATCCGGCTCCGACAGACCGGACAGATCATGTAGCGCAGTTCCAGTTCGGAGAACTCCTCGTGGGTGAACTCCGCGACGCATCGGGGGCAGTCGATGCCGTCCCTGGCGTTGTGCTGGAGGACGTCCGCCTCACACCGCGGGCACTCCAGCATAGCTGGCGGGCGCTTGGTCCACCCGACGTCGCCGTCGTACGTCGTGGTGGCGGTGTCGGCACTAGACAGCCGGAACTTGTTGGGCCCGCCGTCGGTCCGGAGTGGGGCGACGACGCGCTCGCCGGCCCACCGGAGCTTCTCGAACAGGACGCCGATTCGGCTCACCGGACGCGGGTAGGCGCGCGACGGACATAAGTCGCCTGCCGGCCGGCGGGAAACCCGCACGCCCGGCCCCGGGTCCCCCGGCGCGAGACCACCCCGGACGGAATCGACCGGCCCGTGATCGGGCCGGCAGGACCGGCGACCCCTTTCCCGCCCCTGCTCTTCCCTCCGCCTCTCCGATAGGCTTTCCCGCTCCCCCCGAGAGGACCCGGTATGCGACGGGGTGGCTACGGACGGCTGCTGACGACACTGGTGGCGCTGGCGTGGCTCCCGGGCGCGACAGCGGGCCAGCCCGTCGATCCCTCGGCGGTCGTCGAACTCCCGGGACCGGCCCGGGCCCTGGGGTCCTTCCTTCTGGTCCTGCTGTTCGGCGGCCTGCTGCGCTACCGATACGGTGGGTTCGTCGACCGGTCCGTGGACGCCTCCATGGAGCGGCCCGGCGTGGCCGTCGTCTACGGGCTGATGGCGTTCGGGTTCGTCGCCTTCGCGGGGGCGTACGCCTCCAGCCAGCTGTCCCAGCTCCCGGTCGGGAGCGTGGCCCTCGCGACGGTCGCGGTGACTATCGCGGGCCTGGCCGTACTGCTGCTCGCCGGCCTCGGATTCGCCGTCGTCGGGACGCTCGTGACCGACGTCAGGGGTCGTCGTCGCCCCTGGCACGGACTCGTCCTGGGGGCGGCCATCAGCGCGGCCGGGTGGCTCCTCCTGCCGCTTCTCGGTGGGGTACTCGCCTGGGTTCTCGTCGCCTCGTTCGGCGTCGGTGGCCCCACCCGCGAGTGGTTCCACTCCAACCGGCGCGCCGAGTCGGACGCGAACGACTGATACGGTCGTGCGTAATTCCGTCCCACGTCTCGGATCGGGTTCGATCCCGACTGTCTCGAAACCCCGATCCCCTCGAGCGCCGTCGAAAACCGTTCGCACGACCGTATGACGGCCGGACCCCGCCGCGAACGCGAGCGTTCTCGACAACACTCATTCCCCTGGAGCACTATGGGGCCCCATGAGCCTGGTGGTACTACAGCTCCCGTTCGGGTCGGGGCTGACGGAAGCGGCCGGACAGGTAGCCGTCCTCGCCGGGACGCTCGTCCTGATGCTCATGCTCGTCGCGCTCGTCGGGTTCGCGTACAAGAGCCTGCGGGGCGACGGGATACGGTGGCCGGACGAGACGGAGCCCGACCCGGAGAAGGACGGGGCACAGCCGGGCGGCCCCGACGACGAGTGGGACTACTACTGACCGACCGCCGTCCCCGACAGCTCGCGGGCGTATCGACCCTCGGGTGTCCACACACCGGGTAGCGGTCGCTCGGTGAACCGTCCGCGGAAAGAGGAGAACCGTCCCGTCGTCGGATCGGTACCGCGAGAGGGTGGAGCGGCGAGTCGTCAGTCCCCGCTCGGGGTGTCGTCACCCTCCCTGATGTCGGTCACCATCTCGTCGCCCGCGGTGACCACGTCGACGTCGCCCTCGGCGGTGAGGTCCTCGATACGGTCGGCGAACGCCTCGCTCTCGAGGATCTCGTACTCGTTGTCCAGCCCGAGGTAGACGGTGTAGCACATCAGACATAGGATGATCGAGAACGGCAATCCGGTCGCGATGGCCGCCGTCTGCAGGGCGCCCAGGCCGCCGCCGATCAGGAGGATGGCCGCGACGGCGCCCTCGGTGATCGCCCAGAAGATGCGCTGGGTCTTCGGCACGTCGTGCTTGCCGCCCGAGGTCAGGTGGTCGATGACCAGCGACCCCGAGTCCGAGGAGGTGACGAAGAACGTCACCACGAGCAGCGTCGCGAGCAGGCCCGTCAGCGCGCCGAGCGGGAACTCGGCGAGCATGGCGAACATCGCGACCGCCTGCCCCTGCTCGGCCAGCGTGGTGCCGAGGCCGACGCCCCCGAGTTCGAGGAACAGCGCCGAGCCGCCGAACGTCGAGAGCCAGACGAACGAGAACAGCGCCGGCAGGAACAGCACGCCGAGGATGAACTCGCGGACCGTGCGGCCCTTCGAGATGCGCGCGATGAACATCCCGACGAACGGCGACCACGCGATCCACCAGCCCCAGTAGAAGATGGTCCAGCCGCCCATCCAGCTCTCGACGGTGTACCCCCCCAGCTCCGCGGCCCCGGTGATGGTCCCCGTGAAGAACGCCAGCCCCAGGAAGTTGTTGAGGTACGCGCTGAGTCCATCGCCGAGCGCCCCGAAGATGAACACCGTCGGGCCGACGATGAGCAGGAAGACCAGTAGCGCGAACATCAGGTAGAGGTTGAGGGTGCTCAGGCGCTTGACCCCGCCGTCGAGCCCCGCGGCGACCGAGAGCGTCGCGATGGCGGTGATCCCCGCTATCAGGAGCACCTGCGGGACCGTGCCCACCGGCACGCTGACGAGGCCGAGGGTGTCACCCGCCACGAACGAGATGCCGGTGTTCACCTGTGCGACGCCGAGCCCCAGCGAGGTCGCCAGGCCGAACAGCGTCGCGAACACCGTCACCAGGTCGATCAGGTGGCCCGGCCAGCCGTAGATGCGCTCGCCGAGCAGCGGCCAGAAGATCGACCGGAACGTGAGCGGCAGGCCGCGGTTGAACGAGAAGAACGCCAGCCCGAGCGCCACCAGCCCGTAGATGGCCCACGGGTGGAACCCCCAGTGGAAGAACGTCTGGGCCAGCGCCGCGCTGGCCGCCTCCGGGGTCCCGCCCGCAGCGTCGAACGCGGGCGGCACGACGAAGAAGTCCGAGCCCTCGCCGCCGAAGTGCCACATCGGCTCGGCCACGCTGAAGAACATCAGTCCGATGCCCATGCCGGCGCTGAACAGCATGGCCATCCACGAGAAGTCGCTGAACTCCTTCTCCGCCTCGACCCCACCGATCCGTATGTTGCCGTACTTGCTGAGCGCGAAGTAGAGGATGGTGATTATGAAGAGGTTCACCGCGATGATGTAGAACCACCCGAACGTGCTGTTGACGAAGTTGAAGACGGCGTCGTACGCTGCCGCCGCCTGGTCGCCCAGCAGGATGGTGACCGCGATGAACAGCGCGATGATGACCAGCGACACTGGGAAGACGACCGGATGGACGTCGAACCCCCACTTCGCGATGTTCGTGTCGCCAGGCTCCCGGTCGGACTCGGGATGGAACAGCTCCACCTGGAGCCCGTCGGACATCTCGCCGACGGCCTCCTCCTCCCCGTCAGCCATACGTTACCTCCGTTCCGCTGTCGATCGGTCCGTCGTGTGCTACGCTCATTGTCGTTCGTTCCTCTGTTGAATCGTTATCAGGCCTGTGTTCGTTTCGTCCACGTCACGTCGCCTCCTCCTCCCCGCGGGTCGGCGTCGCGGACGCACACAACATTATCTTCGCCTGTCATTCTCCGGTGCCTCACGGGCTCCTACGGACCGTTCAACATAAAAGTTGGTATGGGAATATGAGGCGGTTTAAACATACGGCCGAGAACGGGCGGCGAGCCGTGGCCGTCCGGACCTCCGATCGCCGGCCGTTACGCCGTCCGAGCGGCAGCCCGGTTGACCACCTCGACCTCGTAGCCGTGGTCGGCGATGGAGTCGACGATGTTCGCGGCGTGGCCCGCGCCGGTGGTCTCGACCTGGAAGACGAGGTAGGCCTCCCCCACGTCCAGGTCCTCCAGCGCCCGGTCGTGGCGGACGGTCTGGATGTTGGCGCCGTGGTCGGCGATCACGCCCGATATCTCGGCCATCTTCCCCGGCCGGTCGTCGATGCGGACCCGCAGCCGGAGGAGCTGGCGGCGGCGGGTCAGGGCGTGGATCAGCACCGCCCGGAGCATCGTCATGTCGAGGTTCCCGCCGCAGAGCAGCGGCATCACCCGCTCGCCGCCCACGTCGAGGCCGTCGCTCCGGATCGCCGCGACCGATGCCGCCCCGGCCCCCTCGACGACCTGCTTGGCCCGCTCCATCAGGACCAGCACCGCGTCGGCGATCTCGCTGTTCGTGACCGTCACGACCTCGTCGACGTGTTCCTCGATGATCGAGAGAGTGAGCTCGGAGATCCCCCCGGTGGCGATGCCGTCGGCGATGGTGTCGACGTCCTCGAGGGTCACCGGCACGCCCTTGTCGAGGCTCTCCGGGACCGTCGCCGCGCCGTCGGCCTGGACCCCCACGATCCGCGTCTCGGGGCTCAGTTCCGCGAACGCCGTCGCGATACCGCCGATGAGCCCCCCACCCCCGATCGGCACGACCACCGTGTCCAGGTCGGGCACGTCCTCGGCCATCTCGACGCCGAGGGTCCCCTGGCCGGCGACGATCGCCGGGTCGTCGTACGCGTGGACGAACTCCGTCTCCGGTCCGGAGACCTCCTCCTTCGCGTACCGCATCGCCTCCTGGAAGTCCTTCCCGACGAGTTCGACCGTCGCGCCGTACCCCCGGGTCGCGTCGACCTTCGTCTGCGGGGCGTTCCGCGGCATGACGATGGTCGAATCGACGCCGAGCCTCGTCGCCGCGAGCGCGACCCCCTGCGCGTGGTTGCCCGCGCTCGCGGCCACGACGCGATCGACGGTCCCCTCCTCTATGCTCGTCCGGATCCTGTTGTACGCCCCCCGGGTCTTGAACGACCCCGTCCACTGGAGCTGTTCGAGCTTCAGGTGAACCTCCTCGGCGCCCGTCATCGACTCGAGGGAGGTGCTCCGCTCGACGGGCGTGTGCTTGACCACCGTGGAGTCGTCGAGCCGCCCCATCGCGGCCTCGATGTCGGCGAACCCGACTGACCCCGAGACGTCCTGACTCATGTGTTCCTCACGGCGCCGGCGGCGCCCGTGACGCTACCCGCTCGCCCCGAGCACCGCTTAAGTCTCACGGAGGGGCCGCCGTCCGAACCCCGAAACCGGACGAGGGCGGGCGGATGCCCGCCTGTGGGCTCCGGCGGGCGGCGGAACACGAACTATATCCGAGCCGATACGTCTCGGGGATCGGTCGGGCCGAAACCCCGGCCCTACGGGAGCTCCACCGGGACGTCGGCCTGGATGCTCGCGGCCTTCACCGTGTTGTACAGCAGCATCGTGATGGTCATCGGGCCGACGCCGCCGGGGACGGGCGTGATGACCGACGCCTTCTCCTTGGCGCTCTCGAACTCGACGTCGCCGACGAGTTCGTACCCCTTCTCGTTGTCCGCGTCCACCCGGTTGACGCCCACGTCGATGACCGTCGCGCCCTCCCCGATCATCGAGCCGTCGATCAGTTCGGGGTAGCCCGTCGCGGCGATGACGATGTCGGCCCCCCTGGTCTTCTCGCCTAGGTCGTCGGTCCGGGAGTGACAGACCGTCGTCGTCGCGTTCCCGCCCGGGGCCTTCTGGATGAGCAGGTTCGCCATCGGCTTGCCGACGATGTCCGAGCGGCCGACGACGACGGCGTCCTTCCCCTCGGTGTCGACGTCCGCCGCCTCGAGCAATTTCTGGATCCCGTGCGGCGTGCAGGGCTTGAACCGCGCGTCGCCCGCGACGAGCCGTCCCACGTTCTCGGGCTGGAAGCCGTCGACGTCCTTTACGGGGTCGATGCTCCGGAGCACCGTCCGCTCGTCCACGTGGTCGGGGACGGGCATCTGGACGAGGATACCGTGCACCGCCGGGTCGGCGTTCAGCGACTCCACGGCGTCGAACAGCTCCTCCGCGGGTGCTTCCGGGTCGAGCTCGTGGTGGAAGCTCTCGATGCCGAGGTCATCGCAGGCCCGCTGCTTCATCGAGACGTACGTCTCGCTGGCGGGGTCCTCGCTCATCAGCACCGTCGCGAGCCCGGGGGTCACCCCCCCGGCGTCGAGGGTTTCGATGCAGTCGCGCAGGTCCTCGCGTATCCGGTCGCCGACCGCGTTGCCGTCGAGGACGTGCGTCACGGGCACCGACCTCCGCTCGCGTCCGCCTCCGCCTTCGGGTTGGGGTCTACTGGCATGGTGGTCACCGTCGGCCCGGCCGGCGGCGCGGGCGGCGCGCCCGCCGAGCGTCACGACCCAACCATCGGACCGAGTCTAATCAATCCGGCGGGTCCGGCCCGCGCCGGCGCCGCCGGCCGTTCGCGCGGCGGGCCACGGTTCGGATCCACAAGCTGTAGCCACACCGTCACGAGTAGCCGCCGCGGCGACGAGCCACCGGAGCGACTCGTCCCGACCGAAACCGCTGTTTCCGGCGCTCCTGAGGCCCATACCGACGGTTCGCTGGGACCCACGTCCCGGCGGCACGCCGGCCTTTTATGTGGGCCGGGCGCCTCCGCGGAAAGCGATGTCACAAGAAAAGCACCCGAACCACCCGAGCGTGGACCAGTCAGACCGCGTGTTGCCGCGGAACCTCCGCCAGTCGGGGGATCCGGGGATCCGGATGCTGGTCTCGACCCGCGTCCGCAAGTCGCCGTTCTTCCACAAGTCGTTCAACGAGAACGGCGCCTGGCGCTGTACCGTGTACAACCGCATCTACCACCCGCGGGGGCTCGTCGAGTCCGAGGACGGCGGCGCGATGGCCGAGTACGAGGCGCTGACCGAGGCCGTCACCATCTGGGACGTCGCCGTCGAGCGGCAGATCCGGGTGAAGGGCCCGGACGCCGAGGCGCTCACTGATTACGTCATCACCCGGGACGCGACCGCGATCGACCCGATGAAGGGCAAGTACGTCATCCTCTGCAACGAGGACGGCGGCGTCCTGAACGACCCGATCCTGCTCCGGGTCGCCGAGGACGAGTTCTGGTTCTCCATCTCGGACTCGACGCTGATGCAGTGGCTCCAGGGCGTGAACGTCGGCATGGACTTCGACGTCGAGATCGACGAGATCGACGTCGCGCCGATGCAGATCCAGGGCCCGCTCTCCGAGAACGTCATGATCGACGTGGTCGGCGAGGAGGTGAGCGAGATCCCCTACTACGGCCTGATGGAGGCCGAGATCAACGGCGTCGACTGCCTGGTGAGCCAGACCGGCTTCTCCGGGGAGAAGGGGTTCGAGATCTACGTCCGCGAGGCCTCGAAGTACGCCGAGCGGGTCTGGGACCCGGTCCACGACAGCGTCGTCGAGCACGGCGGGATGCAGATCGCGCCGGGCCACCACCGCCGCATCGCCGCCGGCATCATGTCCTGGGGCCAGGACATGGACCACGAGACCTCCCCGTTCCAGGTCAACCTCGGCTACCAGGTGCCCGACGACAAGCCGGGCGACTACATCGGCAAGGAGGAGCTAGAGCGGCAGCAGGCGCTCATCGAGGACGGCGAGTACCCGTTCAACCTCAAACTGGTTGGCCTGAAGATGGCCGGCGAGCCGATACGGGACTACGCGCCGGACTTCTGGCTCGTCTCGGACCCGGAGACGGGCGAGGAGTGCGGCTACATGACCTCGCCGTGGTGGAACCCGGACCTCGAGACGAACATCGGGATGGGGTTCGTCCCGGCGGGGAAGCTCCGGGCCGAGACGGACGCGAAGCTGAACGACGAGATCTACGAGGAGGACCTCGACATCGAGTTCGCGGTCCACCTGCCCGACGAGTACGCCGAGGAGCCGGGCGAGCCGGTGTACGCGACGGTCGCGGAGGTGCCGTTCAAGGAGTCGGTGAACCCGAGCGCCCGCGAGCAGGCCAAGCTCGGCGCCAGGGAGGACGCCAGCGAGTAACCGGTCCGTCGCCCGACGGCCGCCCCGGGTTCGACCGCCGACCGGACGCCCCGTACGGCGCCGGCCCGCCGCCGGCATCATGTCCTGGGGCCAGGACATGGACCACGAGACCTCCCCGTTCCAGGTCAACCTCGGCTACCAGGTGCCCGACGACAAGCCGGGCGACAGATGGGCCACCTCCCGGACGGCACGGAGATCGCCATCACCACCTCGCCGACGCTCGGGCTCGACGCGACGATCGAGTGGACCGAGAAGGCGGCCGCGGCGGGCTACGAGATCGTCCCGCACATCGCGGCCCGGTACGTCCGCGACAGGGACCAGCTCGACGAGGTCATGGGTCGCGTCGCCGACGCCGGGGTGACCGACGTCTTCGTGCCGGGCGGGGACCGCGAGGAGCCGGAAGGGGAGTTCGAATCCGCCCACGAACTGCTCGTGGCGATGGAGGAGCTCGACTACGACTTCGAGGAGGTGGGCATCACCGGCTACCCCGAGGGCCACGCGTTCCTCGACGACGAGACGCTGGCCGAGGCGATGGCGAGGAAGGAGCCACACGCCACGTACATCGTCACGCAGCTCTGTTACGACCCGGACGCCGTCGTCGAGTGGATCGAGGAGATCCGGGGCCGGGGCGTCGAGCTCCCCGTCGAGGTCGGCATCCCCGGGGTGATGAAGTACCAGCGGCTGCTGGGCATCTCCCAGAAGGTCGGCGTCGGCGACTCCATCGACTTCCTCCGGAAGACCAGCGGGATCCTGGGGTTCGTCAAGCAGCTCGTCGGCTCGCGCGGGAAGTACACGCCCGACGACCTCATCGGCGGTCTGGCCCCCTACGCCGACGACCCCGAGTACGGCATCAGGGGCGTCCACGTCTACACGTTCAACCAGGTTCCCGACACCGAGGAGTGGCGGCTGGCGGCCCTGGAGGGGTAGGAGGCCCCGGCCCCGGTCGCTCTACGCGACCGTCCGCCGGGGAGGCACCCACGACACGTCCCCTCCGGCGGCCCGTCCGTTCCCGCCCTCGTACCCATTGTTGCCCCCGTTCGATTTGATCACAACAGACTGATGCAACTGCTAGCAGACAGCACTCCCCTTCCCCGACTCATACGGTCGGCGTAGTCCGTTACCGATGATCGCCGATCCCGGCCGGGCGATCGCCGGTACATCGTTACGCACGACCGCATCACGTTCCCCGGGATGAGCCCCCACACGACGGGCCTTGCTCCGTCACCAGTCCAATGAATCCGGGTCGTCGCCCAGGGCAGCCTCGGTCACGGAGCCGGCGCGAGGCACGTCGTCACGGTGACCTTGCTGTAGCGCTATCATCACGGTCGTCCCGTCCTCGGCGACGACATCGACCTCGCCGCCCATCTCGGTCACCAGCCAGTTCACCATCCACAGCCCGAAACTGCTCGCGTGGTCCACCGGGGACTCACTCGCCTCCTTGAGCACTCGCACCTCCATAGCCGGCAGTCCCGGCCCGTCGTCACGTACCTCCACGTTGACGCGCCCTTCGTTGTCCTCCGGCGGCGCTACCGCCACCGTCACCTGTGATCCATCGGCGGCGATGGCGTTTTCGACCAGTTCCACGAGCACCATCTGCAGCCGGTCGGTCGCTATCGCCCACTGCTCGCCCGGGAGTTCAGACCGGATCGTGGCCTCCGGATGCGCCTCCCGCAGCTCCGCTACGGTCCCTTCGACGACCTCGACAACATCGAGCGGCCGTGGCGCGGGGTCGTCCCGGAGCGCCGTCTCGACCGCTTTGGCCTTCTCGCTCACGCTCATCAGGTCACGGGCGGTTTCAGTCACTGTCTCGGCCTGAGCCGCTATCTCGCCGTCGGCCGCCGTCGCGATGGTTTCGCCCAGCACCGCGACGACGCCCATGTCGTTGCGGAGGTTGTGCCGCAACACCCGATTGAGTACGCCGATCAGCCGTTCGCGGCGCTTCCGACTGGTCACGTCGCGCTGAATCCCGATGAAGTGGCTCGTTTCGCCGGTCGAGTCCGCGACCGGCGTCACCGTCAGTTCGTTCCAGAACGGTGTCCCGTCGGCCCGGTAGTTCAACAGCTCCGCTGTCCGGGTTTCCTCGCGCTCGATGGCTGCCCGGACGACGTCGACCGACGCCTCCTCGGTCGCGGGCCCCTGGAGAAACCGGCAGTTCGTTCCGAGAGCAGTCTCCCGGTCGTACCCCGTTATGTCGGTAAACGCGTCGTTGACGTACACCAGCGGGACGTCCGGATCGGTCGCGTCGGCGATGGAGATCCCGACGCCGGCCTCGTCCATCGCTCGCGTCCGCAACCGCAGTTCCCGTTCGCGCTGAACTCGCTCGGAGATGTCCCGGACGATGCCCCGGATGTATCGGCCATCACTGAGCTCGACAGCGCTGGCGCTCATCTCGATCGGGATCAGGTTGCCGTCGGCCGTCCGGAGTTCGAGCTGGCTACCGTCGGGCAGTGTACTCGTCGTCTCGCCGGTGGTTGCCAGGTTCTCGAACAGTTGGCGGTACCGGTCGCGGCTGGTCGTCGGATGGAGGTCGAACACGGCCATCCCTTCGAGGTCGGCATCATCGTAGCCCGTGAGGGACGTGGCCGCCTCGTTGACGTCGGTGATCTCGGCGGTGTCGACGTCCACAAGGAAGATGGCGTCGGGGGCGGCTTCAACGAGGGTACTCCGACGCTTGTGTGCGTCCGTGAGCTCCGTCTCGTAGCGGGTGGCGTCCAACTCGCGGCCGAGCAGCCGCGCGATGAGTTCGACAAACGCCTTCTCGCCGGCCTCGAAGCTGTCGTCTCGGGCGTTTTTGTCAACGAAGCAGACTGTTCCGTAGGATTTCCCCCGAACGAAGATCGGAGCTCCGAGATAGCAGGCGAGCCCGTGTTCTTCGTAGGCGGGATCATCGGCCCATCCTTCCTCGGGCGCATCGGCGAGGGCGACGGGCGAGCTGGTGTCCATCGTGCGGCGGCAGTACGTCGTCGCCCGGTTCAGCGTCTCCCCCGGCGAAAACAGGGTAGCGGGGCCGCCGACGCTGGCGACGACCTCGTGGGTGCCGGCCGCCTCGTCGGCGCGTTCGATGTGGCCGTTCTGCACCCCGAGAAACTCGCGTCCGAGCGCGAGTGCCTTGGTCCGTTTGTCCTCCAGCGACAGCTCGTCGGCGGACATGATCTCGTACAGGCTCTGTCTGATACTATCACTCGGCGCACCGGATTTAATGCCTGACATAGTGCGGGGAGAACCGGTCCCTCGACCACTTATCAAGGGTCTTCAGTGAATAAGGATTACGACCAACTAGTTGGGTGTGGTGCTGGTGTCCCGCTACCGGTGCAGGTAGCGGCCGATCTCCGGAGCGGCAATCGGCGACACGGTGTACACGCACGTTGTATCTCGTGCGGTCGGTTTGTTCCGTTCGGCACTTGCCAGGATCGCCCCTGACTGATAAAGAGCGTGTTCAGCACGGCGATAGCGAGAGAAAGCGATTGTCACAGTGGATTCGATCCCGTATTTTTACGAGTATGATGGGTCCAGCGTCGCTGGCTGATACGGTCGCGTGTTCTCTCGTCCGGCTCCCGCCGTCCGTTCAATCGCGCTCCTCGTCGAGGAGGACCTCCTCGATGAGCCGCGCGGAGGCGCGCCTGAGCCGCCCGCTGACCGCGGTCGGGGAGATGCCCAGCAGCGAGGCGAGCCCCTCGAGGGAGGTCCGGCGCGGCTCGTCGTAGTAGCCGTGGACGAACGCGGCGACGAGCCCCTCGCGCTGCTCCTCGGTCAGCCCGAAGTCGAAGCGGTCGTACGTCTCCTCGGTCTGCTTCAGCGAGAGTATCTCGAGGCGGATGTCCTCGTCGGTGGCGTACTCGCTGAGCGCGTACAGCCCGTCGTGGTCGGTGAGGTGCATCCGGAGCACCCACCCGTTCGAGTGGCTCCGGGACTCGAGCGTGAGACCGCCGACCTCCGTCATCGCTGGCGTGAGCAGCTTCGCCCGGTCGCTGTACTCGATCCGGTACGTCCGCCGGCCGTCCCGCTCGACGATGACCGAGTAGTCCGCGACCGTGTGGTCCTCCTCGAGCGCGGCCTCGACGGCCTCGAAGTCCTCGGCGTCGAACCAGAAGAAGTAGACGTCGTGCTGCGGGTCGGTACCGGCGTCGGAGACGACGCCGATGTCGATCTCGGGGAGCGACCGGATGGTGTGGGTCAGCGCCAGGTCGGGGTGTTCCGCGTAGACGCGTGCCGAGATCACTACTTCCTCGAGGGCCGTCGTTCGGTGGGAGCGATCGGAAGGCCCGTTCCGTTCGCGGGGTAGATGTGAACTGAAACCACGGGACACACCTAACCCTTTCGGGGATTCCGGTCTGGACGGCCGACCGCCGCGGCGGGGGTCGGGATCGACGGCCGGGGCCGGTGTCCGGGATCGCCGGCGGGGATCGGGTCACGGATCACTCCCCGTCCTCGGGGCGCTCGACGACGAGCGTCATCCCGATCAGCGAGCGCATCCCGCGGCGGAGTCGCCCGCCGACGGCCGTCGGGGAGATGTCGAGGCCCCCGGCCAGCTCCTCCAGCGACGTCTCCCGGGGCTCGGCGAAGTAGCCGTGCTCGTAGGCCGCCAGCAGCGCCTCGCGCTGCTCCTCGGTCGGGGCGTCCCCGCCGGGGTACTCCGGATCGGTCCGGCCCCGGCGACGGAACTCGATGATCTCGAACTCGAACCCCTCCGCCCGGGCGTGCTCCCAGATCTCGTGGAGGGCCTCGCGGTCCGGGACCAGCCATCGCTCGCGCCACCCGCGCCGGCCCTCACCGGGGTTCGAACTCCGCGCGTCGAGCACGAACCCCTCCACGCTGGTGACCTTCGGCGCCATGAGCTTCGTCCCCTCGGCGAACTCGACCCCCCAGAGGTGCTGGCCCTCGAAGCCGGTGATCGGCTCGGCCTCGCTCACGGTGTGGTCCGCCTCCAGCGCGGCCCCGACCTCCTCGTATCCCTCGACGTCGCCGTCGAACCGGATCAGGTAGATGTTCCCCCCGGGATCGGTGCTCGCCTCGCGGATCACCGTGACGTCGGCGTCCGGCAGCGCCGCGAGCGTGCCGGCCAGGGCCCCGTTCTCGTGGGCGAACCGGACCTCGGTGACGATAGCCATAGTGGACCCCAGGACGGTCGGACTCGGCCTACGAGAGGGGGCCGATCCTCTTAGTGTCTCGGTCGCCGGACGGTAGGCGTGGACGGGCGGGCGCACGATAACCGGAACCTCCTGGTCCAGTGGCCCCCCCGTCGGGTGCCGGTTTCGGGGGGGTCCGAGCGCGCGGTCGCGGCGTCACCGTCCGGGCGTCCCCGCGGCGGTGGCGGAGGCCTCGCGGAGCCGCTCGACGACGTCCTCGCGGCCGATGTCGCGCTCGTCCTGTGTCGAGAGCCGGCCGACGACGAGGTCGAGCAGGTTGAGTTCCCGGAGCATGTCGAGCGCGTCCTCCCGGTCGACGCCGATGTCGCGCTCGACCTCGTAGAGCGTGTTCGACGCCCTGACGGTCTCGATGAGCGTCTCGACGGTGACGTCCTCCGGGAGGCCGATGCCGTCGGCGAGGACGACCTGCGTGTCCTCGTCGGCGTCGGCGGCCGGGCCCTCGGGTCGGTCGTCCGCGTCCGCGTCGCCCGCGACGCCCGGGCCCGCCGTCCCGGTCGCGTGGTCCGCGTCGTCGGTCCCGGCCTTCTCGTCCGCGTCGCCGCCCGTGTCGTAGCTGTTCGGCTGGTGGATGCCGTAGTCGATCATGTACCGCCTGACGGTCTCGGCGGTGACGTCCATCCCGATGGCGTCGGTCATCTCCGCGAACGTGTCACAGGACTCGTACACCTCCGCCAGGAGTTCGGGGTCCCTGAACGGCGGGACGTCCCGGTCACGTCCGGCGGTCGCCGGCCGCTCGTCGGTCCCGTCCGGCTCGTCTTCGGCCGCCGCGCGGTCGCCCGCCGTCGGTCCGCCGTCGGTCGTCGCCGTCTCCCCGGTGGGGACTTGCGCGGCGAGCGTGACCGTGACTGAACCGTCCGGCCCGAACGCCGCGTCCGTCGGTTCGACCTCGACGCGGCCGTCGGGGGCGGGCACGACGGCGTCGAGCGAGCGGAACGTCAGGCCGAGCCGACCGTCCTCGTCGACCGACGTCCCGGACAGCGCGAGACCACCCGGTCCCTCCCCGGACGGCGACATCGTGAGTTCGACCTCGGCGCTCAGCACCCGCGACCCGCCCCGGTCGTGGCGCTCGACCAGTCCGACGTCGGTCACGAGCCCCTCGTCCTCGCAACCGTCGAGGAACCCCGCCAGTTCTCGGAGCGCATCACCGATACACATGGTAACCCTTGCCCGGTGTGTTACCGAATCAAGACATTAATCCACGTGGTGAATAGTGGCCATATTTATATATCTGGACGCGACTCCCGGGGGGGACGGCCGCCGGAGGCCCTCGACGGTCCGCCACGAGGGAACGGGTGTCTTCGAGGGGCCTCTCCCGGACGTTCGAGGCGGGCCGCTACCGCTCCCTCCGTGTCGGGCGCACACGAGAGCGTGCAGTTCCATCCGAGAGCGTCGTGACGCCCGTCGGGACGGGGGCGGTCGAGGTGTTCGTCCGGGGCTGTCGGGACGCGGCGTAGCGATCGACCCGACTGACTCGACCGACCGGCTCCGGTCGTCGGCTCATACGGACGGTTGTAACGATTTACCGGTGCTCGCTCGGACGGGGTCGGCGATCATCGGTAAAAGACTACGGCCGTCCGTCTCAGCTCCCGGGGGCGTCCGCTCCCGCCCGGCGTTCGGCCGCGAGGCTGACGTTCTCGAGGAGCGCCGCGAGCGTCACCGGTCCGATCCCGCCCGGGACGGGCGTGATCGCCGAGACGACCTCGCGTGCGCTCTCGAAGGCGACGTCGCCCACGACCTCGTGGCCCCGGTCGGTTCCCGCCTCGCGCCGGTTCGCGCTCGCGTCCACGACGGCGGCGCCGGGCGAGAGCATCGACCCGTCGACGAGTTCCGGGACGCCGGCGGCGGTCACGACGACGTCGGCCCCGCGGGTGACGGCACCGGGGTCGTCGGTTCGGGAGTGACAGACGGTCACGGTCGCGTTTCCCGGCACCCGATCCTGGAGAAGGCGGTTCGCGAGCGGCCGCCCGATGACGGCCGAGCGCCCGACGACGGCGACGTCGCGTCCCTCGACCCGGACGTCGTAGGTGACGAGGAGACGGACGACGGCGGCCGTCGTCGCGGGAACGAACCGGGGATCGCCGGCCACGAGTCGGCCCAGGTTCGCCGGGTGCAGGCAGTCGACGTCCTTCCGGGGATCGATCCGCTCCCGGACGTCGGCAGTGTCGACGTGATCGGGGAGCGGAACCTGGACGAACACGGCGTCGACCGCGTCGTCGGCCGAGAGCCGCTCGACGGCGCGGTGGAGCCGCGACGCCGGATCGGTGGGATCGACGCGGACGTCCCGCGTCGCGATGCCGACCGCCGCGCAGGCTTCGTGTTTCAGCTCCACGAACCGCCGGTCGCCGGGGTCGTCGCTCATCAGGACGGTCCCGAGCGTCGGCGCCCGTTCGCGCTCGACGAGCCGCTCGACCCGCGCTTCGACCGTCCCGCGGATTTCTGCCGCCACCGGCTCGCCGAGCAGCCGTTCGCTCTGCACGTCGGGGGATGGTGGGTGAGCCGCTTGAAGCTTCCCCGGGAACCGTCGGGCCGTGACGAGTCGGGAACCGGACGGTCGATCCCCGGGTGCTCCGCGCACGGTGGCGACCGCCTCGCCGGTTGGGCCGACCGGATCGGCCCGGAACTCGCGGGCGAGAGCCGAGATCCCGGGAGACCGTCGACGCCGGCATTCGCCCTCGCTCGACGCCCCCTCGCTGTCGAACGCTGAACGGCATATCGAACTGTCGGGCATCGAACACTCGGTCGCAGAGCTGCGGCCTCCGACCCCCGCCGCCCGGGGAGCCGTACGCCTATCAGTCCCCGGGTCGCGCTATCCGGCATGGACGGTCAGGACACCGGGGGCGCCCCCCGGTCGGACGACGGGCACGTCGCGGCGGACCACGACGCCGACGGGGACGGGTCGCGTCCGGCCGGGACGACGGCCGACGGGGCGGGAGTCGACCCGCGGTTCGCCGGCGCGACGGACTGCCACGTCCACCTCATGCCCGAGCGGCTGATGGCCGCCATCCGGGAGGCGCTGAACGACGCGGCCGGATGGGAGTTCCCACATCCCGTCGACCGGGGGGGCATCGAGTCGGTGCTCCGGGCCCACGGCGTCGAGCGGTACGTGGCACTGCCGTACGCCCACCGGGCCGGCATCGCCCGGGAGCTGAACGACTGGGTGCTCGACTCGGCCGCCGACTCCGCGATGGCGGTCCCGTTCGCGACGGTCCACGGCGAGGACGAGGTCCGGGAGGTGGTCCGCGAGGCCTTCGAGGCCGGCGCGCGGGGCCTAAAGTTCCAGTGTCCCGTCCAGGAGTGCGGCCCGGCGGACCCTCGGCTCGACCCCGCGTTCGAACTCGCCGCCGAGTACGACCGGCCGATCCTGTTCCACGCGGGCACGGCCCCGATGTTCCGCGACTCCCCGCACGTCGGCCCGGAACCCTTCCGCGAGTTCGTCGACTCCTATCCGGAGGTGCGGGCCTGCTGTGCCCACATGGGCACGTTCGAGTGGGAGGCGTTCGTCGAGATCGCCCGCGCGAACGAGTCGGTCTACCTCGACACCTGCTTCGCGATGGCGACGGTGGTCGGCGAGTACGTCGACTTCGATCCCGCGTCGGTACCGGACTCGGTGTTCGAGGAGCTCGCAGGCAGGGTGATGTACGGTTCGGACTTCCCGAACATGGCCCACGACTACGTCCGCGAGCGCGAGGGACTGCTCGAGCGGGACCTGAGCGACGGGGCGTTCGACGCGCTGTTCCGGGGGGCCGCGGCGAGCTTCCTCGGGGACGAGTAGGGAGAAGACACTCGCACCCGGGAGGGGGAACGCGCGACCGTGCCCTCCGAGGAGGCCCCGTTCGGGGCGTCAGCCATCGGGCCGAGCCGCCGACAGGTGCTGGCCGGTGCCGGCCTCCTCGCCGCCGCGGGTGCGGCCGAACTGGTCCCGCTCGGCGGCGTCGAGGGCTGGACGCCGCGAGAGGACACGTGGCCGCTCGCCCGGTACGACCTCTCGAACGTCGCGAGCATCGACGCCACGCCGCCGGCGGACCCGTCCGTCGCGTGGTCCCACGAGGACCTCCCGAGCGGTCGGCTCGCGCTCCGCGACGGGACCCTCTATTCGGCGGTCGCCGACGAGATACTCGGGGTCGTGTTCGACCTCGTGACCCTCGACCCGACGACCGGCGAGCGGGGCTGGCAAGCGGGGCTCCCGTTCGAGGCGACGTCGCTCCGGGTCGCCGATGGGGGCGTCTTCGTCGGCTACGACGGTGGCGCCGCGGGCTTCGCCGCCGACACCGGGTGGCGCCGCTGGCGGCGAGCGGGGAACGCGAGCGGGCCGTACCTCGCCCTCCACGGCGGTGACCGCTACGCGACGGAGGGTCTCGGTTCGTCCGCCGGTTCGCGGGCCGTGACCTGCTGGACGTACCGCTCCGGTCCGGTCCCGACGTCCGGTGGGAGAGCGGCCCGCCCGCGACCGACGCCGTCGGACCGCCCGCGGTGTCCGGCGCCCGTGTGCTGCCCGGACAGCGGGCCCACGGCGGCCCGGGGGTCGTGGCCTGTCACCGCGACTCGGGGACGGTGACCTGGACGGCCGTCGGCGATGCGGACGGGGAGATCGGAGCGACGGGCCTCGCGGTCGCCGACGGCGTCGCCGTCGCCGGCCTGCTGTACGGCCGCCCCCGCGACGTCGAACGGGGCGGAGTGGCCGCTCCGGACACGGAGGACGGGGCCGTCCGCTGGACGGTCGCGCTGGGAGACCGGTACGCTACCGACGTCGCGGTCGCGGGCGACCTCGTGCTGGTCGGCCTGTCGGGCACGGGCCCCGTCGCGGACCCCGTGCGAGCCTTCGACCTCGAGGCGGGGACGGAGCGCTGGCGCGTCGCCCTGCCGGTCGGGGTCGCCGCCGTCGCCCCGGTCGAGGGGACGGCGGTCGTCGCGTGCCGGGACGGATCGGTCCACGCACTGCGGGACTGACTCGCCCGCTCTCCCTCAGACCGCCCGCTCGACGGCGTCTGTGGCCCGGTCGACGTCCTCGCCATCCACGTCCAGGTGGGTGCAGAACCGGACCCGGTGCTCGCCGAACTTCGAGGCGAGGACGCCCTCCTGTTCGCACCGCTCGAGGAAGGATTCGGCCGGGGGCTCCGTGTCCGCGAGGACGATGTTCGTCTCCGGTTCCGGAACCGAGAGCCCCTCGATACGGTCGAGCCCCGCCGCGAGCCGCTCGGCGTTGGCGTGGTCCTCGGCCAGCCGCTCGCGGTTCTCCAGGGCGACCAGGCCGGGCGCGGCGATGATCCCCGCCTGTCGCATCCCGCCGCCGAGCAGCTTCCGGACCCGCCTGGCCGACTCGACGAACGCCTCGCTGCCGGCGATCATGGAGCCGACGGGCGCGCCGAGCCCCTTCGAGAGGCAGAACATCACGCTATCGACCTTCTCGGTGATCCGCGAGGCGGGGACGTCGAGGGCGGTCGCGGCGTTGAACAGCCGGGCGCCGTCGAGGTGGACCGGGACGCCGAGCTCGTGGGCGGTCTCGCACGCGGTGTCGACCGCCTCGGGCCCGATGGCGGTCCCGCCCTTCGAGTTGTGGGTGTTCTCGAGACACACGAGGCCGGTACCGGGTCGGTGGTCGTCGCCCTCGACGTACCCCTCGCGGACCAGTTCGGGCGTGAGGACGCCCCGTTCGCCGCCGTCGAGGGGCCGGGTCTGTGCTCCGGCGTGCTGGGCGATGCCGCCGAGCTCCCACTTGAAGACGTGGCTCTCCCGCTCGACCAGCACCTCCTCGCCGCGGTCGGTGTGGGTCCGGATGGCGGCCTGGTTCCCCATCGTCCCCGTCGGGACGTACATCGCGGCCTCGGTCCCGACGAGTTCGGCGGCGCGCCGCTCCAGCTCGTTGACGGTCGGGTCCTCGCGGTAGACGTCGTCCCCCACCTCGGCGTCGCGGGCGGCCTCGCGCATCGCCCCGCCGGGGCGGGTGACGGTGTCCGAACGCAGGTCGATCATACACCCGGTTCCGGGTCGAGACGCATATACGACGCGGTTTCCCGGAGTCGGGGGCGGCGTCACTCCGGAGCCACGACGGCGATGGCCCGCGCGTCGCCCAGTCCGAGCGGCCGGTCGCGCCAGGCGTCCTCGGCGGGGTCGTACGCGAGCAGCGTCCCGTCCCCGGTGACGGCGTAGGTCGTCTCGGCCCGGGCGACGTCGACGACCCGGCCCTCGACCGGGAGGTCGACGGCGGCCCAGTCGTCCGGCGCCCCGCGGCGCTCGTAGAGGGCGTCGTCGGTGGCGGCGTGGGCGCGCTCGCCGTCGGCGGCGACCGTCCGGAAGTCGCCGTCGTGGGCGTCCATCCAGCCGTTGCCGAGGTAGTAGAGCCCGTCGTCGGTGGCGGCGACCGGGAGGCCCGCGCTCGCGACGTCGCGGGCCGACCGGAGGCCGACGTGGGTACCGTCGAGCCGGTGGACGCCGCTCGCGGCCGCGAGCAGGTCGCCGTCGACCGCCCGCACCCCCTCGAGTTCGCAGAGTGCCGTCCATCCGTCCCCATCGAGGCGGGCGACCCGCCCGTCGCCCGCGGCGACGACCCCCTCGTGGACTCCGACGGCCGTCGCCGGCCCGAACCCGGTCGGCTCGAACGACGGGTCCTCGTCGGCGGCTCCCGACGCGAGGAGGACGTCCCCGCCGGTGGCGACGGCGAGGCGGCCTTCCCCCGCGGCCACGTCCCGGGCGTCACCGCGCCAGGCCAGTCCGAACTCCCCGACGAGGCCGTCCGAGACGGCGACCCGCGCGAGGCCGACGCCGCAGACGACGAACGCCTCCGACCGCCCCGAGGTGGCGGCGTACACCCGCTTTTCCTCGAGCGTGATGTCCTTCTCCGCACTCATATCCGTGGGTCGGCCGGGGCGGGGAAAGGGGTACCGACCCCGGGCGGACGGGTGGGACCTCGTCGCGGGGCTCGCCCGCGACCCGGGCTTCGAGCCGCTCGACGTCGGCGACCGCTCGGCGGCGGTCCACATAGAGACCCTTGCGCGGCCCTGAATCAACCTCGTTACCTCCCGCGGAACCGCGCGTTCGCGTTCCTCCACACGGCCCGCTGACCGCGACTACCCCACCGGATCGACGGGGGTGACCGTCTCGCGGTAGCGACGGTAGGTTCGGTCAGCCCACCGGTATGCCTCGGTCGCGTCGCTGAGGAGCATCCCCGCGACGCCCCCCTGTGGCCCGTAGGCGAACAGCGCCGCGACCGCCCGGTCGTCGTCGACGAACAGGCCGAACTCGAGCGGCTCGTCAGTCCGGAGGAGGTCGAACCCCTCCGTCCGGAGCGCCTCGTCCAGCCGGTCGTACTCCCGGCCGGTCGTGGATGTCGGGGAGGAACCGCGGCACCGCGATTGGCGAGAGCACCCGGTAGTCGTGTGACGGGCTCGACTCGGTGTCGAGCCGGTCGAGCGGTCGCTCGGGGGCGTGCGGCGATGCGAGGACCAGGTGCCCCCGCTCGACGAACGCCAGCGGAACCACGAGGTCCTCCGGGAGCGACTCGACGAGCGGCCTGGTCGCCTCCAGCCGTTCGACCCGCGCGGCGTACTCGCTGTGGCGACGGTGGACGAGCGCCCCGTACTGGGTGAGCCGGTAGCGGCCGTCGTCGGCCTGGCGGACCAGCCCCTCCGCCTCGAGCTCCCGGAGCGACTTGTAGGCGGTCGACCGCGAGACGTCGAGTTCGTCCCTGAGGTCGCGCTGATCCATCGGCCCCGGAGCCAGCGTGTCGAGCACCCGCTCGCGGCGAGTCGTCCGCCGATCCCCGTTCGGTCATCGCCGGCGGTTGGGGGGCACCGTTCAAAGGTGTGTCTATACGTCCGACGCGTCCGATTCACCCGGACGAGTCCGATCGGAAGACCCGTGTGTCCTGAACGGAACGGCGGTTCGGGGAGTAAAGCGATACGGATCGGGATCGGAGGGGGTACCGGGGAGATGGCAGGCCCGCTGACTCCGGGCGGCCGTCGGGGGAGAGACGGTCGCCGACGCGGTCCAGCCGCCCACCCCGCCCACCCCGCCTACTGTGGTCCCCGCCGAACCGCCGCCGCCGAGCGCCCGGCCACGGTCCCCGGCCGGTTACGCGGTCCGGCGATCGGTCACGATGCCCCCGACGGGCTCGTTTCCCGCCCTGCCGGCCGATCGCCGACGGCTTCGGTCCTCTACCACTGACTCCGGAACCCCTTTGTCCGGGGCACACGGAAGGGCTTTCGATGGAGGTATTCGGGTCGAGCGGGGTCAGGGGGACCGTCGGCGAGACCATCACGCCGACGTTCATCGGACAGATCGCCCGCGCGGCCGGCAGCGAGTGGCACAGCGCCGGCAACGCCGCGGCCGCCATCGCCCGCGATACCCGCCGGACCGGCGAGATGCTGGCGGACGCCGCCGCGGCCGAGCTCGCCTCCGTGGGCTGTGACGTCCGCCGGCTGGGGGTCGTCCCGACGCCGGGGACCCAGGCCTACTGCGCCCGCGAGGGCGTCCCGGCGCTGATGATCACCGCCAGCCACAACCCGCCGCGGTACAACGGGGTGAAGCCCATCGGCCCGGACGGTCACGAGCTCTCCCGCGACGCGCTGGAGCGGATCGAATCCCGGCTCCTCCGCAGCGACCGCGACGGCAGGGGCTCGTCGGTCGCGTGGGACCGGGTGGGGAGGACGGCACGGGTCGACGGCACGCGCCGCCGCTACATCGAGGAGCTGCTGTCGGCCGTCGACCGCGAGGCCATCGCGGCGGCGGATCTCACGGTGGCGCTGGATCCCGGTCACGGCGCGGGGGCGACCACCTCGCCGGAGTTCCTCCGGAAGCTCGGCTGCGAGGTCGTCACGATCAACGCCCAGCCCGACGGCGACTTCCCCGGACGGGACCCCGAGCCGGTCGAGGAGAACCTCTCGGAGCTGGGCGAGCTCGTCCGGGCCGCCGACGCCGACGTCGGCATCGCCCACGACGGCGACGCCGACCGGGCGATCTTCTTCGACGAGCACGGCGCGTACCTGGAGGGCGACGCGATGCTGGCCGCGCTCGCCGCCGCCGTGCTCGAGCCGGGCGACGCCGCCGTCTCGGCGGTCAACGTCTCACAGCGGCTCGTCGACGTCGCGAGCGAGGCGGGCGCGGACCTCGAGCTCACGCCCATCGGTTCGACGTACATCGTCACCCGCATCCTCGAACTGATCGGGGAGGGCCGGCGGGTCCCGATCGCGGGCGAGGGGAACGGCGGGGTGCTGTTCCCGCCCTACCGCCCCGCCCGCGACGGCGCCTACACCGCCGCGCGGTTCCTCGAACTGCTGACCGACCGCCAGGCGAGCGAGGTCGTCGCCCCCTACGACGACTACGAGAACGTCCGCGTCAACCTCTCCTACGAGGAGTCCTCGACGAAGGAGACGATGCTCGAGGCCACCGAGCGGTACGCCCGCGAGGCGGACGCCGAGCTGACGACCATCGACGGCTACCGACTCGACTACGGCGACGCGTGGGTGCTCGCGCGTCCCTCCGGAACGGAGCCGCTCGTACGGGTGTACGCCGAGGCCCGCTCCCGCGACCGCGCCTCGGAGCTCGCCGCGGGGATGCGCGAGGCGCTCGAGACGGCCGTGGAGGGGACGCCCGCCGACTGATGCGGTCGCGTGTACCGGTTTCCCGGTGATCGCCCGACCGGGTTCGGCGATCGTCCGCGGGGGACTACCACCGACCGTACGAGGGACGTCCGGTCCGCCTCGCGCTCGCCCACGCGGCCCGTCGCTCGCCGGCATTCCGATATCGGGTCCAGTCTTATGTGGTCGTGGCCGGCACAGGGAGTGTGCTCGCGACCGTCGCCACCATCCCCGGCGCCCTCGACGGCCTCCTCGGAACCGGGTCGCCGGCCGACCTCCTGCGGCTCGTGGCCTCGACTTCGCCGGCGGGCTCCCCTCGGGGTTCGAGGGGAACCTCGCGCTCCTCCGGATCGCCGTGAGCGTCGGGCTCGTCGCCCCGCTGGGCTACGTCTTCTTCCGGGTCGGCGGGTTCGGCGGCGCCGACGCCAAGGCCGTCATCGCGCTCGCCGTCCTGTTCCCCCTCTACCCGGTCTACTACCTCCCGTTCGACGCGCTCCCGATGCACGCCGCGACGCTCGGCGTGTTCTCGCTCACCGTCCTCACGAACGCCGTGCTCGCGGGGGCGCTCTACCCGCTCGCGCTCGCGGCGCGGAACCTCGCCCGGGGACAGGTCGCCCCTCCGATGGTCGTCGGCCGTCCCCTGTCCGTCGACGGGCTGGCGACCGCCCACGGGAGTCTCATGGAGACCCCCGACGGGTACACGCGCCGCGGGCTCGACCTCGACGCGCTCCGGATGTACCTCCGGTGGCGCGGGACGACCCTCCCGGCGCTCCGGGCCGACCCCGACCACCACCGCGACCCGGCGAGCCTCCCGCCGCCGGAGGCGCGGAACCCCCCCGGCGACGGGGCGGTCGACGACGGCCCGCCGGTCGCCGACGGCGGGGGGCAGAGCACCCCGGGCAATCGGACGCAGTCCGATGACGGCCGGACCCGCGAACTCCATTCCGACGGGGAGCCGGGGGCCGGACCGGCCGGGACGGCGGGCGACACGGCCGAGACGACGGATACGGCAGATGCGGCAGATGCGGCAGATGCGGCAGGGACGGTCGATACCGACGCCGGGAACGGGATCGACGCAGACGACGCCTGGGGCGCCGAGGCGTTCCTCGAGGCCGTCGAGGGGACGGCCTACGGGACGACCCCCTCGAAGCTCCGGGACGGTCTCGAGGTGGTCGCGGACCCGGGACGGGAGACGGTGTGGTACACCCCCGGCATCCCGTTCGTCGTCCCGATGTTCGTCGGACTCCTCGTCGGGCTCACGTACGGCGACGTCCTGTTCGTCCTCCTGCGGGCGCTTGGTCTGCTCCCCTGACACCGGGACGTCGGCCGGATCGACCCACAGTCCGCCCGCTCCCCATCCTTGCGCCCCGCCCCGACTTGATCGTGTATGTCAATAGTTAATTCTCATGTATACGGACGTCGGGTCCATCGCACGGACGACAGCGTGTTAACACGGATCAAGGCACTACGACTGGCCGCGGCGGGCGGTGCCGTCGGACTGGCCGGCTGTACCGGCAGTTCCGGCGACGGGGGATCGGGAGACGGGAGCTCCGGCGACGGTGGGACCTCCGATCTGGAACGGTTGGAGAGAAGGTACACTGCGGGTCGGGGACCGACCTGTCGCCGCCGTCGCCGCCCGCACGACGCCCGTGCTGCCGAAGCGGCGGCTCAACGGGATCGCGGCACAGTCCATCTGCGAACACGACACCCCCGCCGTCGTCGGCTCCCGGGCGGAGTACGTCCTCGCGTGGAAGTACCGCCGGGGCGAC
>PXRQ01000090.1:39163-53420 GCA_003022005.1 Halobacteriales archaeon QS_5_70_15
CGGCCGAGGCCTGCAACGAGGCGACGGCCCGAGCCGGGAGGACCATGGCGAGTCGGATCAACGACGCGATGGGGTACCTGGGGGACAGCGACGAGCGGTACGAGACCGGCATCGTCGGGGGGAGCCTCCCGTTCGTCGCCGAGCACGTGTACCTCTTCTCCGGTCGGTCCCACCTGGCGGGAATCATCCGCGACCTGTCCCGGATATACGGATTCCCCGGGTCCGAGGCGCTGCTCGAGGCGGTCGACCTGGCGGCGGTCGCCGTCGGCTTTCTCGCGCTCACCGTCCCGCTCGGTTTCCTGCTGACGGTCGTCCGCGACGTCTCGACGGGGAGCGGCGGCTCCGCGACGTTCCTGCCGGTCGACGCGCGGTTCTGGCTGCGGCTCGCCTACCGGGGGACGAAGGTGGTCGCCGTGCTCGGCACCATCGCGGTCGTCATGTTCGCCCTGGTGTGGACCGCTACCAGCCTGCTGTTCGCGCTCACACCGCCGGTCAGCGCGCACTCTCTGGGTGATCCACCTCTTCGACGTCCTCTCGTTTCTCGTCACCCTCGTCGTGGCGTTCTACGTCCCGTACGTGCTGCTGGCCGGGGTCTTCCTGGTGGGGATGGACCGGGACTGGTCCGGGCTGGGGCCGATACTGGTCGGGACGAACCGGCGGTACCTGCCCGCCTGGGGTCTCCTGATCATGCTGCTCCTGTTCAACAGCGACGTCGCCTCGTTCGTCTTCGACCTCGTCGTGAAACGGCGGATCTCGCTGGGGGCGGCGGGAACGGGGAGCGTCATCGCGGCGTTCGCCACGTTCTACCTGCTGGTCGCCATCGTCTACCTCTTCGCCGACGCGCTCTCGGACCCCCGGCCCGGGTGAGCCCCGCCCGCCGACGGTCGCCGGCTGCTCCGAGGACACTCCGAGCGGTCCCCATGACAAGACCTATCGGTTCCGGCCGCTTTCTCCCCCCGATGAGCGAGAGCGAGGGCGAAGGCGAGGGCGGGACCGCGGCGCCCGACCTGGCGTTCGACGAGCAGGGGCTCCTCCCGGCCGTCACACAGGACGCCACGAGCGGCGACGTGCTGATGCTCGCGTACGCCAGCCGCGAGGCGCTCGAACGGACCCGCGAGACGGGCCTCGCGCACTACTACTCCCGCTCGCGCGGCGAACTGTGGCAGAAGGGCGCCACCAGCGGCCACGTCCAGCGCGTCCGGGAGATACGGGTCGACTGCGACGGCGACGCCCTGCTCTACCGGGTCGACCAGGAGGGCGGGGCGTGTCACACCGGCTTCGAGTCCTGTTTTCACCGCACCGTCGACGGCGAAACCGTCGGGGACCGGGTTTTCGATCCAGATGACGTCTACGAGGAGTGAGCCCGCGGGGGCGGACGACGGCGTCGATGGCCTCGTCGCGGAGCTCCGCGAGGTACGGGCGCGGGTCGAGGAGCTCGATGCGCGGGTCGAGGAGATCGGCGAGGACGACCTCGAGCGGGTCGCCGACGCGTACAACGGGGCGACCCGGCTGCTCGAGCGCTACGAGGACCGGGCGACCGACTACGACGACTTCGAGGGGTACGTCGAGTTCCAGGAGGCGTTCGTCGACTTCGTCGAGGGGCTCCCCGACGACCTGCCGGCCCGGGAGGGGTTCGAGGCCGCCGACGAGACGTTCCAGAAGTCCCGGCTGAACGGGGAGGACTTCGAGCACGCCCGCGAACAGCGCGAGCCCATCGAGGCGTACGACGAGGGCGTTCGCGAGGCCTTCGAATCGTTCAAGCGCGGGGCCCCGGCCCGCGAGATGTACGCGCTGATCGAGGTGGCCGGGTCGTACCCGCTGGTCGGGTTCCGCGAGCCCCCGACCCGCCTCCGGGAGTACGTCGACTCGAGCGGGGCCGGCGAGGAGCCCATCCCGAAGCTGCTGGAGTACGCAGACTACTCGGCCTCGAAGCTCGATCACTACGTCGACGAGCCCCACGAACTCAAGCGGCACGTCGCGACCAACCGGACCTACCTCGACCGGCTGGACGGCGAGCCCCTGACGGTCGAGTGGCCGCCGCCGCCGGCCTCGAAGCTCCGCCACCTGACCCGCGAGTACGAGCCCGTCGTCCGCCGGTTCGCGCCCGAGGACACCGTCGTGGCGCTCCGCGAGGTGCGGCGGCTGGCGACCGACGCCGGCCGGTACGGCGACCTCCGCGAAGCCGCCCACGCCATCGCGGAACTGGACGACGAACAGCGGGCGATGCTCGAGGACGGCGCCGTCGAACCGGCGCTCCGCGAGGCCCGGGAGGAGCGCGACCGGCTCCGCGAGGCGCTCGAGGGGGCGTAGCGGCGGATCACCGGTCGCTATCGACCCCGACGACCGTCGCCCGCTCGCCGCTCTCGCTGTAGGTGAGTTCGGCGACGTCCCCGACGACGACGCTGTTGAAGTCGCCACGGGAGACCGACGGGGTCCCGCACTCGGGACACTCGTGTCGGAGGCGGTACTCGACGCCGACGTAGCGGGCGTTCAGTTCCCGGTGGAGGTCCTGCGAAACGAACATCCGGCCGTCGTCGGGGAAGTCGGCCGCGTGAGCGTCGTCGACGTAGCGCTCGCCCCGCGTGGAGTCGTAGACGAGCCTGCGGACGTCGCTCTCGGTCGTCGCCGCGATCCACTTCGCCGTGACGGGCCCGCGCTCGGTGATCCCCAGGGTCGTGAGACAGCCCGCGGTGGCGAGGCTCCCGGCGGCCGAGAGGATCGCGGCGGCGGCGAGGAACGTCCGGCGATGCACGGCGTCGGTACGGACCCGCGAGAGTTGGGCCTTCCGTTCGAGGACGGGAGCGGGCGATCGGAAGTGCCGAGAGGAAACGGGGACGAGCAGCCGGTCAGGTCCGACCCCCTGCCACGGTTGTCCGATCCCGTCACCCCCGGAACGCGTCGTCGACTGCGACGTCCCATCGGGATGGCGGGGAGTTCGCGTGTGGCCGGCGAACGGGTCGGTTCCGGGCCGGAATCGCCGGTTCGCCAACGCTCTATCCGCCGGGACCCGTCCGTGTCCCCGTGAGTCACGACCGGGAGTACGGGCGCCACCGCGACGCCGCCGTCGGGGCGCTCGCCGACCGCGAGTACGAGCGTGCGGGGGACCGCTACACACGTGCGGCGTGGGCCGACCTCGCCGGCGGCGACGCCGACCGCGACCCGTTCGAGTCCGAGGATCGGGGAACGGTCGGCGTCGGGCTAGGGTACCTGACCGTCGGGACCGTCGCCTACCGGGTGGCCGGCCGGGACCGCCGGGCGAAGCGTCGGGCGGTCGAGGGCGTCGCCGTCGCCCGCGACCTGCGCGATGCGGTCTTCGAGGAGCCGGTCCAGCGGGCCTGTCTCACGGAGTTCGTCGGCGACCTGCGGGCGACCGCGGGGCTCGACGCGGGCGGGGCCTACGGGTCGGCGGCCGGGGCGTACGAGGAGGCGGATCCCACCGACCCCGTCCGGTGGGCGACGACGCTCCTGTTCGAGGCCGCGAACGGGGCGGTCCAGCAGGTCTCTCGCGGCCTCGCGAACGGCGAGATAGCCGTCCCCTGGGACGACCTCCACGGCCCGGAGCCGGACGACGGGGGCGGGTACCTCGCACGCCGGGCCCGGTACAAAGCACGGCGGCTTCCGGATCTGGTCGAGCGGGCGGTCGACGCCGGCCACCTCGCCGCCCCCCGGGGCACGACCGAGTACGGGAACAGTCGCTACCGCTGTCCGGCGTGCGACTCGAGCGACGTCAACTGGGTCGGCGACGACGTGCTCTGTCTGCGGTGTTCGACGCGCATCGACCGCCAGTAACGGGGCTCGCGGGTCCGATCACACCGACTCGAGGACGATCGCCGCCGACCCGCAGAGCAGGCAGTTCCCCCCGTGTCGCCGGGCGACCACCTGTCGCCCGCAGTCGAGACAGTGGAGGGGTTCTCCGTCCCCCGCCCGAAGCTCGCGCCGGACCGCCTCCGTCTGGGGGGACCAGCCGCGTCGGCCCGTCGCGGAGGGGACCGAGGACGTCCGCGTCCGGATCGGTCGGGGCGGGGTCGCGACCCGCCGGAGCGTCGCCGTCACCACCACCGTCGCTTTCGTCTGCCACGGGCGGAGTTGAGCGCGGACGGGTACGTGCTTCTCGCTCGCGCCCCGCGGACCGGCGACGACGCCGACACCGGGCCCCACGCGTGGCGAGAACCGACGGCCTGCGGGCGACACAGAAACTGACCGCCGACCCGATTATATGCGCTCCCGAGGTCTACCAGCGGACATGGATCGCGTCGAACGTGGGGTGTCCGTCGAGCCCGAGTCGGAGGCGGACGAGTCGTTCGAGCTCGGGCCGGGGTTCGACAGCAGGCGAGCGGTCGCGGAGTTCCTGGCCGTCCTCGCGCTGGTGATGGTGCTCGCGGCAGCGACGAGCGTCGTGCTCGTCCCCGCCTGATGCGGTCGTGGGTACCGATCTACCGGTGAGCGCCCGACCGGATCGGCGTCCGTCCGCGGGGGACCGCTTACGACCGTACGAGCTGATGGTCGCCCGTCCCCGCGCGAACCGCGCCCGGGGGAGTCCCCCACGTCCGGACCCCCTCTCCTGATGCCCGACTCGGATCGGCACGAGTCCGGAATCGCCTGCTTGGCCGCCCGGGAACGGGCGCTCTGGACGGTGGCGCTGCTCGGCTACGGCGTCGGCGACCTCGGGACGACGCTCGTCGGCCTCTCGACGGGCCGCGGTGCGGAGGCGGGACCGGTCGCGGCCGAACTCGTGGCCGAGTTCGGTCTCCTCGCCCTCGTGGCGCTGAAGCTGTCCTCCGTCGCGACGTTCTGTCTCGCCTGGCGACTGATCACGTGGCCGTTCAGGGTGGCGGTACCGCTCGGGGTGGCCGGCGTCGGTCTGGTCGTCACCATATGGAACGTGACCGTCCTCATCTGATACTGGCGGATACGGCAACGGATCGTCCTCGACGCGGTGGGCGACGCCGTTCGGGGGCGTCCGCCGACGGCCTCACTCGTCGGTCGGCCCGTCCTCGCGGGCCGGGTCGTGGCGCTCGTACCACTCGACGAGCTGGTCGAGCCGGTGGACCGCCCGGTCGGGCGCGCTGACGTTGTGGTGGTCGTCGTACATCACCAGCCGCGCCGGAACGCCCTGCTTCTTCACGCTGACGTAGAGCTGTTCGGACTGGGAGGGCGGACACCGCCAGTCCTCGCTCCCGGCCATGACGAGCAGGGGCGTCTCGACCTCGTCGACACCGGTGATCGAGGAGCCGGCCTCGAACGCCTCGGGGTCCTCCCACGGGAGGCCGAACTCCGACTCGACGCCCACGTGCAGATCACTCGCCCCGAACTCCGAGCGGAGGTCGTAGACGCCGTGTTCGGGTGCGGCCGCGGCAAACAGGTCCGTCTGCGTGACGAGATGGCCCTGTGCGATGCCGCCGTAGGAGAAGCCCCGCCCGAACACGCGGTCGGGGTCGACCCACCCGCGCTCGCGGAGCGACTCGGCGCAGGCGACGACGTCCTCGACCTCGACCGTCCCCCACTTCCCGTGGAGTTCGCGGGCGAACTCGTGGCCGTAGGACGCTCCCCCGCGGTAGTTCGGACAGACCACGACGTACCCTCGCGAGGCCCACATCGCGTACTCGAAGCTGAACTCCGGGAGGTCGTAGGCGACCGGGCCACCGTGGATGGAGACGACGAGCGGCCGCGGGTCGTCGTCCGCCTCGAACCCCTCGGGGAGGTAGGCGACGGCGTCCATCTCCCGGCCGCCGGATTCGAAGGTGACTCGCCGACACTCGGGCATCGGGTGTTCGGCGAGGAGGTCGGCGTTCGTCTCGCTGATCCGCGTCGTCCCGGGGAGGAGCGACTCCCCCGGGGCCGCCGACAGCAGATCCTCGACCGGGAGGGTCCGGACGTCCGTTCCCTCCTCCGGGTGGGCGACGAGGAACGCCACCGTCCCGCCGCCGGCGTCGACCCGCGCGACCGTGTGGTACGGCCCGAGGTCGGCGAGGTACTCCGGGGGCTCGCCGGCGAGCGGGACGCGGGCGGGCCGGTGTCGCGCTTCGTCGGCGAACAGCGCGAGGAGTTCGTCCCCGGACCAGACCGGCCCGCCGAAGTGCGCGACCGTCCGGTCGAGCGACCCGCTGATGGAGTCGACGTCGCCCTCCTCGAGGCGGTAGACCTCCCGCGGCCGCGTCCAGTCCTCCGGGTCGCCCGCCGTGAACGCCAGCCGGTCACCGGCGTCGTCCCACTCGAGGTCCATCGCCATCACGTCCGCCCCGGTGTGCCGGTCCAGCCCCGAGCCGTCGGGACGGATCGTGTAGACGTCCATGGCCCCGGAGTCATCGGGTTCCCCGGTCCGGTTCGAGAGGAAGGCGATCCGGTCGCTCCCCCACGCCGGGTCGAGACCGGTCATGAACTCCAGGGCGCCGCCGCCGTAGGCGTCGTCGAGCCGGCGGGCCTCCCGCGTCCGGACGTCGACGACGAACAGGTACGTCGTCACGTCGTCGAGCCAGCCGGCGCCGTCGCCCTTGTGCTGGAGCCGCTCGGTCACCACGGGGCCGTCCTCCTCGCGGCGCGAGCGGAGGTACTCGCGCTCCTCGTCGGTCGGGTCCCTCGCCGCGACGACGAGCCGGTCGCCGGCCGGTCCCCAGTCGAACCCGCGCACCCCCTCCGGGAACGCCTCGTCCGTCGTCACCTGTCTCGCGTCCCCGCCCAGTTCGAGGTCGAACAGCCAGACGTGCGAGCGCGGCCCCTCGCCGACCGGACCCTCCTCCCCTCCGTCGCCGTTCGCGTCCCCGCTCGTCTCGGCGTCGTCCTCCCCGTCCTCGCCCGGGGGGTCGTCGAGTTCGTCGGACCCCCGCTCGACTGTCAGTCCGACGTCCTCCTCCCGGGCGGCCGTGAACGCGAGTCGGCTCCCGTCGGGACTCCAGACGGGCGCCCCGGCGTCCGAGGCCCGGGTGAGGCGGTGGGGTTCGCGCGAGCCGTCGGTGGGCGCGACGAACAGCGAACTCCGGCGTTCGTCCTCCTCGGGGTCGGAGTCGGTGGTCAGGAACGCCACCCGGTCGCCGTCGGGCGAGACGGACACCTCGGTGACCCGCGTCACGTCGTAGTAGGCGTCCGTCGGGATCGGCTCAGGGTCGGGGTCGGCGTCGGCGGCCATGCCGCCAGCCCCGCCCGGCCGACACATGAGCGTGGGGGTTCCGGCCCACGGTTCCGACCGTCCGTCGGCGGGAGTTATACCCCGCGAGAGCGTATCGGGGGTATGGTCCTGCTGGTCCCGTTCGACGGGTCGGAGCTGGCGACGGCGGCGCTACGCCGGGCGGTGGAGTTCTCCGAACTGACGGACGAGCGGCTCGTCGTCCTCTCGGTCCTCACGAACGACGAGCGGTTCGCCCGCGAGCGCGGCTGGGTCGGGGCGGACGAGCCGTACGACCCGGACGCCATCGCCGAGGAGCTCGAGGCGGCCGCCCGGGAGATCGCCCCGGACGCGACCTTCCGCCGCGAGGAGCCGACCGAGGCCGGCATGATGGCGACGACCACGCACGACGTCGCCCGGACCATCCGCGAGGCGGCCCACGAGCTCGACGCCTCGGTGGTGTTCGTCGGCTCGGAGAACGCCGGGCGCGTCTCGACGCCCGTCTCGAGCGTCGGCTCGCCCGTCTCCGAGGACCCCGACTACGACGTTCACATCGTCAGGAAGGCCTGATCGGACCGACGCCACGCGGGTTCGGCCGGCCGGGGCCCACGCGGGGTCGGGCGTCCGATCCCTGCGGTCGAGGGACGGGCCGGGAGGGGACCGTTGACCGTCCCTCCCGCACGCCTGCCGTCCCCGGACACCGTCAGGGGACGGGCGGATTGATATGGCCGGCGCGCGGCAGGCCGGGTATGGACGACCCCCTCTCGCTCTTCGACCGTGACCCGGACGACACCGTCCGGGTGCTCGACGCCGACGGCCGGGTGGTCTCGCCCGATCTCGAACCGAACCTCCCCGAGGAGACGCTGCTGGACATCTACCGGGACATGCGGACGACGCGGCACTTCGACGAGCGGATGGTGAGCCTCCAGCGCCAGGGCCGGATCGGGACCTACTCGCCGGCGGCCGGCCAGGAGGGTTCGCAGATCGGCACGACGTACGCGCTCGCACCCGAGGACTGGGTTTCCTACCAGTACCGCGAGCACGGCGCCGTCATCGCCCGGGGGTTCCCCCACGAGTACGTCCGGTACTGGGCGGGCCACGAGTCCGGCAACGAGGCGCTCGCGGACGTCAACGTCTTCCCGCTGAACATCTCCATCGGCGGGCACGTTCCCCACGCGACGGGGTTCGCGTGGGCGCAGAAGCTCTCGGGCGACGACGCCATCTCGGTCTGTCACTTCGGCGACGGCGCCACCTCGGAGGGTGACTTCCACGAGGGGCTGAACTTCGCGGGCGTCTTCGACGTCCCGGCGGTGTTCGTTTGTCACAACAACGGGTGGGCGATATCGATCCCCCGGGAGCGGCAGACCGCGAGCGACACCCTGGCGGTGAAGGCCCACGCCTACGGCTTCGACGGCATCCAGGTCGACGGGATGGACCCACTCGCGTCGTACGTCGCGGTGTCGGCGGCCGCGGCGAAGGCCCGTTCCGAGGGTGGGCGGCCGCGGCCGACGCTGCTCGAGACCATCGAGTACCGCTTCGGCGCCCACACCACCGCCGACGACCCGGACGCCTACCGGGACGAGGCGGAGGTCGAGGAGTGGCGCGACCGGGACCCCATCGACCGGTTCGAAGCCTACCTCCGGGACCGGGGGATCCTCGACGACGAGGGCGTCGAGGCGGCGGGCGAACTCGCCCGCGAACGGGTCGCCGAGGTCGTCGACGCCGCCGAATCGGGGCCGGACGCCGACCCCGAGGACCTGTTCGCCGACGCGTACGCCGAGCCGACCCCGCGGGTCCGCGAGGCCCGCGAGGAGATGCGACGGCTCCGCGAGCGCCACGGCGACGACGCGCTTCTCGAGGAGGACTGATACGATCGTGCGTAGTCTTTTACCGTCGATACCCGACCCTGTCCGGGTTATCGCCGGTACATCGTTACGCACGACCGTATGACGACGGTCGCCGGCGCCGAACGGGCGCAGCGAGCCCGCGACGCGTCCGCCCCCACGCAGGGCGCGAACGTGTGTTTCGATGATACTTTCGGTTCCCTCACGATCATTGTGTGAGTCGGTCACAAGGTATATCACATGTCGTTCGGGCGCGGTTCGGAGATGCTGGTCGAGTGCTACCGCGACCTCGGGCGGAGGATCCGGACGGCGTCCGGCGAGAACGTCCGGGTCGGGCAGGCGCGCGCTGGTCGGACTTCTCGCGTCCGTCGGGGGGTACGGGCTGTTCCTCGCCGCCGAGTCGGTCGAGTACGGCACCGGGGCGTTCTGGACCTACCGGACGCTCGCGGGCGGGATCGCAGGCCTGGGCCTGCCGGCGTTCCTGCTCGGCCTGGTCGTCGCCCTCCCGGAGGTCCGGCGGAACACGTACGTCTCCCTGGTGGGGTCGCTCCTCTGTGCGGCCGGTATCGTGCTCTCTCTCGCCACGTACCCCGACCAGTGGAACGTCGCCGGATCGCCGGACTACGTCGTCGAGACCGTCACGGTGTACGGCCTGGGGGCGATGCTCCGCTCGGCGGCGGGCGGCGCGGTCAACTGTCACTTCGAGAACGAGGAGATCACCGGCTTCATCCGGGGGAGCCCGCCGGAGGGCTGAACCGACCCGCGACCCGGCAACAAGAGTTATCACGGAACACACGGCCCTATCGGACATGGGAGAGCCGTCGACGCTGGGGTTCGACCGGGAGGAACGGCGCCGGATCTACGAGTACGTCGAGCGAGAGGGGGCAGCCACGCCGGAACGGGTCCGGCAGAACGTGCTCGTGCGGGCGGAGAGCAGCTCCAAACCCGCGCGGTCGGGGACCGCGCTCTCGCCGTCGGTTCCGATGGAGCCGGAGACGTTCAGACACCACGTCTCCATCCTCAAGCGCGACGGCTATTTAGAGGAGGTCGACGGGACCCTCCGGGTGGCGTTCCCGATGGACGCCGACGCCGTGACGGTCGACCTCGACGGGGTCGAGGCGGAGGTCCGTCCGGCACGACAGGAGGACATCACGGGCGTCATCGGCGTCGTCAGGGCGGTCGCCGACGGGGCCGACCACGCGGTCGCCGCGCGGCTCGCCGAACAGGTCCGCCGCGACGACGTGCTCCTCCGGCACAACGAGGAGGAGTCGCGGGTGTTCTTCGTCGCCACCGTCGAGGGCGACGCCGTCGGCTGGCTCCACGTCGAGGCGCTGAAGTACCCCCGCATGGACCACACCGCCGAACTCACCGTCGGCGTCCTCGAGGAGTACCGCGGGGGCGGACTCGGGACGGCGCTGCTGGACCGTGGCCTCGACTGGGCACGCGAGCGGGGCTACCTGAAGACGTACCAGAACCTGCCGGCGACGAACGAGCGGGGGGTGGCCTTCCTCGAGGCGAACGGCTGGACCGAGGAGTACCGCCGGGACGGCCACTACCTCATCGGGGGCGAGTTCGTCGACGAGGTCGGCCTCGCGGTCTGGTTCGACGACCGGCCGGTCCCGTAGCCGGGGTTCGCACGCGAGGACGGGCTCGGCCGGGCGCCCGCGGATCGGCTCCCACCGGCCGCGACCGGCTCCGGAGTCGACGAACGCCCGTTTCCGGACCGAAATCCGGAACGACAGCCACTCACGACCGTAACGAAACCACATAACACGACGAATTGCCAACCCTTATCCGTACCCGCGGACTTCCTCTACTCGCAATGGCGAAAGGCAACGTTGATTTCTTCAACGACACTGGCGGCTACGGTTTCATCACGACTGAGGACTCGGACGAGGACGTTTTCTTCCACATGGAGGACGTCGGCGGCCCGGATCTGGAGGAAGGTAGCGAGGTCGAGTTCGACATCGAGCAGGCCCCCAAGGGTCCACGCGCGTCGAACGTCACTCGTCTGTAAGGCGGTCCGCCGCGGTGGCGCGACCAGCCGAACCGCGGAACTACGAACACCCGGCGCGGCCGTTCGAACCGGCAGCGCGAACCGATTCTTCGTGTGCTCACCCGGGAGTACCACGCACCCAGTCGTCCATCACTTGTACGGCCACCGTTGATGCGGTCGCCCTCGAACCGGGAGGCGGAGGATCGAGAGACGACCTCCGTCCGGCTACTCCGGCGTGCGGTCGTCCTCGTTGGGGGCCACGCTCTCGCTTCCGGGCACAACATCCTCCGGGTCGTCCTCCGAGGGCGTGCGGTCGTCCTCTTGGGGGGCCACGCTGTCAGCCCTGGGCACGACGTCCTGCAGGCGGTCGATCTCCGAGAACGCGTGGTCGTCGGGGATCATGGCCGCCTGGTCGTCGGCCGCGACCCCGCTCGTGAGGATGCTTCGGACCCCCTCCTCGATGGTTATGTCGACGTCGTAGACCTGACTCCTGGGGACGTACGTGAGGTACCCCCCGGTGACCGGGTTCGGCGCGAGCGGGAGGAACATAGTGACCATGTCCTCGTGGCCGGTGGCGTCGACGGCGGCCTCCGGTGGCTGGCCCGTCTCGAACCCGAGCATGTAGATGTCCTCGCCGAGACACCTGACGAGCCGGACTTCCTCGAAGTTCTCCGAGGTGTCGTCGAGCATGACGTCGCCCATCCGGCGGAAGCTCTTGTACACCGTTCCGATGCCGGGGATCGCGGAGACCGCTAGGTCGATGTATCCGATGAGCCGCTCGCCGTAGCGATGCTGGCCGAGCGACCCGACTACCACGATGATCCCTAGCAGGACGATCAGCGCGAAGAGTTCACCCAGGAAGCCGATCACTCGACTATAGACGTCTATCCTGATGAGGAACTTGATGGCGTTGATCCGCTGGAACGCCTCGATCATGCCCAGCCACTTGAGCAGGTCGACGAACGGTTGAAGCGCACCGGCCACGAAGTCGAGCGCCGCGTCGAGGATGTAGACGGTGATGACGAACGGCACGATGATGGCGATGCCCGTCATCAGGACATCCAGTACGCTCTCGTAGACTGACTCTCCGGCCTCGACCGGCGCCGGACTCCGGCCTCGACTCACGGGTATCGCCCCTCGGACGACACCGTCGAGGGACGGGAACCGCCCGCCGGTTGCCAACTGTATGACATGGCCGGGGTAGCGTACCGGTCAAAAAAAAACTTCTGTCTGGGATTGTAGGCGAATCGGGGCGAACCGCCGGAGATTGGAACCCTCCCTCGACGAACGCCGCGTGGACGCCGTCACGCGAGCCCCCGGCCCCACCGAGGCAGTGCCGACTTCGGTCCACGAGCCCGTCACGATATCGATCCGGAAACCCGGCCCGGGGTGCCCGACGCCCGGTCGTGACAGGGGCCGGTGCAAGCCCGGCACGTATCCGTCCGCGACGCGAACTGTCGCGTCCATGCAACTGTCGACGATCGCGCTCGTGCTCGGCGCTGGCCTGCTCGTCCTCCCGATCCCCGGTACGTTCGTCACCGGTGCGCTCCTGCTCCTCCTCGGCGGCCTCGGTCGGTGGCTCGGTTCCTGAGGAGCCGTTCCGGTGGGCCGTTCGGGGTCGAGGGGTGGCTTTAGGCCCCTCAGCCTCGACGTCCACCCGGATGGAGAGCGTCCTCTGGTACCAGCTCGCGAGCTCCCGGGGCGGCCCCACGAGGGTCCGCATCGTCCGGGCGCTGGACGAGCGACCACGGAACGCCAACCAGCTCGCCGAGGAGCTCGACCTCGACTACACCACCGTCCGTCACCACCTCGACGTGCTCCGGGAGGACAACGTCGTATTTGGAAAACACCGATACGGACGGCCGATGGACGGGATGGACGATGACCCCCTGGCTCGACGCGGCCCGGTTCGCGGCGGGGGTGAACCCGACACACCCTGGGGCCGCTGGTCGTCGCCGCGTTCCTCCTCGTGGAGAACGCGCTCTGGCTCTACCTCTACGTGCTCCACCCGGGGTTCGTCGGCTGGTTCGTCGCCACGGGACCGGACGTCCAGGCCGGCGTGACGATGCTCTGCGGCCTCGAACTCGTCGCGCTGATCGTCCTCGCGCGGATAACCTGGCGGTAGCGCCACGAACGGTCGTGGACGACGGGGCCCCCGCGACGACGGGGCGAGCGAGCCGACCACGGACGAATTTCGGACGCAGTTCTGAAAAGTAACATATCTCCGACATGCAACGCATCGTCCATGCGACACACCCGGCGCGCGGTGCTCGGTGCGGCGGCGGCGATGGCGACCGGCCTCTCCGGATGTACCGGCAGTCAGGACGGTGGAGCCGGCACCGGCGGAGGTGACGGTAACGACGGGGAAGCGGAACCGACGTCGACGCCGACCCCGAGGCCGACGGACACCGCCACCGCCACCCCGGAGACGACGGCGGAGGCCGACGAGACAGTCGTCGTCGGACCGGGCGGCGACCTGGTCTTCGAGCCGGCGGAGCTCAGCATCGACCCGGGGACGACCGTGCGGTGGCGGTGGGACTCGGGCGGGCACACCGTGGCCGTCCGGAGCCAGCCGGACGGCGCCGACTGGCAGGGGACGGGCGAGGAGACCCACGACTCGGGATTCGCCATCTCGCACACGTTCGAGGCGGAGGGCACCTACGAGTACGTCTGTCTCCCTCACGAGTCCGCCGGGATGGTCGGGTCCGTGCCGGTCGGGGATGCGGCCTCCACGACGAGTACCCCCGAACCGACGACGACCACCGCCGACGGCGGGGGTAGCGGCTACTACTGAGGTGGGTCGACGAGCGAGCGAGTCCTCGGGAGCCCGCGGTCCCCCGTCCCCGAATCCGAACCATCGACCACGCGTCGGCTACGGGGACCGAGACGCCCGAACAGAGCGAGCGTGTCGCTCCCCGGGGTCCGTCGAGGCGGGTGGTCTCGCCACGCCGGTCCGGGGGATTCGGAGACCACCGGCGGGGGCGGAACTGGTCGGGGATTCCGCGCCGTCGGCGTGCCCTTCAGGTCGGTCCGGAACGGGGACGGCGGTCGCGGTCAGTCCGGATCGTGGCCCATCTCCGCGAACACCGACGAGAACTCCTCGCGGAACGATTCGATCACGTCGACCCGCTCGCCGAGCACCTCGATCTCCGTCCCCGTCCGTTCCTCCAGCGCGTCGAGTTCGTCCGCGAGCGTCCCGAGTCGGTCCTCGACCCTCTCGAGGGCGTCGCGGGTCGCCGAGAGCTCCGCCTCGACCGCCCCGAGGTCGTCGCGGAGCCCGTCGAGGCGCCCCTCGAACCGGTCGGCGACCGCCTCGGC
>PXRQ01000091.1 GCA_003022005.1 Halobacteriales archaeon QS_5_70_15
CGGCGGCCGGGATCGCCGGTGTCGGCGACCCGACCGGCGGGCCGATCAAGGAGGTCGAGGCCGCCTCGATCGACCGCCGGTTCAAGCAGGTCGACACCTGCGCCGGCGAGTTCGAGGCGACGACGCCGTACTACTACTCCGCGCGGGACCCGCTCTCCTCGATCGCCCGCAACGAGGTCCGCGTCGACAGGGACGTCGAGAGCGTCGTCGTCGTGGGCGGCGGCCCCATCCGCATCGGCCAGGGGGTCGAGTTCGACTACTGCGCGGTCCACGCGGTCCGGGCGCTCCGGGAGGCGGGTATCGACGCCCACGTGGTCAACAACAACCCCGAGACGGTCTCGACGGACTACGACACCTCCGACGGGCTGTTCTTCGAACCCATCACCGCCGAGGAGGTGGCCGACGTCGTCGAGGAGACGAACGCCGACGGCGTGATGGTCCAGTTCGGCGGCCAGACCTCCGTCAACATCGGGGAGCCGCTCGAGCGGGAACTCGAGCGTCGCGGGCTCGACTGCCGGATACTCGGGACGAGCGTCGACGCGATGGACCTCGCGGAGGACCGCGACCGGTTCAACCGGCTGATGGAGGAGCACGGCATCGCCCAGCCCGAGGGCGGGAGCGCCACCAGCGAGGCCGAGGCGCTCGACCTCGCCAACGAGATCGGCTACCCCGTCCTCGTGCGGCCGTCGTACGTCCTGGGCGGACGGGCGATGGACGTCGTCTCGAACGACGAGGACCTCAGGCGCTACATCGAGGAGGCGGTCCGGGTCTCCCCGGACAAGCCCATCCTCGTCGACGACTTCCTCGCCGACGCGGTCGAACTCGACGTCGACGCCGTCGCCGACGGCGAGGACGTCCTCATCGGCGGCGTGATGGAGCACGTCGAGACCGCCGGCGTCCACTCCGGCGACTCCGCGTGTATGATCCCGCCGCGGTCGCTCTCGGAGGAGACCCTGGAGCGGGTCCGCGAGGTCACTCTGCGGATCGCCCGCGAGCTCGACACGGTCGGGCTGCTGAACGTTCAGCTCGCGGTGCGTGACGGGGAGGTGTACGTCCTGGAGGCGAACCCGCGCTCCTCGCGGACGGTCCCGTTCGTCTCGAAGGCGACGGGCGTCCCGATCGCGAAGCTCGCGGCGAAGGTGATGGCCGGGGCCGACCTCGCCGACCTCCACGCCCACGAGCAGGTCCCCGAGCAGGTCTCGGTGAAGGAGGTCGTCCTGCCGTTCGACCGGCTCCCGGGGTCGGACCCCCGGCTCGGCCCGGAGATGAAGTCCACGGGCGAGGTGATGGGGACCGCCCGGTCGTTCGGGAAGGCCTATCTCAAGGCCCAGGACGCCGTCGGCAAGCCCATCCCCCGCGAGGGGACGGCCGTCGTGGACCTCGAGACGCTCCGCGGGCTCTCCGAGTCCGACGAGGACCTCTCGGACGTCCGCGAGACGGCAGAGCGTCACTTCGACGTCCGGACGCCCGACGAGTTCGACGACCTCGTCGGGGCGGTCCAGAGCGGGGAGGTCGACTTCATCCTCTCGCGGGACCGCGACCTGCTGGAGGTGGCCGTCGAGGAGGTGATCACCTACTTCTCGACGGTTCCCTCCGCCCGGGCGGCGCTGGAAGCCATCGAGACGAAGGACGAACCCCTCGACGTCGCCGCGCTCTCCGAGCGGCCGACCGAGCAGCGCCCGTGGGGGGTCCCGGAAGGGGCGGATTGATACGGTCGACGCTCGCGGTCGTTCGCGGAAGCTCTCGGACGTTCTACCGTGGAGTCCCCCGACCGCTCGAAACCGAACGGACCGGTTCGTACGGATCGTTGTAGCCCTCTACGGCGATGGCGGACCCGGGAGCGATCGCCGGTATATCGTCACGCACGACCGTATCGGAGGCGCTATTCGTCAGTGAACTCGACACCGGTTATCTCGAACCGCGTTTCACGTTCGGGGCTGTCACTCACGCGGATACTCCACCCGTGGGCTTCAACTACCCGTTTGACGATCGCAAGGCCGAAGCCGGTCCCCTCGGCCGACGTCGAGTACCCGGCTTCGAACACGTCCTCTCGATCCGCGTCGGGGATCCGGGCTCCGTCGTCTTCGACGTAGAACCCGTCGTCCAGTTCACCAACGGCGATCGTCACGTCATCGCCACCGTGTTCGATCGCGTTCCGGATGAGGTTTTCAAAGACCTGCTGGAGCCGACTCGCATCGGACTGAACCGTTCGGTCACACTCCACGACCAGCTCCGCCTCAGCAGTCGCCACGTTCTGCCAGCAGGTTTCGACGAGGTCTCCGAGGGCAACCGGCTCCGGCTCCCGGACGCGTTCGCCCTCGCGGGCTACCGTGAGCAGGTCGTCGATGAGTCCATCCATCCGGGAGAGTGCCCGATCGATCGCGTCCAGATGCTCGCTATCGTGCCGTTCCCGCGCCAGTTCCAACCGCCCGTCGGCAACGCGCAGGGGATTGCGCAGGTCGTGGCTGACGATGCTGGCAAACCGCTCCAGGCGGTCGTTCTGTTCCCGGAGTCGGGTTGCCGTCCGCTCTCTCGTCAACTCGTACCCGATCCATTTGCCGATGATATCGACGATGGCCACCTCCCACTCCGAGAACGGTTCCCGCCGCGGCTCGGTATCGTACACACAGAACGTCCCGTAGACCTCACCCGCAAGGGTCACCGGTGTCCCGACATAGCAGCTGACATCCCACTCCGCGTTCCCGGTTTTCTCCACGAGTTCCGGTGCCTCTGCCGCGATGTCCGACAGTACGAGCGTCTCCTCGGTACGGATCGCTCGCTCACAGTGCGTGGCGTGCAGATCGACGACGTCCCCGGCCTGGATCGTCCCCTCCGGCGCGCGAACCACCTCGAAGGTATACTCGTCCCCGTGGACCCGCGAGAGCGACCCGTACTCCGTGCCGGTCACGCGCTGGCCGATCCCTATGAGTCGGTCCACGCGGCTCTCGAAGGAGTGGTCCGTATCAGCGATCGCGTCGTATATCTCCTGCAGTATCCGTTTGTGGGCCTCGATGCGGCTTTCGCGCTGGCGCTCCTCGGTCACGTCCCGGAAGTACACCGAGAGTCCGGCCTCGTCGGGGTACGCCCGCACGTCGAACCACCGGTCGAGCGGCTCGTAGTACGACTGGAACGACACCTGCTGTTGTGTCCGCATCGCTTCCCGACACTCCTCGTGGAACCTCGTTCCCTCGATCCCCGGGATGGCGTCCCAGATCTGCGTGCCCGCTAGTTCCTCGCGTGCTTTCGGCTCGGCCAGCATCGTACCCAACAGGTCCCGTCCGCGATCGTTCGCGTACTGGAGGTGCCATTCGCTGTCGAGGGCGAACACGCCGTCCGTCATCCGGTCGAAGACCCGTTCGCGTTCCCGGCGTGCCCGTTTCCGTTCGAGTGCGTGGCTGATCCAGCGCGCCATCAGATCGACCACCGCTTTCTCCGGGCCGGTCAGGGCGGCGTTCCCGTCCCGGTCGGCGAAACACAGCGTCCCGAAGAGTTCGTCGTCAACGACGAGTTTCGCGCCGACGTAACAACTGATACGCCACGTCTCGTAGGCAGGATCGTCCGCGTACCCATCCTCCGGAGCGTTGGCAATCGCGAGGATGTCATCGGCCTCGATGGTCAGGCGACAGAACGTCTCGGAGAGGTCGGAGACTGTCCCGGCTTCGACGAGGTCCGAACCGGCAGCGAAGTGAACCTCGTGGTGGGCAGTGCCCCGGTCGACCTCGACGATATGTCCGTTCTCCAGGTCGAGGAACTCACAGCCGAGGGCGACCAGTCGCTGGATCTTCTCCTCGGGCGTCATCCCGATATCGGCGGTGATCCGGTAGACGTCCCGGCGGTACTCCTCGACGGTTTCGAGCTGTTCCTGGCGTTCTCTCTCCTCGGTCACGTCCTGCTGGAAGCCGACGTAGTTGGTGACCTCGCTACCGTTACCCGGGACCGGTGCGATCGAGACGCGGTTCCAGAACTCGGTGCCGTCCTTCCGATAGTTCCGGAGTTCGACGGTCACGGGTTCTTCGTCGTCGATGGCCTCTCGCATCCGGGCTACCTGTTCAGGACTCGTGCGTTCGCCCTGGAGGAAGCGACAGTTGGATCCGAGCGCTTCCTTTTCGGAGTATCCCGTCACCTCCGTGAATCGGTCGTTCACGTAGCCGAGTGGGTTGTCGTCTCCCGATGGGCCGGCGATGGTGATACCGACGGGTGCCGCGTCCATAGCCCGGTCTTTGCGCTCGAGTTCGGCTTGCCGTTCGGCGAGAGCCTGTCGGGAGCGGTACCCCTCGACGGCGTTCCTGACCCGGTTGGCCAACACGGTGTACTGATCGGTCCCGCCCTCCTTCTGGAGGTAGTCGGTGACACCCGCGGAGATGGCGTCGCTGGCGACTTCCTCGGAACCCTTCCCCGTGTGGAGAACAAACGGGAGATCGGGGTGTTCTTCGCGGACGGTTTCGAGGAACTCGATGCCGTTCCGGCCGGGCATGTCGTAGTCGGAAACGACACAATCGAACGCGGTGTCGGTGAGGCGGTCCAGACCGTCGGCAGCACTCGAGGCGGTCTCGACGGTGAACTGGGCGTCGCTGCGTTCGAGAAAGGTGGCGGTCATCTCGGCGAAATCAGGCTCATCGTCCACGTGGAGAATGCGAACGTCGCCCGGAGGTCCTCTCATTGTAGCTCCCGATCGTCTACTTAATTTAATAGTAATATAAATGTTGATAGGGATTCATTCAGATTACCCCCAGCGTGACGCACGCGCACCGTCTCCCGCTATCCCCCGACGGCGGTCCGGCTACCCGCCAAAGGCCGTCCCGAAAAAGGAGAGCGCGAACAGCGTCGCGTTGTAGGCGCCGTGGACCAGCGACGGGACGACGATGTTCCCGGCGTAGTCGTAGGAGACGGCGAGCACCAGCCCCGGGACGAACAGCAGGAGGACGGTCACGGCCCGGCCCGAGAGCGGGCCGGCCAGCGAGAAGACGTGCGCCGCGGCGAACAGCAGCGTCGCCAGCAGGATCCCCGGCCAGCGGCCGAGCGACTCCACGAGCGAGCTCTGGATGACCCCCCGGAACAGCAGTTCCTCGCCCGGCCCGATGAGGAGAAAGGAGACGGGGACGAGCAGCGCGAAGACGAGCGGGTCGGCCCGGCCGAGTTCGCCGGCCCTGTTGGCCGCCGGGTCGAGGCCAGTGATCACCACCAGGACGACCATCGTCACCGCGCCCGCGAGCGCGAGCACCCACCCCGAGGCGGCCGTCAGCCACTCCCTGAGCGAGGGGACCCGGACGCCGAGGTAGTCGGCACCGAGCCCGCGGAGCCGGAGGTAGGCGAGCGAGACACCGCCGAACGCCACGCCCTGCAGCAGGACCGTCGAGAGCAGGACCGCACGGGTCGACGTCACGGCGATACCCGAGGACTCCAGGGCGAGGACGGCCCCGCGGACGAGCAGCGAGCCGACGCCCAGACCGAGGCCGGCGAGGAGGACTGCGACGACCGGCGCGAGGACGACCCTGGCCGGGCCGTCCTCGAACCGGGCGGGCAGCGAGGGCATGGCCGGGTCTGTGCGTGGGCGGGGGAATAGGCTGTCGGTAAGCCGTCAGGCAGTCGCCCCCCGTCAGGCCGTCGGTCGTTCGTCGGGTCTCCGGCGCCGGTCCGCCCGCCAGTCCGCGGTAACACGGGGTCGGATCCGACCGGATCGGGCCCCGTCACCCGTCGTCGGCTCCGCCTCCTGCCCCGGCTCCCGCCCCTTCACCGCCGGTGCCGCCGTCCCGTTCCTCCCCCGCCTCGGCCAGCGGGTCCGAGCCGATCTGCACCCCTTCGTCGGCCTCGGGCACGAAGGGGTCGCCCCCGACCAGGTCCGGGAGGACGTGCTTCAGGAGCTGGACCGCGAGCACGACCAGCAGCGGGCCGAGGAAGAGGCCGTACCAGCCGAAGTAGGCGGCCCCGAGGACGTAGGCGAACAGCACCAGCCCGGAGTGGAGGCTGCGCCCGGCGATCAGAGGTCGGAGCACGGTCTGGGGGAGGATATCGAGCAGCAGGAACGAGACGAGGAGGAACGCGACGGGGTAGACGAGCGCGGCGTCGACCCGGGTGGCCTCCCAGAGCAGGTAGCCGCCGGCGGGCAGGTAGACGAGCTTCCCGACGACGATCGGCACGAACGTGGCGAGGCCGGTCAGCAGCGCCAGCAGCGTCGGCACCGGGAGGTCGACGGCGGCAGGCACGAGCAGGTTGTAGCCGTTGTAGGCGAGGACGGCCGCGACGGTCACCCCGAGCACGGAGAGGACGGTCCCGACGTAGACCGTCTCGAGGTCGGCGTCGGTCCCCCGGAGGAAGGCGTACGCGGAGGAGTCCTCGTCGGCGATCTCGTCGAGGAACCACGCCTCGATCCGCGAGCCGTCCCGGAGAAGGAAGAACGTCAGCGCGAGCGCGAGCGAGAGGTGGAGCAGGACCCCCCGGCGAAGCCGAGCGTGGCGAGCGCGGCCGAGAACCCCTGCTGGAGGCGTTCGAGTCCCTCCAGCCGGGAGAGGTACGAGGCCGGGTCGTCCAGGAGCGCCGAGAGCGCCCCCGGCTCCCCGACCAGCCGGTCGAGGACCGCCCGCGTCGCGTCGAGTCCCGCGAGCCTCGCGAGCTCGTCGTACGCCACCGTCGCCCCGTAGCCGACCAACACCAGCACCGGGAGGACCAGCGCCACGATCGTCAGGCCGGCGACGGCTCCCGGACGGTCGAGGCGCTCGGTGATCCGGCGGTGGACCGGCAGGGCCGCGTAGTAGCAGAACAGCCCGAAGACGAGCGTGCCGACGAACGCCGCCGCCACCGTGCCGAGGGCGACCCCGACCCCGATCGTGACGGCCCACCAGCCGACCCGCTTCTGGTCGAGCGGCGGTCCGGCCTCGCGAGTGAGTGGCATGGCACCGTCTTGACACCTCCGAGCGGTTATGTCTGTGGTTCGTTCGTTCCGGCCGGTGGTCCCGAGGCCGGCGGTCGGCGTCCGACGGGGATCGACGGGCGCCGGCGAGGTGATGGATTGACGTGTCCGACCCGCCTACCGACGGCCGTGACCGACTACACGATGTTCGGCGGGAAGGGCGGGGTGGGCAAGACCACCTGCGCGGCCGGCTACGCGGTCGCGCTCGCGGACGCCGGCCACGGGACGCTCGTCGTCTCGACGGACCCCGCCCACTCGCTCGGGGACGTCCTCGATACCGAGATCGGACGCGAGCCGACGGCCGTGACCCGGAACCTGGAGGCCGTCGAGATCGACCCGGCCTCGCGGGCCGACCGCTACCGGGCGCTCGCCGAAGCGCTCGCGGCTGAGATGCGCTCGGTCGGCGTGCGCGTCCCCGAGGAGGACCTCGATTCGCTGTTCGGCGGCGCGATGCCCGGCGCGGACGAGATCGCCGCGCTGGACCTGTTCGGCGAGTACCTCGACGGCTACGACCGGGTGGTGTTCGACACCGCCCCGACGGGCCACACGCTCCGCCTGCTGGACCTCCCGGACACCGTCGGAACCGCCGTCGAGACGGCGGCCAGCGTCCGCTCGCAGGTCCGCCGGGCCGCCGACACCGCCCGCTCGATGGTGTTCGGCCCAGCGGCCTACCGCGGCGGGGACGAGGCCGACGAGGGGTTCGCCGACCTCCGCGAGCGGATGGAGCGGGTCGAGGCGGTCCTGCGGGACCCGGAACTGACCGGCTTCCGTGTCGTGTTCCGCTCCGAGGCGCTCGTCCTGGCCGAGACCGAGCGGCTCGTCGGCCGACTCCGGGCGTACGGGGTTCCCGCGACCGACCTCGTGGCCAACGGCGTGTTGACCGACGTGAACGAGGACTGTGGCCGCTGTACGCGCCAGCGGGACCACCAGCAGGAACGGCTCACCGAGGCCCGCGATCGGTTCGACCTGCCCGTGACGGAGGTCCCGGAACTGGACGACCCTCGGGGGATCGAGACGCTCGGGGGAGTGGGCGAGGCGCTCTCGTCCTGATCCCCGACCCCGGCCCGCCGCGAGCCTCCCCGGATGTCTCGGCCGCGGCTCGCCCGCCGAAAGAACGATACGGCGGGTGCCGCTCGCTACCGTACGTCGTTCGACGACAACCTCCTGTCCCGCCGTACCGTGCTCCGGTCGCTGGGCGTCGCCGCGGCGGGCGCTGTCACCGTCGGGAGCGTGCCGACGGCCGCGGAACCGACCGGTGATACCGAGTTCACGAAGGCCGAGACGATCGGGATCGACTCCGTCGACGGGACGACCATCGAGGCGAGCCTGTTCGTCCCGGACGGGTCGAGTTCGGGCTCCACGGCGTCCAGCGCGAGATCGGGGCCGACCACGAGCTCCGGCTGACGCTCGCGCTGAACGGCGACGCGCTCACGGGGTCGGAGGCCGTCCCCTTCGACGACGGGCTCTACGTCGACTCGGCCGAGCCCGCCGGCGCCGTCGTCCACCACTCGAACGGGAAGCCCGCGGAACTCGTCCTCCCCGTCGTCGAGGGGGCCTGACCGCCCGGGCCCCCGGGGACGGTCGCGTCCGGTCTACTCCTCGCCGTCGTGGAGGCTATCCAGGAGCTCGGGGTCGGTGCGGAACTTGAGGACGTTGTGGACGACGCTGTTCCGGATGTTCTCGATGACGCCGCCGTGCTCCTTGTAGCACTCGTGGATCCAGCGGGACTCGGAGACCCGGTCTGGGAACATCATCACGGCTTTCCACTGGTACTCCCCGTCCGAGAGGAAGTAGAACAGCGTGTTCGGCGAGTCCCTGACGTACTCCATCGCGTCGCGCCACCCCTCGGCGAACCGCTCGGTGTTGAACCGGAACTCGAACAGCGCGAAGATGAAGTACTCCTCGTTCGGGATGACCGCCTCGCGGAACACCCCCTCCTCGCGCATCCCCCGGATCGACTCCGAGACGGTGACGTGCGAGACGGGTCCCGCGAGGAGAGCTGCGGGTTCCGCGAGAGCTCCCGGAGCACCAGCACGTCCCGGCGCTTGAACTCCCAGTCCGGCTGCTCGGTCATGGCTCGATCCGTCCCGGTCGGTGGGGCGGGGCCGGCATCCCGACACCCTCGCTCACGCCAGGGTCCCCGCGAGCGCCTCGCGGTAGCCCGCCGGTCGGTCCTCGACGACCCAGTGGAACGCCCCGTCCAGCCGGACCACCTCCCCGTCGAGGTCCCCGGCGAGCCGCTCGCCGTACTCGACGGGCTGCATGACGTCGTCGGTACCCCAGACGCAGTACGTCCGCGAGTCGATGACGTCGTAGTCGATCTCGGTCGTGTGGTTCGTGTTCGTGGCGACGGCGGCCCGCGCGAGCGCCCGCCGGCCGTCCTCGCGGAGCCACGGGGCCTTCATGCCCTCGACGAACTCGGGGTCCGGGTCGTCCGTGACGAGCCCGTCCCCGAACGCGAAGTCCAGTTTGGCCTCGAACTCGTCGGGGTCCATCCCCGCCGTCTTCGGCAGACCCATGTCGGTGACGAACTCGACCGGCCAGGAGTCGTAGCAGACGGCGTTCGAGAGCACGAGCGTCTCCACGCGGTCCGGGTGGTGGGCGGCATACCGCAGGGCGACCCCGCCGCCGATGTCGTGCGCGACCAGCGACACCATGCCCAGCCCGAGGTCGTCGATCAGCTCCTGCAGGGCGTCCTCCTGGGCCCGTATCGACCGGTCGAACGAGTCGCGCCTGTCGGAGTTGCCGTAGCCGAGCATGTCCGGGACGATCGTCCGGTACTCCCCCTCGAACGCTGGCGAGATCCGCCGCCAGAGAAACGACCACGTCGGGATACCGTGGAGGAAGATCACGGGATGGGCGTCCTCGGGGCCCTCGTCGCGGTAGGCCATCGTCAGGTCGTGGCCGTCGACCCGTACCTCCGTCTCCTCCTGGGCGGCCGACCATGCCTCGTGGTCGGGCTCCGGCGCGTCCGGGTTCATAGGAGCCGGTCGGCGATGATGTTCTTCTGGATCTCGCTCGTCCCCTCGTAGATCTTCGTGATCCGGGAGTCGCGGTAGAACCGCTCGGCGGGGTGGTCGGTGACGTAGCCGGCGCCGCCGTGGACCTGCAGGCCCTCGTCGGCGACGTCGACGGCCGTCTCCGAGGCGAACAGCTTGGCCATCGAGGCGAACCGGACCGCCTCGTCATCGGCACCCTCCTCGATGGCCCCCGCCGCGCGGTAGGTGAGCGACCGGGCCGCCTCCGTATCGGTGGCCATGTCGGCGATCTTGTGCCGGATGGCCTGGAACTCCGAGATCTTCTGGTCGAACTGCTCGCGCTCGCCGGCGTACTCCTTGGCGGCGTCGAGCGCGCCCTGTGCGGCGCCGACGGCCTGCGCCGCGACACCCGTGCGCCCGGAGGCGAAGAAGTCCATCAGCTGGTAGAACCCCTCGTCCACCTCGCCGACGACGTTCCGCTCGGGGACGCGCACGTCGTTCAGCTGTATCTCCCCGAGGTCCGAGGCGCGGATCCCGAGCTTGTTGTCGATCTTCGTCGCCTCGTAGCCCGGCGTGTCCGTGGGAACGAGGAACGCGGTGATCCCGCGGTGGCCCGCGCCGGGGTCGGTCTTGGCCATCACGACGGCGACGTCAGCGACGGTGCCGTTGGTGATCCACATCTTGTTGCCGTCTATGACCCACTCGTCGCCCTCCTTCTCGGCGTGGTTCTCGCGAGCTTGCGAGCGGGGGCTCGCTGAGCGAAGCTCGGCGGTGGTCTCCATCCCCGCGACGTTCGAGCCGTGGGCCGGCTCGGAGATGGCGGTAGAGGAGGCCGAGTCGCCCGCGGCGATGCGTGGGAGCCACTCCTCTTTCATCCACTCGTCGCCGTACTCGAGGATCATCGAGGTGCCGAAGCCGGCCGAGCCGATGGCCGAGCCGATCCCCGGGTCGGCGCGCCAGAGCTCCTCGGTGACGACGACCCGTCCGAGCATGTCCATCCCGGCGCCGCCGTACTCCTCGGGGACGTGCGGCGCCACGAAGTCCAGCTCGGCGGCCTGCCGCCGCAGGTCCTCGGGGTACTCCTTGTTCTCGTCGTGCTCTCGCGCGACGGGACGCATCTCCTCCTCGCCGAACTCGCGGACGGCCTGCCGGATGGCCTCGTGTTCGGCCGTCAGTCTGAACGACATACCCGGCACGTCGGGTTTCCAAGAAAAAACTGTTTGGGAACCCCGTCGAACACTGTTAAGTATCGACGGGGGTCTGCCGGGGCGTCCGGCCCCTCCGGGGAGCGCCGATGCGTTCCGGACGCTCCCGGTGACCGGACCCGCTCGATCCGATCTGAGCCCACCCTGCTGCCGGGCCGAACCACTAAGCCCCGTCCCGACGACCTCCGGGCATGTCCATGGACCGCTGTCCCGAGGCCGCCGGACTGGCGCCCGAGGAGGGCGAGGTCGCGACCGCCGAACTCGTCGTGACCGACGACGTGCTCGTGAAGGCGTTCGCGCTCGGCCCGGGGGCCGTCCTCGATCCGCACGAGCACGGCGACAGCACAAACGTCTTCCACGTCCTCGAGGGGACCGTCACGGTGATCCAGGGCGGCGCGGCCGAGGAGGAAGAGGAGCGGGTCGACGCGCCCGGGGTCGTCCTCCACGGGCGCGGGACGCCACACGGCGCCCGCAACGACACCGAGGAGGTCGTCCGGTTCACCGCGTCGCTCTGTCCGCTCCCCGGGAGCGGCTGACCTACTCCACTACCCCGGGCGTAGCTCCCGCAACACCGGTATCTCCTCGAGCCGCTCCCCGGGGAGGGCCGTCCAGTCGATACCCGTCGGCTTCCCGGACGCCCCCGTCTCGATCGTTCGCTCCGGGGTCACCACGAGGTCGATCGGGACGTCGTGGGTGTCGGTTTCCCAGTCCCCCTCGCGGACCTGGAGTTCGTGGACGGTCGTGACGACCGGCGTCGCGGCGTCGACGACCCCTAACTCCGAGAGCACGCCCCACTCGAGGTCGGAGTAGCCCTCGCCCTTTCCTACCCTGTTGCCCGCCTCGTCGACCGCGGCGCTCCCCGAGACCACGAGGTCGGTTCCGGGCATCGCGTCGGGAGCGACCTGCCGGCCGTGCTCGTCCATCCCCGACACCGTCGCGGCCGCGTCGGTGTCGTCCAGAACCACGGGATCGAGCTCGACGAAACAGTCGGCCTCGTGGAGTCGCGGGACGGCCATGTAGACGGTCTTGCCCTCCCGGAGCGCGCGGCGGCGGACCGGCAACTGGGGGGCGTCGGGGTTGGACTTGACCGCGTCCGCGCCGCGCCACGCTTCCGTGGCCGCGAGCCGGTCGGCGGCCCCGTCGGCGCCGGCGAAGTTCGGGATCCGGCCGTGGGGCGGGAACGGGAACCGCGCCGCCCCCGAGTCCTCCAGTTCGTCCCACACGCGCTCGCGGAGGTCCTGCTTGTCCATGTCCACCCCTCGGCCGCCGCGGTATTCAAACCGGGTCTGTCGCGGCCGGACCGACGCCGATGGATCCCCGGAACGTCGACGGCTCTTCCGGACTTAACGTAGTGAACCATTCCACACGAACTATTAACAGGAGTCCGGTCGACCGCCCGGCCGACGCTCTAGCAAGCGCGGCCCGGAAACGAACGGAGCCGCGGGGCGGAGCGTCGGCCCGAGGTGAAATAATGGCAACCGAAGACAACAAGGAACTCGTCCGTCGGTACCTGGCGGCGTTCAACGACCGGGACCGCGACACCCTCTCGGAGGTGCTCGCCGAGGACGTCGTCGAGCACGGCGTCAGCGACGAACTGCACGGGCTCGAGGACATCATGGCGTTCCTCGACACCCACTTCGAGATCTTCCCCGACTACACGGGGGAGACCGAAGCGATGATCGCCGAGGGCGACACGGTCGTCGTCCGGTACACCGTCAGCGGGACCCACACCGGGGAGTACCGGGACATCGAACCGACCGGCCACACGGTCGAGTGGACCGGGGTCGGCATCTACCGGATCGAGGGCGGCGAGATCGCCGAGATCTGGCTCGAGGAGGACCGGCTCGGACTGCTCGAACAGCTGGAGGTCGTGGAGCGACCCGCACACCTGCGGGTGTAGGCGGGTCCGCGACGGACCGGTCACACCGGCGGGTAGCCGGACCGTCGCCCCGAAGGCTACTCGCCTCCCCGCCGTCAATAGGGGCCCGTGCTCGAACTCGGCGGGAGCGAGGGCGGCGGTCAGCTCGTCAGGATCGCGCTCGCCTGCTCGGCGCTGACCGGCGAGCCGTTCCGGATGACCGGGGTGCGCGGCGCGCGCCCGGTCCCCGGGCTCCGCCCGCAGCACCTCGCGGCGGTCGAGGCGGTCGCCTCGGTCTGTGACGCGGACGTCCCGGACGCAGAGGAGGGGAGCGAGAAACTGGCGTTCCATCCGGGATCCGTCACCGGGGGCAAGCGGGGGGTCGCCGTCGGGACGGCCGGGAGCGTGCCGCTCGTGTTCGACGCCGTCCTCCCGGTGGCGTACGCGCTGTCCGGGCCGCTCGAGCCCCGCGCGACCGGCGGGACCGACGTGAAGTGGGCGCCGACGGCGGATCACTACCGACGGGTCAAGCTCCCCCTCGTCCGCTGCTGCGGCCTCGAGGTCGAGGCCACGGTCGAGCGGCGCGGGTTCTACCCCGTCGACGGCGGGGCCGCGACGCTCTCGCTCCCGCCCGCCGAACCGCGGGCGCTCGACCCGACCGAGCGGGGCCCGCTCCGGTCGGTCGCCGTGCGGTCCGTCGCGGCCGAGAGCCTCTCGAAGCCGGAGGTCGCCGAACGACAGGCCGAGGCGGCCGTCGCCTCGCTCGGGTCGCTGGAGCTCGCGGTCCCCGTGGACTCCGCCGTCGAATACGTCGAGAGCGACTCGCCCGGGTCGGCGGTGCTCGTCCGTGCCGAGTACGGGGACTCGCACGCGGGGTTCGACGCGCTCGGCGAGCGGGGTCGCCCGGCGGAGGCGGTCGGCGAGGCGGCGGTCGAGGCGTTCGGCGAGTTCCACGCCGGCGACGCCGCGGTGGACCGGCACACCGTCGACCAGCTCGTGCTCCCGCTTGCGGTGGCCGGGGGGAAGGTAACGGTACCGCGGGCCACCGATCACGTCGCGAGCACCGTCGATCTCGTGCGGGCTTTCGGTGCGGCGGTGCGCGTCGCGGACGACTGCGATGGCTCCCCTGAACTCGTCTCGGACGGCGGGTTCGGCGTCCGGTGACCGCGACCGTCTACGGTCGTACGTAGTCCTTTACCGACGATCACCGGCCCGGTCCGGGTGATCGACGGTAAATCGTTACGCACGACCGTATCAGTCCCCGTCGGCGCGTTCGCCGCCGTGGTCGTCGTGGTCGCCGTGGTCGCCGTGGCTGTCGCGGCCATCGTGGTCCTCGTGGCCGTCCGTCCCGTCGCCGTCCTCGTCCCGCCGCGCGAGTCCGGCGAGGTGCGGCGCCTCGGGGACGAGGATCTCCTCGCTCCCGAGTCGGGCGGCGTTCTCACTTCCGGGAAGACAGAACACGGGGGTGCCGGCGACGACGCCGGCGACGGCCCGCGTCCCGACGACCCGGGTGCCGATCTCGTCGTAGGAGAGCCGACGGAACAGCTCCCCGAACCCCGGGAGCTCCTTCTCGAACAGGTCCGAGGCGGCCTCGACGGTGACGTCGTCGGGGGTGACGCCCGTCCCGCCGGTCGTGACGACGACGTCGACGTCCTCGCGCCGGGCGAGGTTACCGACCGCCGACTGGACGCCGTCGTAGTCGTCCCGGAGCATCTCGCGGGTGACCACCTCGTGGCCCTCGGCCTCGAACGCGGCGGCGATGGCGTCGCCGGCGGGGTCGTCGTCGAGCGAGCGGGTCGAGGAGACGGTCGCCACCGCCGCGCCCAGGTGCTCGACGTCGTGGCGGTGGTGGTCGTGTTCGTTGTGCTCGTGCTCGTCGTCGTGGTCGTGGTCCGAGTGACCGTGACGGTCGTGCTCGTCGCCCATCTCGTGCTCGTCGCCCATCTCGTGCTCGTCGCGTCCCTGCAGCGGTCGGTCCGGATCGTCGCTCATGGCTCCCGGTTCGGCACCCGGGGCTAAAACTCCCGCTCCGTGCGGACGGTGGTGTCCGGAGGTCTTCCGGAGGCGCCGTCGGATCCCTCCGCGTCCGACGGGCCCGGCCCGCCGGATCCGAGGGTCTAGTTCATCGATTTAAAAGGGGGGGGACGGGCACGTTCGGACGTGAACCGTCGGCGTGTCGGGACGAGCCTGTGTGCCGGACTGTTGTTCACGGTGTTGGGCTCGGTCGCCTGGGTCAGCGGCGAGCCGTTCATCTTCCCGAGCCTCGGTCCCTCGGCGTTCGTTCTCGCCTTCGACCGGCACGGGGAACGAACGTGGACGTATCGCGTCGTCGGAAGCCACCTCATCGGGGGCGTCGCGGGGTTCCTCGCGTACTCGGTGCTCGCGGCGGGCGTCTCGATCGCCGTGACGCCGCCGCCGGTTTCGATCGACGGGCTCCGGCTCGCGCTGAGCGGCGTCGTCTCGATCGTCCTGACCGCGTGGGGGATGATCGCTACCGATACGATCCACGCTCCGGCCTGTGCGACGACGCTCATCGTCTCCCTCGGGCTCCTCGCGACGCCACCCCAGGTCACGATCATCGTCGCGAGCGTGATCGTTTTCGTCGCGGTCCACCGGACGACCCTGTGGCTCTTCGAACGGATCGTCGGGGACACTCACCCGGACTACGCGACCGAATGAGACTGCCGGACGTGAGCCCACGAGCGATATCGCCGTACGAGATGGTGATGATGTTCAGGTAGTTGTGCCCGACAGTACGAGCGCCCCCTCGTTCGACGAGGATCCCGACTCCGATCGACTGGGGGGTCCGGGCGGCGGGAGACACCCGCCCGCACTCCCGGCAGTCGGGGTTCCGCGAACCCGGTCGGGAAGCCGCGGGCGGCCACCGCTAGGGTTTTGGGGGACCCATCCGGACCCCCGGTCATGAAGGCAGTCTACTACGAGGAGCACGGCGACACGGACGTGCTGGAGTACGGCGACCAGCCGGACCCCGGGATCGGGCGCGACGAGTGTCTGATCGAGGTGAAGGCGGGCGGGCTGAACCACCTCGACGTCTGGACCCGACGGGGGATGCCCTCGCCCGGCGAGTTCCCGCACGTTCCGGGGAGCGACGCCGCGGGGGTCGTGAGCGAGGTCGGCGAGGGCGTCTCGCGGTTCGAGGCCGGCGACCGGGTCGCCGTCGCGCCGGGCACCTCCTGTGGCGAGTGCGAGTTCTGCCGGGACGGGGACTACTCGCTCTGCGAGAACTACGCGCTCATCGGCGAGCACATGGGCGGGGTCCACTCCGAACTCGCCGCGGTCCCCGAGGACAACCTCGTCGGCGTCCCCGGGCACGTCGACTTCGTGACCGCGGCGTCGGCGCCGCTGGTCTTCCAGACCGCCTGGCGGATGCTCGTCACCCGGGCGGAGGTCGACCAGAGCGACAGGGTGCTCGTGTTGGGCGCGTCGGGCGGCGTGGGCCACGCCGCGCTCCAGATCGCGGTCGAGGCGGGCGCGGAGGTGTGGGCCACCGCCTCCAGCGTCGAGAAGCTCGACTACGCGGCCGAACTCGGCGCCGACCACCTGATCGACTACGAGGAGGAGGACTTCGCGGACGTCATCTACGAGGACACGGGCGGCCGCGGGGTCGACGTCGTGGTCGACCACGTCGGCGAGGCGACCTGGGACAGTTCGATCAAGGCCGCCGCGAAGGGCGGACGCATCGTCACCTGCGGCGCCACCTCCGGGCCGACGCCCGAAACGAACCTCTCGCGGGTGTTCTGGAAACAACTGAACATCCTCGGGTCGACGATGGGGACCCCCGGCGAGATGGACGACGTCCTCGAGAAGGTGTGGGACGGCACGTTCGAGTCGCGTATCCGTGCCGTGCTCCCGATGTCCGAGACCGCCCGGGCCCACGAGATACTCCAGGACCGCGAGGGGTTCGGCAGCGTCGTGGTCGTCCCGGACTCCGTGTACGAGGAGGGCGAGTACGCCGAGTACCAGGAGTGAGCGACGAGGAGAACGACGAGGACACCTATCGCTTCGACCCCGCCGAGTTCCGCGAGGGAGGGAACGCGGACGAGGAAGCGACCGATCCGGTTGCCCCGGCGGGTTCGGAAGCGACGGCGCCCGAGAAACCCCGCGGCGAGGACCGGGAGTTCGGTTGGCGCGGGTGGGTTCTGGTCGGGATGCTGTTCGTCGCGCTCGTCGTCGTCCCGGTCCTGCTCTACTTCGTTCCCCGCGCGCAGGGACTCGCCGCGTCGCTCGGGTTCGGCTACCGGGACGCGTTCCTGGTCCTGCCGCTGGTCCCCGCGCTGGTGCTCGCCGCGCTCGCCGTCTGGGCGACGACCCGGCCCTGACACCGCCGCCCCCGATACGGGCACGCCCTGGCGTGACCGACGGTGGCCCGTGAGCTACTGCGAGTGTCCCGGGTGCGGGGTGTGGTAGGTCTCGGCGTATCACCCCGGAGCCTGCAGCAGATGTGGCGGTTCGGTGCGGCACCTCTCGGTCCGGCGGGGGTTGAACAGGGCCGAATAGAAGCGAACGGGGATCGACCGCGGTTCAGGCGGCGCGCTCGTCCGTCGACGGGGCGGAGTCCGGCAGCCCCACCCCGTGCTCGCGGCAGTACGCGTCCCAGTTCTCGGGGGACGTCCCGACGTACCGGGCGGCGTCCTCGCCGGAGAGGGTTCCTTCGGCGTACAGCAGCGCGGCGGTCCGCAGGGCATGCAGGCGCATGTGTTACGCCCCGACAGCTGCGTGGGAAGTTTGTAAATATATCGATATAAATGAAAATGTATTAGGAAATGGTAGATTATCACAGAATACGAAAATATCGCTCAGTGAATATCGAACATACGTATGACTCATGCTGAGGGGGACGGAACACCCGCGGTAGCGCCCGACTCGCGGGGTACGTGAAGGCCCCACGCTCCGCTCGAACCCGCCACCGTCGGTCGGTTTCGAGACGATTATGTAACCGCCGCTCGAAGCGGGCGTATGTTCGAGACCGCACCCGCGCTCAGGGGTCTCTCGAAGGACCGACGCGAGCGCCTGGGGGCCGTCGCTCTCGTCGTCGGGATCGCACTCGTCGGGGTACTCGGGTTCGGGCCGGTTCCCTCCACCGCGCTCCAGGTCCTCGTCGGAACTCTGGGCGTGCTCGTGACGGTCCTCGGCGTGCTCCTCGTCGGGACGTCCGAGGGGACGGTCTGACCCGGCCGGGCCGCCGCGGCTACCAGTCGATCCGTTCCTTCCGCCGCCAGAACGCCCCGCCGGGGCTCCCCGGCGCGAACCGAGCGAGCCAGACCGGCGTCTCCGCCCCTTCCTCGACGCCCCTGCTGGCCTCCTCGCCGCCCGTTTCGGTTCGGACCCACCCCGGGCAGGCGCTGTTGGCGACGAGCCCGTCCCCCGCGTACTCCCCGTGGAGGTACGCGGTCAGGCCGTTCAGCCCCGTCTTCGAGAGGCGGTAGGCGGGCGACCCGCCGCTCATCCCCTCGCCGAGCGCCCCCCTCCCCGAGGAGACGTTCACGACCCGACCGCCCTCCCGCTGGAGCAGCAGCGGGACCGCGTGCTTGCACAGGAGCATGGGTCCCCGGAGGTTGACCGCGAGCGTCCGGTCGATGCGACGGGTCGGCTCGGCGACGATGTCGTCGCCGAACTCCCCCACCCCGGCGTTGTTGACGAGGGCGTCGAGCCGACCGACGTCCCCGAAGATCCCGTCGACCGCGGCCTCGACGTCCCCCTCCTGGGTGACGTCGAGCAGGACCCGCTCGGTGCCCTCGGGCGTCTCGTTCTCCCGCGAACGGCTCCCCGCGTACACCGTCGCGCCGAGGTCCGAGAGCTGTCGGGCGATCTCCGCGCCGATGCCGCGGTTCGCCCCGGTCACGAGCGCGACCTGTCCGTCCAGCGACTCGTGGAGTTCGACGGTGTCGACGTCGGCGTCTCTGTCTCCGCCCTCATCTCCGTCCCGGTCGTCGTCGGCCATACGTCGTGGGAGGCGCGTCCCCGGTGAAAAGCGGGTCGTTCGACCGGCGGCTACTCCGAGAGGTCCCGGCGCATCGCCATCTCGAACCAGGGGCAGAGCCGCAGCTGTCGGTAGAGCCGCTGGTTCGCGTGGAGGTGCTCGTAGGGGACCCACATCCAGCCGCCGACCTCCTCGGGGTCGGGGTCGAGAGTGCGGTCCACGAGCTGGCACTTGAGCACCGCGCACACCTCCCACTCGAGGCCCTCGTCGAGGTAGTAGCGCTTGTACTCGAACTTGTCCGTCACGCGGAGGTCGCGGTACTGGGACCTCTCGACCCCGAGCTCCTCGGCCAGCCGCTCCCGGGTGGCGTCCTCCTGTGACTGGCCGGGGTCGGGGTGCGAGGCGACCGTCCCGTCCCAGTGGGTGTCCCAGAGCCGCTTGTCCGGTGCACGCTGGGCCAGCAGGACGTTGTCCTCCTCGTCGAACACTATCACCGTGAACGCCCGGTGGCGGGTGCCGTCGCCCGTGTGGGCCTCCAGGCGGTTGACGACGCCCTGCTCGTTGTCCTCCGGGTCGACGGCGACGACCTCCTGCTCCGCGTTGTCGTGGGTGTCCGCGGCGTCGGCGTCCGCAGCGACCCCTGGGCCGCCGTCGGGGTCCGTCTCGGTACTCATACGCTCTCGTCGCCCGACGGTCATATGGTAGCTTCGACTTCCCGAAGGGCGACGGGCCCGGGAGCATCGGGGAGTCTCCCGGCGGGAGCGGTCACTCGACGAAGCGGTACTTGCGTTCGTCCATCCGGCCCCAGCAGTCGAAGACGAACTCGCCCTCGGGGGCAGTGAACTCCTCGAAGTCGGTCTCCTTGTCGTGGTTGTGGGCGTCGTGGACCGTCTCGTACTCCTCGAAGGAGAGGTCGTACCGGTCCTCCAGCTGCGCGTCGACGTTCTCGCCCATCGCGGCGATCTCCGCCTCCCAGTCGGGCTCGACGGTCTCGGCGTGGATCTCCGCCTGGGCACCCGAGCCGTAGGAGGCGACGAGCAGGGTTTCGCCGGTCGCGTCCCGGCCGTCCTCGTGGGCGCGCTTGAGCGCCGCCGCCCGGGCGACGTGGACGCTCCCGGTGTACCAGTTGCCGACGTGCCGGGCGATGTCCAGCGTCGGGTCGATGACGCGGTCGTACCAGTCGGCGTACCGGTCGGTGTCCTTCAGCGCGTCGGTGTACTCCGCGACGGCCTCGCGGTACTGCTCCTCGTCGTCGAACGCCTCGGGCCGGGGCTGGCGGCCGATCTCGGCCGCGAGTTCCTCCTCGACCTCCGTGTCGCGGGTGACGTGCCGGTAGGCCAGCAGCGCGGCCTTCCGGACCATCCCCGGGAACGGCGTGTGGAACGGCGCGTAGACGAAGTCGTCGGGGTGAACGTCGCCGGCGACGGACTCGTAATCCACGAGCGCCTCCCGCATCCGCGCGAGGTAGACCTGGACCGAGCGCTTGCCGTCGACGCTCGGGAACTGCTGGTTCGGCTTGAGGAAGTCCGTCTCGTCGGCGCTCCCGTAGCCCTGTTCCGTCGAGAGCGTGACGACGTCGGGGTCCTCGGAGATGAGCATCGCGACCGCGCCGGCGCCCTGCGTGGCCTCGCCGGGATCGCCCCGCGCGTAGAGCGCGGTGTCGGTCGCGACGACGAGCGCCGACCGGCCGCGGTTGCGGCCCGCGCGGATCCAGTTGTACGCGTCGTCGATGGCCTGGGTCCCCGCGACGCAGGCGAACTTCCGCTCGCCCTTGTTCGCGTGGTGGAAGTCGCCGTCGAAGGTCTGCTCGAGACAGCCCGCGATGTACGTCGAAACCGGTTTCGAGTTGTCGAACGCCGACTCCGTGGCGACGTCGATGCGCCCGACGTCCGCCGGTTCGAGCCCCTTGCGCTCCATCAGCCGCTTGGCGGCGTTCGCCCCCATCGTCACGATGTCCTCGTAGACGTCCGGGAACGAGGAGGCGTAGAGCCCCAGCCCCTTCGTGTACTTGCCCGGGGGCTCGTCCTTCGCGGGCGCGAACGTCTCCGCCAGGTCCAGTCTGAGTTTCCCCGTCTCGATCTCCACCGCGTCGATGCCGACGTCTTTCATACGCCTACGTTCGGCGAAACGGTATAAGTGTTTGTCGACGTAGATTTCGACAGTCGTCGAAGTCGGCGGCTCGGCCGGTCGGCGGGAACTGCACGGCGGTGCCGTCGCCGTGGCGGGCCGTCACGGCCCACAACCGGTGACCGTCGAGTCGGCGTCCAGCACGTGCTCCGTCGCGTCGACGGTCGGGGGTGCGGTCGAGCGCGCCCGCACCGTCGGGCCGCTCGAACCCGGCGCCGCTCGAGAGCGCGAGGACGAGGAAGCCGACCGACGGGACGGCACCGATCCGGACCGGCCCGGCCGGCTCCGCGCCGCTCGGTGGCGTCCACGTCGAGTTCCGCCGCACCGCATCGAGAAGGGCGAACCGGACTCGTTACTCCGGGCGGTCCTACCCGTCGTCCTCCTCGACGACCTCGGGGGCCGCGAGGGCCGTCTGGAGGCTGTCGAGGCCGTTGATCCACTCGGCGACGAGGCCGTACTCGATGTCCTCCGTGACGGACATGTCGAGCTCCTCGCCGTCGATGATGCGAGTACCGGCCTGTGCGCAGAAGCCGATGGCGGCGTCCAGGTCCTCCTCGGCTTCGGCGTCGATGGCCGCGCCGATGTAGTCGTCGACGGTTCCCTCCTCGGCGGGGCCGCCGACGACGTACTCCTCGGCCGCGTAGAAGACACAGACGAGCGACGTCTGGACGCCGTCGAGGAGCATCAGCTTCTCCTCGTCGTCGATCTCCACCTCGGAGAGGACGATGTCGCGGATCCGGCCGAGTTCGCTCATCGCCGTCTCCTCGTCGAGGGCGCCGTCCTCGTGGTCCGTGAGTATCTTCGCCACCGCGATGGCCGCGTCGTCCTGGAGGTTCAGAAGCAGGCGGGCGGAGTCCTCGTTCTCCGGGTCGATCTCCTCCTCCCGCAGGCGATCGAGCCAGTTCTGCCAGCGGTCTCGCGTGTAGTACTCCCCGGAGTTGCTCATGTCCGACGGTACGCGGCGGCGGGGATATGCCTTTTCCCTCCGTCGCTCTCTGTCCCCCGTCGTCGCATCGCACGGCCTTCCGCGGCGGGTCCGGCCCCTCCTCGACGGCGACACGTCCGTCGGTGCCCGTCCCGGCCGCGCGGGTTTTACTACGGTCGGGACCGACCGCCGGGTATGGGCCGATTCGACGCGGACGAGGGGGGCGAGCGCCTCGCCCTCGCGGTCGACGCCGTGGCCACACACCGCGCACGCGGGAGCGAGGGGGCCGTCTTCGAGGCCGTCGACGCCGACGGCGGCCGGCGGGTCCGCGTCGAGTACGCGGACCGGCTGTTCACCCTCGCGGTCCCGCCCGACGAACGCGACGCGCTCGAGGAGCACCTCGACTCCTTCCCCGTGTTCAAGCTGAAACAGCCCGAGACCCGGAAGGCTCCGGACGACACCGTCCACGTCTCGGCCATCGCCGACCCCAAGCACGCCGCGGACTTCCTCGAGGGGACGTTCCGGACCGTCTACGACCTCCCCGCGGACTACGAACTGCGGGTCGTCCGGGTCTGAACGCGGGGCCGCCGTGTCCCGGCTGGTGGTTCGAGCGAGCGGCGACCGGACGACAGGTACACGTCCGGCCGACGCGTAGCCCCCGGCGTGTCCGAAACCGACATTCCCGACGTGACTGTCAGGGGGGTCGACGTCCCGGCGCTGGGTCTCGGGACGTGGCGGCTGACCGGCGAGGACTGCCGCCGAGCCGTCGAGACGGCGCTCTCGCTCGGCTACCGCCACGTCGACACCGCGCAGGCGTACGGCAACGAGCGCGAGGTGGGGGACGCCATCGACGCCGCCGACGTGGACCGCGAGGACGTCTTCCTCACCACGAAGCTCGTCAACGGCAACCGCTCGCACGAGGACGTCCTCCGGTCGGTCGAGGAGAGCCTCGCGAAGCTCCGGACCGCCTACGTCGACTGCCTCCTGATACACAACCCGTTCCAGCGGGTGCCCGTCGAGGAGACGCTCCGGGCGATGGATGAACTCGTCGACGCCGGGAAGGTCCGTCGGATCGGGGTGTCGAACTTCGACGTCGACCGGCTCCACGCGGCCCGCGAGGCCGCCGACCACGAACTCCTGACCGACCAGATCCAGTTCAACCCCTACTGGGACCAGTCCTCGCTGCTCGACTACTGCGAGATCCACGACCTCGTGCTGACGGCCTACTCGCCGCTCGGCCACGGCGGGGTGCTCGACGACCCGGTCCTCGCCGAGGTCGGCGAGCGGTACGGGAAGTCCCCCGCACAGGTCGCGATCCGGTGGTGTCTCCAGCACCCGAACGTCGCGGTCATCCCGAAGGCCACCTCCCGCGAGCACATCGCGGCCAACCGCGACGTCTTCGACTTCGAACTGACCGACGCCGAGACCGAGCGGGTCCGACGGCCGTCGAAGCTCCGGGCGCTCTCGGGTGCGCTCCGGTCGCAGCTCCCGATCTGATACGGTCGTGCGCAACGATTTATGGGCGATCGCCCGACGGGGGGCAGGGATCGCGGATAAAGGACTACCCACGACCGTACGAGGCGACGATCCGCCCGCCGCCGACGTCCGGACGCCCGCCATCCGGGGGCAACAGTATCTTGACACGGCCCGGCGTAGGCCGGGTATGGTCACCCAGCTTCGCGACGGGGTCTGGCAGGTCGAGCTAAGCGGGGTGAACGCGTACCTCGCCGACGACGGCGGGACGCTGACGCTCGTCGACGGCGGGACGCCCATCGACGGCGGCCGGCTCCGCACGGCGGTCGAACTCGCCGGCTACCACCTCACCGACCTCGAGCGGGTTCTCGTCACGCACTACGACGTCGACCACGTCGGCGCGCTCGCCGGCGTCATCGGCGACACCGGCGCGGAGTGGTACATGGGCGCCGCCGACGCCCCGTTCCTGATGGGCCGGGAGAAGCCCCCGTTCCTCCACCACAAGGGCGCGTTCCAGCGGCTGACCGGTCCCTTCGCCAGACGTCCGGGGAGCGAGCCCACGCTCGTCGCGGACGGAGACGAGGTCGGCTCGTTCGTCGCCTACCACACCCCCGGGCACACCCCGGGGCACACCGCGTTCGTCTCGTACGACCTCGACGCGGCGTTCGTCGGCGACCTCGTCTGCGAGCGCGACGGTCGACTCGTCCCCTCGTCGTGGATGCTCTCGTACGACACCGACACGGTCCACGATAGCATCCACGACTTCGCCGACCGGTCGCCCGCGGTCGACGTGCTCGCGATGGGTCACGGGGTGCCGTTCGTCCGGAGCGGGTCGGTCCGGCTCGCCGAACTCGGCGAGCGGATCGAGGGCGGGACTCCGGCGCGGGCCGCTACTCCCAGGTGACGTACGCCAGCAGCGCCAGGCCGACCGTCTCCAGGCCGAGAGCGTCATCATCGCCCGCATCGCCGCGGCCGGCAGCGCGGCACTCGTCAGGTAGTAGTAGAGCGCCAGCGCGTTCTCCGCGAGCAGGAACAGCGCGAACGGGAACGTCACGAACGTGTGTCTCGAACGGATCTGCCGGTAGCTTTCGGCCCACACGTAGCCGATAGAGAGCAGGAGCAGGACGTTCAGCCCCGCGGAGACCCGCGCGAGGTCGACGACCAGGCTCACGACCGACACCCCCTCGTCGCCGGGAGTCCGACGTTCTCCCGCAAGTAGCTTCGGGCGTCCTCGTCGCGGCGAGCGGGGGTCACGCGTCCATCTCCTGCATCTCCAAGAGCACTGCCTCGACCGTGTCCCAGTGCTGCCGCGCGCGGTCGGTCGGCAGGTAGACCGCCCCGTAGTCGTAGTCGGTCGACTCGACGACGCCGTTCCCCTTGAGCACCTCGAGGTGGTGTCTGACCGTCTTGTAGTCCAGGTCCAGCGCCTCGGCGAGCTGGTTCGCGTTTCGCGGCCGCTCGTCGACCGCGCGGAGGAGGCGGCCCCGGTTGGGTCCCCCCCGGGTCCCCGCGAGCACCTGCCAGAGGACCGCCTCCATCGAACGCGTCGAGTCGTGCCACACACCTAACGGTTCTGGTCGTCGCGACTCGGGAGGGAGAACGGCCGGAGACCCCGGCATCCTGCGGGATCGGGGGCTCAGGGCGATGTCGGGCGGATCATGCCTTGCACTGGCGGGACGCGTCCTGACGACCGAAACCAGAAACCGAGCGGCTCAGGGGAGCAGCACGCCGTCGATGACGTGTATGATACCGTTCGACGCCTCGATGTTCGTGGCGACGATTTCGGCCTGGCCGTCGTTCAAGGTCGTGCCGTCGACATCGATAAGTGCCCCGTTCAGCGTGGGCAGTTCGTCGGAGGCGGTGACGGACTCCGCGTCCCGCCGCCCCGGCGAGACGTGATACGTGAGGACGTTCAGGAGGAATTCGTCGTCAACCTCGTCGACGTTGTCCACGGTGATCCCCGCGGCGTTGAACGCGGCGTCCGTCGGGGCGAATACGGTCAGCTGGCGATTGCCGCTGAGGGCGTCAACGAGCCCGGCCTCCTGCACGGCAGCCACCAGAACGTCGAATCCGTCCGCCGCAACGGCGGCGTCGACGATCGTGTTGCCCTCGCTCGGCGGGTCCGCGCTGGCGATGCCGGCGCCACCGACGAGCGCCGCGGTTCCGGCGCCGATACCTTTCAGCACGGTACGTCGACTGCTGGTGGTGTCTACCATACGGGAGAACCGAGGGACGGAACGGGTACGAACGATTTCCCAAAGGCGACCCAAATCTTCGAGAGCTTTGCCGGTTCTCGGGCGGTACGAGTCCGCTACACCAGTTCCTCGGCGACCGTCTCCGCGTCGAGCAGGGCCGGATCCACGATGTGGCCGGCCTGGCCCCGCGCGAACTCCGGGAGGCTCTCGCGTGCGTAGACCACGACCCGCGCGTCCGGGTTGAGGTCCCTCCCGACCGGGATGGAGGTGGCCAGTTCCGCGTCGGTTATCACCAGCAGGTCCGCGTCGTGGATGCCCGCCTCCTCCAGGTCGGGCCGTGCGGCCGTCCCGGCCGCGTACTCGACGTCGACACCCTGCGATTCTAATGCGTCTCCGAGGCCGTCCCCGTCGGGGCCGGCGATGACTGCCTTCATGCTTGTCGGTTCTCCGTCGGGCGACGACCGGCCGCCCACCGTTCCACGCTGTGCCTCGCCCGCCGAACCGGCGGGCGGTCCCGTCACTCGTACTCGATGGTCGCCGGCGGCTTGTGCGTCACGTCGTAGACCACGCGCGAGACGTTCGGGTTCGTCCCCGTGATCCGCGACTGGATGCGCTGGAGGACCTCCCAGGGTAGCTCCTGTGCCCGGGCGGTCATCCCGTCGCGGGACTCGACCGACCGGACCGCGACGACCCAGCCGTGGACGCGGTTGTCGCCCTTCACGCCCGTGGCCTTCCCGAGCACCGCGGCGAACGCCTGCCACGGGTCGAACTCGGCGAGTTCGTCCTCGACGACCG
>PXRQ01000092.1 GCA_003022005.1 Halobacteriales archaeon QS_5_70_15
CGATTACCCGCCCGGATCGGTCATCGCTGATAGAGGGCTCCGTACGACCGTATCACTCCTCGTCGGTGCCGTAGACGTGACCGAAGAACGCGGACTTCGAGATGCCGATCCGGTCGGCGGCCTCGCTCGCGGTCGCGTCCCTCGGGACCGCGAAGTACCCCATCCGGTAGGCGGTCTCGACGGCCTCCTCCTGTGCGGGGGTGAGCTCCCACCGCCGACCCACCGGTTCGTCGCCCTCGTCGCCGAGCGGTGAGATGCGCTCGATGGAGACGCCGACGGTCTCCCCGGCGGCCCCGAGGACCCTCTGGAGGACGTCGTGTCCGACGACCGCGCCGACGTACCGTTCGGTCCCGGCGCGGTGGTGGACGGAGTCGACGAGGAAGCCGGCGTCGACCAGCCGGTGGACCACACACCGGGCCTTCGAGAGACAGCGATAGCTGTGTCGGCCGTCCGCGGCCGCGCCGTGGAGGTACCTGACCCGGTCGTCATCGTCGAGGTGCTCGCCGACCGCCGGGTCCGACGCCGTGACGTGCAGCAGGGTGTAGCCGTCCGACCGCAGCAGCGGCGGGTTCGCGTCGGCGGTGGCGCCCGTCGCGCGGGTCGCCTCCGCGAGCGGACAGTCGTCGCCGGTGACCCGAAACTCGACGACGAGACACTCCGCGATCATACCCCGTGTGAACGGGACACACGCACTTGAAACCCCGCTATGGCCGGGTCAACCGGTTTGCGTGTCCGCCCGAAACCTGCAGGAACGATGGACATAGACACGGCGAAACGACGGGCGGGGCCGCGGGAGTTCGGTCCGGCCGACGACATGCCGCGGGAGTACCGGGAGGCGGCCACCCGGATGATCCAGTTCCACGCCAACAGCGAGATCATGGGCGCGTACGTCGAGCGCCCGTTCGTCCGGCAGGCCCCGAGCCTCGACCGGAAGCTCGCCGTGAGCGCGCAGGTCCAGGACGAGGTGGGCCACGCGCAGCTCCTGTACCGGGCCGCGGAGAACCTCGGCGTGAAGACCCGCGAGGAGATGCTCGCGGAACTCGCCGCGGGGGAGGGGAAGTTCCTCAACTGTTTCCACTACCCGCTTGACGACTGGTACGAGCTGCCGATGATCATGTTCTTCGTCGACGGGGCGGCGATGCGCCGCCAGGCGAGCCTGAAGCGGACCTCCTGGGAGCCGTACGCCCACGCGCTCGACAAGATCTGCTTCGAGGAGGGGTTCCACATCAAGCACGGCGAGGACATCCTCCGCGAACTGGCGACCGGGACGCGACGGGACCGCGAGCGGCTCCAGGCGGCCTTCGGGAAGTGGTGGCCCCGCATCCTCCAGTTCTTCGGACCGACCGACGACCGCTCGACGCACACCGACCTCTCGATGGCCGTGGGGCTCAAGACCATGTCCAACGACGAACTCCGGGACGCCTTCCTCAACGCCTACCTCCCGAAGGCGCGCAAGTACGGGCTCGAACCCCCCGAGTACCCGCGGGTCGAGTACCACGAGGACGAGGACCGCTACGAGGTGTACGAGGAGGACCTCGACTGGGACGAGTTCTTCACGGTCGCGCGAAACGAGTTCCCGACCGGAAAGGGGCAGATCGCCAAACGCCGGCGGGCACAGGAGGCCGTCGAGTGGGTCCGGGAGGCCATCGAGGACGACGCGGCCGCGCCGGCCGGGGCGGCGGCCGCGGGGGGGGACTGATGATCTGGGAGGTCTTTCGCCAGGAGAAGCGCAAGGACTACCACGTCCACGCCGGGAACGTCCACGCCCCCAACAGGGAGCTCGCCGAGCAGTTCGCCCAGGTGATGCACGCGCGCCGCAAGCCGGCGACCTCCCTGTGGGTCGTCCCGAAATCGGAGATCTCGGAGGTCGACGCGGACGACGAGCGGGTCGCGATGGGCGGGACCACCCAGAAGGAGTACCGCTGGGCGACGAACTACAGCACCGACGAGACGTTCGCCGAGGAGATCGCCGACTCCCAGCGCGAGCAGGAGGCCGCCGAGGCCGAGCGGGACCGGCAGGCGGCGTCGAGCGGGTCGGGTGGTGACTCGTGAGCGCCGGTACGCTCGGCGGGCCGGACGACCTCGCACCCGACGAGCGGGCGGCGGTCGAGTCGCTCCTGTTCGCGATGGCCGACGACGAGTACGTCCTCGCCGACCGCTACACCGACTGGCAGGTCCGCGGGCCGACGCTGGAGGCCGACGTCTCCGTCGCCAACGTCGCGGGGGACGAACTCGGCCACGCGCGACTCTGGTACGATCTCCTGGAGGACTTCGGCTACACCGAGCCCGAACTGATCTGGGAGCGTCCGCCCGAGGAGTTCCGGCACGCGACGCTGGTCGAACTGTCGTTCCCCGAGGGCGACTGGGCGGACCTGCTCGTCCGGGCCTACCTCTACGACACCTACGAGCACCTGCTCCTCGAGTCGCTGGAGGACTCCTCGTACCCCCGGATCGCCGACCGCGTGGGGAAGGTCATCGCCGAGGAGTCCTACCACCGCGACCACGCACAGTCGTGGCTCGAGCGGCTGTCCGAGGACCGCGAGGCCCGCCGGCGAGTCCAGACCGCGCTCGACCGGCTGTTCCCCCACGCGCTGACGCTGTTCGTCCCGACGGACGCGGAGGAGCGCATCGTCGACCTGGGGGTCAGGACGCGCCCCCTGACGGCGCTCCGCGAGGACTGGCTGAGAGTCGTGGGCGGGTTCCTCGAGGGGCTCGGGCTCCGGTTCCCGCTCGCACCCGAGGAGGACCCCGATCTCGCGCTCCCCGGTGCCCTGGGACGGGACGGCACGCACACGGAGGACTGGGAGCGCCAGCACCGCGAGATGACCTACACCTACCGGCTGCTCGACCGCTCGGAGGCGCCGCGGCTGATGGCCGACCCCGACGAGGTGGACGCCGATGTCTGAGTTCGGATCGGGCGGGCCGGAACCCCGGCGGGAGGACGAGGGACCGGCGCGGGACGACGGGGAGCCGGAGCGGGAGGACGAGGGACCGGAGTACTGCACGCACACCTCGTACGAGGCGGGCGACCCCCGCGAGTCCTGCCCGAAGACGGGCGAGGGGGCGACCGGTGTGGAGGCCCGCGTCTGGGACGCGATCCGGCAGGTAGAGGACCCCGAGATGCCCGTCTCGGTCGTCGACCTCGGGCTGGTCTACGGGATCGAGGTCGAGGACGGGCACGCCACGGTCCGGTTCACGCTCACCTACACGGGCTGTCCGGCGCGGGACTACCTCCTCTCGGACGTCGAGCGGGCTGCGAGGAGCGTCGAGGGCGTCGACTCCGCCGAGGTGGAACTCGTCTGGTCGCCCCCCTGGACCGTCGAGATGGTCACCGACGCCGGCCGGGAGTCGCTGCGGGAGTTCGGGGTGTCGGTATGAGACGGACGGACCCGAGCGTCGACGCGGGCGGGGCGAGCCCCCCCGAGCGGTGTCCGTACTGCGGGGGAACCGACACCGAGCGCGAGCACCCGAAGGGGCCGTCGCGCTGCCGGTCGATCCACTACTGCACCGACTGCGAGGAGCCGTTCGAGGCGATGGGTTAGAGGCGCGTTTGTCCCTCCTCAAGGCACTTACACCCGACACGGGAACCCGCGGTATGGAACGCCCTCGCAGTGCCCTCCTGATCGCCCTCCTCGCGGGGCTGCTCGTCCTCGCGGGGTGTATCGCCGCGCCCGGGAGCGGCGGTGACGGGACCGGAACGTCGACGCTGACGCCCGTGAGCCCCCCGACGGACACGGCCGCCGGGACGCCGACCCCGACGGCTACCCCGACTCCGGGGGAGTGCGAGGCCGTCGAGCGGCGGACCGTCGACCCGTTCCGCGACGACGTCGAGCCGAGCGAGTTCCCCGATCCGCCGTCGGAGTGGAACCGGTCGTCCGTCGAGCGGTACGTCGCCGCGTTCGAGTCGGCGTACGCCCGCAACGACGCGCTCCGCGAGGACTCGACGAAGGTGAACGTGCTCGTCGCCGAGGTGTCCGTCGAGCGTCGGGACGGGGCGTGGGTCGTCGACCTCGTCTCGCGGACGAACACCTGGACACAGGGCCGTGCGACCGGGACGGCCACCGCGACGGTCGTCCACGGTGACGGCGCCCGGATCCCGGTCACCTATCGCCTGACCGACCGCGGGCTCTACCGGGCCGAGCGGGACGTCGGCGAGCCCCCCTCGGGGACGCCGACGCCGACCCCGGGAGGCTGGATCCCGGTGGCCTGCTTCGAGGGCTGAGAGCCCGGGTCGACCGCGCACCTTTTCGGCCGCCGCCCGGAACGCCGGGTATGACCGACGAGGGCGACGAGAGCGGGACGGCCGTCGACGGCTGGTTCGCCGGGATCGACCCCGGCGACACGGAGGTGGCGGCCGCCCGGATACGGGAGGGCGGGGCGGACTCGCCCGCCGACTGGCCGCGACTCGCCGTCGAGTCCGGGTTCGTGGGGAGCGAGGCGGACTACTACGACCGACTGCGGGAGGCGACCGTCCGGGCGACCCGCGAGGCCGTCCGCGAGCGCGAGCGAGCGGACGATCGACAGCTGATGCACGCGGTCCGGGCGATGGACGACTGCGACCGCGTGGCGAACGAACTGGCCGAGCGGGTCGCGGAGTGGGCCGGGAGTTTGCTGGAGGACGTCGGCGAGGGGGTCGGGGGCGCCCGGGAGGTGGCCGACCGCGAGGACGCCCCGGAGCCGCTCCGGTCGCTGGCCGCCCGGGTCACCGATCTGGACGATGAAGCCGCCGCGCTCCGAGCGGCGGTCGAGCGGACCGCACCGGAGGGCGCACCGAACCTCTCGGCGATGGCCGGGGCGGTCCTCGCCGCGCGGCTGATCGCCCTCGCCGGTGGGCTGGAGTCGCTGGCGAAACAGCCCAGCGGCACCGTCCAGGTGCTCGGCGCGGAGGAGGCGCTGTTCGCCCACCTCCGGGGGCACGCGCCGTCGCCGAAACACGGCGTCATCTACACGCACGACGCGGTCCGCGGGACCCACCCCGACGACCGGGGGTCGGCGGCGCGGGCGGTCGCGGGGAAGCTCGCAATCGCCGCACGGGTCGATCACTACTCCGGCGAGCGGAAACCCGAACTGGACGGGGAGTTGCGCGAGCGCATCGGGACGATCCGGGCCCGGAAGGCGGGTAGTGCGGACGACACCGACGGCGGGGCGGGGGGTGACGGGGCGTGAGCCACGCGCTCCCCGAGGGGGTCGCCCGACGCGAGTTCGACGGCCGGGAGCGGCTCGCAACCCGGGGGGAGCCGGTCTACGGCGAACCGACTGACGGCGAGTGGCGGGCGTGGGACCCGCGCCGGTCGAAGCTCGGGGCCATGCTCGAACGCGGGACTGACACCGGACTCGCTGGTGGGGAGACGGTGCTCTACCTCGGCGCGGCCAGCGGGACGACCGTCTCGCACGTCGCCGACTTCTCCGGGCCCACGTACGCCGTCGAGTTCGCCGCCCGGCCGGCGAGGGACCTGCTCGACGCCTGCGAGCCCCGCGACAGCCTCCTCCCGCTCCTGAAGGACGCCCGCCGGCCGGAGACGTACGCGCACGTGGTCGAACCAGTCGACGCCGTGGTCCAGGACGTCGCCACGCGGGGGCAGGCCGAGGTAGCGCTGGCGAACCGGCGGTTCCTCCGCGAGGACGGTCGGCTCCTCCTCGCGATCAAGGCGAGGAGCGAGGACGTGACCGCCGACCCGGGCGCCGTCTTCGAGCGAACCCTCGACCGGCTCGAAGAGGGGTACGAGGTGCTCGAAACGGAGCGGCTGGACGGGTTCCACGAGGACCACCTCGGGGTAGTCGCGCGGCCGCTGTAGCGCGGAGGGAACGCCACCCGGGGACGCGTCCCGGAACGGCGAGCGGTGACCGGAGAGGACCGCGAGCGACTGGGGAGTGGTCGGGCGGCCCGACCGTGCGATGGGAACGTTTTAGCGGGCGGGAGTCAGAGGTGGTCGGCATGGAGGAACTCGGGTCGGCCGGCGCGTTCGACCGGATGGGAACAGTCGGCGTCGAGGAGGAGTTCTTCGTGGTCGACGCCGACGGACGGCCCCTCTCCGGGACGGACACGCTCGTCTACGAGGCCGACCCGCCCGACGTCCTCGAGGGACGGCTCGACCACGAACTGTTCAAGTTCGTCATCGAGACGCAGATCCCGACGGCCGACTCGCTCGCGGCGGCCGAGGAGGGGGTGTACGCGGCCCGCGAGGCGCTCGTCGAGCACGCCGCCGAGCACGGCTACGGCATCGCCGGTGCGGGCCTCCACCCGGCGGCGGACTGGCGGGAGCTCGAGCACGCCGAGAAGCCCCGCTACCGCTCGCAGTTAGAGCGCATCCAGTACCCGCAGCACCGCAACACGACCGCCGGTCTGCACGTCCACGTGGGGGTCGACGACCCGGACAAGGCCACGTGGATCGCCAACGCCGTCCGCTGGCACTGTCCGGTGCTGCTCGCGCTGTCGGCGAACTCGCCGTACTGGTGCCGGTTCGACACCGGGCTCGAATCGGCCAGGGCGAAGATCTTCGAGGGGCTGCCGAACACGGGGATGCCGACGACGTTCGACTCCTTCGAGGGGTACGCCGACCTGGAGCGGAGGCTCGTCGAGACCGGCTCGATCGAGGACCGCGGCGAGCTCTGGTACGACGTCCGACCCCACTCCGGCCACGGGACCGTCGAGGTCCGGGCGCCGGACGGGCAGGCGGACCCCGAGACGACCCTGGCGTTCGTCGAGTACGTCCACGCGCTCGTGCACGACCTCGCCGAGCGGTACGAGGACGGCGAGACGATCCCTCAGCCCCGCCGGGAGGTGCTCGACGAGAACAAGTGGCGGGCGGTCCGGCACGGCAGGGAGGCCTTGTTCCTCCGGCGGGACGGGGAGGGGACAGTGCCGCTGGAGGAGGTGATCGAGCGCGAGGCCGACCGGCTCGGCGTCGACGGCGTTCTCGACGTTCTCGACCGGGAGGGCGGCGCGACCCGGCAGCGCCGGCTGCACGAGGAGTCCGGGCTCGACGCGCTGTGTGAATCGCTCCGCCTTCCCGGCTCGGCGTAGGCCGACCGGGGACGCGTTCGCCCGGCCGTCGTTCCTCGCGAGTCCCCGACAGTCGAGCCGAAGCGACTAAGCGACGCGACTCCGTGGGGCGGGCTATGCAGGTGGTGCTGGGCGGGACGTTCGACCCGGTGCACGACGGCCACCGCGCGCTACTCGAGCGGGCGTTCGAGCTGGGCGACGTGACCGTCGGCCTCACCAGCGACGAGCTCGCTCCGAAGACCAGGAACGTCGACCGGTTCGTCCGGAGCTACGAGGACCGCCACGAGGACGTCGAGGCGGAGCTCGAGCGGTACGCGGAGGAGTACGGCCGAAGCTACGAGATCCGGAAGCTCCACGAGCCGACCGGCGTCGCCACGGAGCCGGGGTTCGACGTGCTCATCGTCTCGCCCGAGACCGAGCGCGGGGCGGGGATGGTGAACGACGAGCGCCGCGAGAAGGGGCTCGAACCCCTCGAGGTGGAGGTCGTCGACCACGTCTACGCCGAGGACGGCGAGATCATCTCCTCGACGCGGATCGTCAACGGCGATATCGACGAACACGGGAACCGCACGCCGGGTCACGAGGGCCGACGCCCCGCCGATCACTGATACGGACGGTCGCCGCCTTCCATCCGCAGGTGCCCGGACCGGGTCGGCGCTCGCCGGCAGGTCGTCGCGGCCGTCCGCACGACGCGTCTCCCGGATCCCCGACGCGCCCCGGCCGTCCACCGACGGGACGGTCGCCCGCTCACCACGACGGGGGTTCGAGTCCCGCCGTCTCCATCAGGTCCTTCCACCGGCCCTGGACGGTGAGCCGCGAGACGCCGACGGCGTCGGCCACCTCGCGCTGGGTCCTGCGCTCGCCGGCGACGAGACAGCCGACGTAGAGCGCCGCGGCCAGCGTCGCCCGCTTCGAGCGGTCGGCCTCCGGGAGCTCCGAGAGGAAGAGGTCCGTGGCGCGGGAGCGGGCGTCGCTCCCGAGGTCGAGCCGGTCGGCCGCCCGGTCGAGCCTCGCCAGCCACGCCTCGTGTTCGACCTCGTCGCTCGCGCGGTACACGCTTCACGGTAGCCGGTCGAGACACTTAACTCCGTACGGCGGCCGCAGGGTCCAGCAGGGGGGCCGGTACGGCCGTGACCGGTCGACCCGCTCTCCGACGAGTCGCGACCGACGCCCGGTCGGCCGCGACCACCGCCCCAGCCTCCCCCGGATCGCGGGACCCACGCGGCCGGTCCGTGGCCGAAGTACGGAGGTTTTTGTAGCACCCCGACTCACCCGACGCCAATGAGCAGCGTCATGACGATGGCCTCGATGTCCACCTACGCGATTCTCGGGTGCGGGAGCGTCGGGTACGCGGTCGCCGAGGAGCTCGAGGACGAGGGGAAGGACGTCCTCATCCTCGACCGCGACGAGGGCCGCGTCGAGGCGCTCCGCGATCAGGACCTCGACGCCCGGACCGCGGACATCTCCGAGGAGGGGGTCGCCGACATGGTCTCGGAGCGGGACGTCCTGCTGGTGCTCTCCTCCGATTTCGAGGCGAACAAGGCCGCCGTCCGGAACATCCGCCAGCGCGGCGGCGACCAGTTCATCATCGTCCGCGCGTCGGACCCCGTCACGGCCGACGAGCTCACCGAGCTGGGGGTTGACGTCGTCATCAATCCCTCCGCGGTGATCGCCGACTCGGCGCTGCGGGCGCTCGAGACCGGCGAGCTCGAGTACAAGGCCAAACAGCTCCAGGACATCCTGACGGGCGGGGACACCCTCGCGGTGGTCGCCCACCGCTCGCCGGACCCGGACTCGATCGCCTCCGCCGTGGCGCTCCAGGCCATCGCCGAGTCGCTCGGCGTCCACACCCACATCCTCTACGAGGGGGAGATCGGCCACCAGGAGAACCGCGCGTTCGTCAACCTCCTCGGGATCGAGCTCTCGCCGCTGGAGGAGGGTGAGCTCGAGGAGTACGACACGCTCGCGCTCGTCGACTACGCGAAGGCCTCCGAGTACACCCTCCCACGGGACCCGGACGTGTTCATCGACCACTACGAGCCGGACCTGGAGTTCGACGCCGGGTTCATGGACGTCCGCCCGAACGTCTCCTCGACCTCGACGATCATGACGAAGTACATCCAGGAGTTCGATCTGAACCTCCCGGAGGAGGTGGCGACGGCGCTGCTCTACGGCATCCGGGCCGAGACGCTCGATTTCAAGCGGGACACCACTCCGGCCGACCTGACCGCCGCGGCGTACCTCTACCCGTTCACCGACCACGACACGCTCGAGCAGGTGGAGTCGCCCTCGCTCTCCCCCGAGACGCTGGACGTGCTCGCCGAGGCCATCCAGAACCGCACGGTGAAGGGCTCGCACCTCGTCTCGAACGCCGGCTTCATCCGCGACAGGGACGCCCTCTCGCAGGCCGCCAAGCAGCTACTGAACCTCGAGGGGGTCACGACGACCGCGGTGTTCGCCATCGCCGACAACACCATCCACCTCGTCGCCCGCTCGAAGGACATCCGGATGGACATCGGGAACGTCCTCCAGGACGCGTTCGGGGGGATGGGCGAGGTCGTCGGCCACTCCACCGAGGCGACCGCCGAGATCCCGCTCGGCATCTTCACCGGGCTGGAGTCGAGCGAGGGCAAGCGGGACACGCTGCTCGACCTCACGGAGAACGCGGTCCGGACGAAGCTCTTCGCGGCGATGGGCGTCGAGGGCGGGGAGTCGGCGAACGGCCAGTAGGCAGGGCGAGTAGCGCGGAGCTCTACACCTCGACCCTTCCCCACGGCATGGGCGTCGCCCGCGACCTGCTCACGGCGACGTTCGCCGTCGGTCGGGGCGGTGGCTGGACCGCTCACCGCCCGGAACAGCTCGAGAACGATCGGGTCGTCCGGTCCCCGGTCAGTCGATCTCGCCGTCCTCGGCCGCCTCGCTCCGCATCCGTTCGACGATGTCGTTGACGAGCACGACGTCGCCGACCGAGCGAACCCACCGATAGGGCACGATGGCGCCGCGCGCGCCCGCGGCGCGGTCCTCGAAGAGGTCGTAGTTGAGCTCCGTCATCGCGAGGCCGGTGACGACCTCCTGTTCGATGTCCAGCCTGAGGTCCTCGACCTCGCCGACGAAGACGCCGTTGTTCGAGTAGACCTCGCGGCCGACGAGCGACGTGATCTCCTGGGGTTCGCTCCGGTCCATGGGCGACGTATCGGGGGGATAGGTTTAAAAGGTGGCGTCAGACTATCCCGTCCAGGGCCCGACCGAACGCCGTCGCCAGTTCGCCCATGGTCCCCGACAGGCGCCACGGCACACGAAGCTTGCGACCGACAGCCGGGCCAGTCAGTCGACAGCCCTTTTGAGGACCGGGAGCGAGAGGTCGAGCATGGAGTACGACCCGGCCGCCGTCGAGGAGCGCTGGCGCTCCCGCTGGGCAGAGGAGGGCCGGTACGAGGCCGACCCCGACGACCGGGATGACGCGACGTTCGTCACCGTCCCGTACCCCTACCCCAGCGGCGGGATGCACATCGGCCACGCCCGCACGTACACCGTGCCGGACGTGTACGCCCGGTTCCGCCGGCTACAGGGCGACAACGTCCTGTTTCCCATCGCGTGGCACGTCACGGGCACGCCCATCGTCGGCGCCGTCGAGCGCCTGAGAGAGGGCGACGAGGCCCAGATGGAGAGCCTCCAGCAGGCGTTCGGCGTCCCCGAGAGCGACCTCGAGAGCCTGGAGACGCCGATGGGGTACGCCCGCTACTTCATCGAGGAGGCCGACTGCTCGTACAAGCGCGGGATGGAGGACCTCGGGCTGTCCATCGACTGGCGCCGGGAGTTCACCACCAACGACGAGCGCTACTCGAAGTTCGTCACCTGGCAGTACGAGACCCTGCGCGAGCGCGGCCTGCTGGAGCGAGGGCTGCACCCGGTGAACTACTGCACCAACGAGGACCAGCCGGTCACCACCCACGACCTGCTGGAGGGCGAGAACGCGGAGTTCCAGGAGTTCACGCTCGTCCGGTTCGAGGCCGACGACGGCACCGTCTTCCCGATGGCGACGCTGCGCCCGGAGACGGTCCGGGGGGTCACCAACGCGTTCGTGAACCCGGACGGAGAGTACGTCCGGGCGACCGTCGACGGGGAGTCCTGGGTCGTCTCGGCGGCCGCCGCCGAGAAGTTCGAGCTACAGGACCGGGAGGTCGCGGTCCACGAGCACGTCGCCGGCCGGGAGCTGGTCGGCGAGCGCGTCGACAACCCCGTCACCGGCGAGTCGGTCCTCGTCCTGCCGGCGACGTTCGTCGACATCGAGAACGCCACCGGCGTCGTGATGTCCGTGCCCGCCCACTCGCCGGACGACTACCTCGCTCTGCAGGAGGCCAGCGAGCGCGCCGACGACGTCGCCGCGGAGTACGGCCTCGACGCCGACGCCGTCCGTGCCATCGAGCCGGTGCCCGTCCTCGAACTGGAGGGGTACGGCGAGGTGCCCGCCCGCGACGCCGTGCAGGCCGCCGGCGTCGACTCGTCCGACGACCCCGAGCTGCACGCGGTGACCGAGGACCTGTACCAGGACGAGTTCCACGCCGGGCGGCTGCTGGAGAGCTACGGCGAGTTCGCCGGCGAGGTCGTCGAGGACGTCCGCGAGCGGTTCCGCGAGCATCACCGCGACGCCGGCCACTTCGGGGCGATGTACGAGTTCACCGAGGAGGTGGTCTGCCGGTGTGGCGGCGACGTCGAGGTGGCCGAACAGGAGACGTGGTTCCTGCGGTACAACGACGAGGACTGGCGGGCGAAGACCCGCCGGGCGGTCCAGCGGCTGGACGCCGTCCCGGAGAACACCCGCGAGCAGTACGGCCACACCATCGACTGGCTGGAGGAGTGGCCGTGCATCCGCAACTTCGGGCTGGGCACCCGGCTGCCGTGGGACGAGGAGTTCGTCATCGAGCCCCTCTCGGACTCGACCGTCTACATGGCGTACTACACGGTCGCGCCACACGTCCGGGACGTCCCGCCGGAGGACCTGGACCGCGAGTTCTTCGACGCGCTGTTCTACGGTCCCGACGGCGAGGACGCCCCCGAGGGCGTCGAGGTCGACGTCGAGGACCCCGACGAGCGCGCCGTCGAGATGCGCGAGGAGTTCGACTACTGGTACCCCGTCGACTACCGCTGCTCGGCGGAGGACCTCATCAGTAACCACCTCACGTTCTACCTGTACCACCACGCCGAGCTGTTCGGGGAGGACGACTGGCCCGAGGGCATCACGGGCCTAGGGCTGGGCCTGCTGGAGGGCGAGAAGATGTCCTCCTCGAAGGGCCACGTCCGC
>PXRQ01000093.1 GCA_003022005.1 Halobacteriales archaeon QS_5_70_15
GAAGCCCGCCTGACTCGGGCTTCCCCGTTCGATTCCCCAACGCTTGTTTAGCTACACGTAGTCCCTTCTCAACGAGGTCGAGCAGCGCGACGCCCATAATCGCCTTCTCGACCTCATCTCTTCGTACTCATTACGAAGTGATCCGGCCGCTGTCTTCCATTTTCAATAGAGCAGTATCGTCCACGGCTCGCTTTCGCGGATCGGACCCTACCTACACTCGGGACGTGATCGCCCCAATTGAATGAATCTATAAGATCGACAGTTGATCCAGTCGATGGCTTTTATAGAATCCTGTTAACATCCCCGCTATGGTCGATATGGAGATGCTCGGGATCGTGATCGCTGTTAGTACCGGGGGCGCTGGGTTTGTTTTAGCAGTACTGACGTGGCTCTCCTTTCGAGGCGCCCCGTTCGGTGACGCGTTGGTCGTCCTCATCCTCTTCATGGGTGCGTTCACCGTCTATCATGCCAGTCTTGCCGTTTGGGGGGAGGTCCCGACCTATGTGCTCGCAGTCGAATCGCTGACGTTTGCTCTCGTAGCCGTGTTTATGGGGCTGATGGTCCGGATTCACTACCGGTACCTCAGGGTGCCTAAGACGGAGGCGACCGCAGAATGAGTAGTATGAGCCTCGGGCTCCTAGCGCTGGAGCCCCCTACTGCCGTGCTCACGATATTTGATGGTTATACCCTAATAGAATCGCTGCTCTGGGGGATAGTTCTGCTCTCGGGTGGGCTAGGCGCTATCGTCGGTGCCTATCTCTTGTATGTAGATACCATCGTCGTCCACTACACCCGCTTTTTCAAAATCATCGCCGTCGGGTTGTTCATCTTCGTCCTTACCGCTCCCGTCGTGTTCCTCCTAGCCGTGGAGTTCATCCATGGCGTCCACGGCTTTGCTGCACTCGTCATCTCCATAGGATTGTATAGCCTGCTCCGGGAGGAGTTAGGTCCCGACGAGGATTTCACGAGCAATTTATCTCGGATCTCAGGAGACGAAATGCCGGAGGAACGGGAGACTGACGCTGCGAAATGATCTGGCGACGTAGTACGGAGCACACAAATGGGCGCCGATGAGGGGTGCGAGACCGCGGGTGCAGAGCTGCTGTCGTCGCAGAACGGTGGGGCCGGGGACATCCTGCTGTTAGGCGCTGCGCTTCACGCACCAGTGGATCCCGTTTGTATCGACTTGGTGGCGGAGGCACAGCCTGATGCTATCCTCTGGATAACGGTCACGCGATCTGTCGACGATAAGCTCCGTGGCTGGCAGCAGCATCCTGAGGCGGAGCTTCCCGATCAGATCGGGATGATCGATGTCGGTGGGCAAACCCACCTCGGAAGGAGCTCCGAATCGGTGCTGGATGGCCACTCGGTCCAAATTGAGACCGTGTCCGATCCCCGGGATCTAACGGGCCTGGGGATTGCGGTGAATACGGTGCTCGGCAAGTGGGTCGATACGGACACACGGCCGGTAGTGTGTTTTGATTCGATCACCCCATTACTCCAGTACTCGGACCTCCGACGCCTCTTTCGGTTTTTACACGTCTTCTCCCAACACCTAGCGGAGCACAGTGGCGTGGTTCACTACCATCTCGACCCGACCGCCCACGATCAGGAAACCATCAATACACTCTTGGAGCTCATCGATACCACCGTTGAAGTCGGCCCAGACGGAGACATAGAGTTCTCCCACCGATAAGGTGGCGCGAGGGTTCGAATTCAACGCTGTCACATCCAGGGGGATCATCTACGAGTGTCGCCCTTTCGTTGAAGAACTCCTCAAATCGGTCCTCCCTTCCCTCCGCAGCGGATAGGCGGTTTACAACAACCAGCATCAAACGTATCAAATTTCATTATTTTTATAATAGATACCGGTGCTCAGGGAAGCCAATGCCGAATAGATCCTCTGTATTCAGCAGACCAATTCTGTCAGAGTATGAGGGCTTCAGTAAGGCTCGGGAGACCGCATGGTTGAGTACCCCTCCGGGTGAGGTCCCTGCAGATGGAACTGGAGGACTACTGGGGCGTCGGGCCGAAGACCGCCGAACTGCTCCGCGAGTCGCTCGGGGAGGAGCGGGCCATCGAGGCCATCGAGACCGTGGATTCGCGGACGCTCGCCGACGCCGGCCTCTCGCGCGGCCGGGCCACTCGTATCCTCCGGCGGGTGGCCGGCGGCGAGGGGATGGACCTGCTGGCGACCCGGGACGCCCGTGCCGTCTACCGCGACGTCGTCTCGCTGATCGAGTCCTACGCGGTGACCGACCGCGCGGCCGACCGGCTCCGCGTGCTCACGCCACTGACCGGTCGCGAGGCCATCGAGTCGCGGCTCGACGAGACGATGGCGGCCGTCGACGCCTGGACGGGCCTCGACGACCCGACCCGCGGGGCGGTCCTGGCGGCGTTCGAGGACCACGGCGGGTCGGGCGAGGTGGCGGCCGTCGAGACGGCGCTCGCGCTGCTGGAACTCGACCTCGGGGAGGGCCCCTTCGAGCCGCTCGACTCGCTCGACGGTGAGGCGCTCGCGGCGGCGGCGACCGCGCTCCGTGCGCTCGGCGAGGACGGCCGCGTCGGCGAGGGCGCCGACGAGGAACTCGACCGGCTCCGGACCGCGCTGGGCGAGGTCGAGGACCTGGCAGCGGATCCGGCGGGCGTCCTCGAGGCGGTCCAGGGGAGCGCGCGCGACGCCTCGGAGTTCCGGGACGCGGTCCGTCGGTACCTCGCCCGCGAGACCGGTGCCGGGGACGAGCTCGTCCGCGGGGTGCTTCCGATGGAGGCGGCCGACGCCGACGCGTTCGTCACCGAGACGCTCCGGGGGCTCGCGGGGGCGCTTCGGGAACGTGTCGACGAGCGCGAGGCGGAGGTGCGGGAACGGCTCGAGGACGACGTCGAGGCCGCCCGGGAGGACGTCGACCGGGCGGTCGAGGCCGTCGACGACATCGCGTTCCAGGTGTCGCTGGCCCGGTTCGCCGTCGCGTTCGACCTCTCCCGACCCGAGTTCGCTCCGGCGGGAACCGACCGGCTGGCCGTCCGGGGGGCGCGGAACCTCGGGCTCGCGGCCGGCGACGGGGACGTCCAGCCGGTCGACTACGGGCTCGGCGACCACACGCTCGACGTCGAGGCCCCGAGGGGCGACCGGGTGTCGGTGCTGACGGGGGCGAACTCGGGCGGGAAGACGACGCTACTGGAAACCCTCGCGGGGGTCGCGTTGCTCGCCCACATGGGACTGCCGGTTCCCGCCGAGGAAGCGCAGGTCTCGGCGGTGGATCGGCTCGTGTTCCACCGCCGGCACGCCTCGTTCAACGCGGGGGTCCTCGAGTCGACGCTCCGCTCGGTGGTCCCCCCGCTCACCTCGGGCGGAACGACGCTGATGCTCGTCGACGAGTTCGAGGCGATCACCGAGCCCGGGAGCGCCGCGGATCTGCTCCACGGGCTCGTCACGCTGACCGTCGAGCGGGGGGCGCTCGGGACGTTCGTCACCCACCTCGCGGAGGACCTCGAACCGCTCCCGGACGTCGCCCGGGTGGACGGGATCTTCGCCGAGGGGCTCACCCCGGACCTGGAACTGGAGGTGGACTACCAGCCCCGGTTCGGGAGTCTGGGACGGTCGACGCCGGAGTTCATCGTCTCGCGGCTCGTGGCCGAGGCCCGCGACGCCAGCGAGCGACAGGGGTTCGAGACGCTCGCGGCCGCCGTCGGTCAGGAGGCCGTCCAGCGGACGCTCGCCGACGCGCGCTGGAGCGACGGGGACTGAGACGGATCGGTGTAGTCTTCTCCCGGCGGCCACGGATCCGGTCGAGTGATCGCCGGTAAATCGTTACAACAATCCGTACGACTGAACCCTCGCCCGACGGTCGTTCCGGCTCCTCGTGCCGCTCCGGACGAGCCGGACTTCCGAGAGGTGTAACGCTGATCTGGGACTCCGAGCGCCGGCGCGAGCGATACGTGTGAGTACATCGTGCGCCCGATCGTCGTGGAGCGCGTAACGGACCGCGAACGCGAGGCGGTCCGGGAGCGGTGGGCGGAGCTGGAGCGCCGGCGGGCGGTGGCGGACCGGCTGGTGGCCGGCATCGTCCTCCTCGGTGTCGGGACGCTCCTCGTCCTGCCGTCGGTCCCCGGGGAGGCGTGCGTCCATGGTGGCGGCGTCGCGGGGGCGGCCTGCACCGCCGTCGGCGGACCGGTGATCGTCGGTCGGATCCGCCGGTCGTCCGTTGTCTTCGGGGCCGGCTGACGGGGGACGCCCGACCGTATCAGTCCCCGCTCGCCGCGAGGTCGTCGAACGCGCGGGGGTCCTCCCAGAGCTCCCTGAGCGTCGCCGCCGCGAGGAACCGCGTCGGGGCGGCGACCCACTCCGTCGTCACGTCGGAGTCGAGCGCCGGTGGTTCGTCGGCCTCGAACCACCACGCGACGTACCGGCCGTCGTCCAGCTCCGCGGTCGGGTAGATCTCCCCCCGTACCGCCACGTCGATCCGGGTGCCCGACTCGACCGCCGGGCGCTCGTCGCACTCCTCCGCGACGGTGATCTCGATGGGAACGTGGCTGTCGGCGATCATGTGTTCGCGGCCCTCCGGCGACGGCCGGCGGCTCGGGTCGTCGGTGGGAACCCGAACCACAAAAACCCGCGTCAGGCGTCCGTCTGACGCCGCTCCGTCGGAACGGGAACTCGTGACCCGAGTAACATCATAATTAACTGTGCTTGTGAAAGAGTCACAGACATGGCACTCGACGGCAACGCCGGGACCACCCCGCTCGACCGCCTCCGGAGCCGCCTCGACATGCGGTGTCCGGAGTGCGGCTACGAGGACGACGACGGCCGATGGACCGCGGCGACGTCCGGGTCGGAGGTCACCTACCAGCACATCTGTCCGAGCTGTGCGGCGGTCCGCCAGCGTACCTTCCGCCTGAACAGCTGACGAACCGGGCTCCTCGACCGCTACGCGGCCTCGACGCGGTCGAACAGCCACGCGCCGACCAGGACGGTGACGGCGCCCGCGCCCGCGCCCGCTCCGAGGTCGAGCCAGAGCGGGTACGTCGCGGCGCCCGCTCCCACGAGCATCCCCCGCAACCCGTCGATACCGTAGGTGAGCGGGTTCAGGTAGCCGAGCCATCGGATCGCGGGGGGGAGGTTCGACAGCGGGTAGAACGCGCCCGACAGGAACGCGAGCGGGAACAGGACGAAGTTGACGACGAGGCTGTACCCCTGGGTGTCGCGGAACCCGGCGGCGAGCGCGGGGCCGAAGCCGACGAACGCCGTCGACAACCCGACGAGAAAGGCGGCGGCGACCGCGAGCCCGGCGACCGATGCGGGACGGAAGCCGACCAGCGGCGTCCCGGCCAGGACGAGCGCGGACTGCAGGCGCCCGGTGGTCGCGCCGGCGGCGATCCGGCCGAGCACCACGGAGGTCCGCGGGACCGGCGCGACGAGGATCTCCTTCAGGAACCCCACCTCCCGGTCCGAGAGGACGGCGAGCCCGGAGAACGAGGCCGAGAACAGCGTCACGAACCCCAGTATCCCCGGAACGGGGTGCTCGAGATAGCTGACGGACTCGGGGACGTGGGAGAGCCGGACGCCCTCGAAGCCGAACCCGAGGAAAGCGACGAGGAACAGCGGCGTGACGAACGTTCCGACGAGCCGGGAGCGGGCACGGACGAACCGCAGGAGGTCCCGCCGCCAGAGCGCGTAGACCGCGAGCGCGTCGACGCCGCGCATCAGCGCCGTCCCCCGTGCCCGTTCGCGGCCGGGCGACCGACGGCGCTCGCGCCGGCGCCGGCGTCGTCCTCGCGGAGCGACCGCCCGGTGAGTTCGAGGAACACCCGTTCGAGCGTCGGCTTCCGGACGGCGACCGTGTGGACCTCGGCCACCTCGCCGACCGCGGCGAGCAGGGGTGCGACCCGGCGCTCGCCCGAGTCGACGACGGCCTCGATGCCGCCGTCGACGACCGCGACCGTCTCCACCCAGTCGACCCCCGCGACCCGCTCGCGGGCGGCCTCCGGGTCGTCGACGCCCACCTCGACGTGATCGCCGCCGAGCCGCGAGGTCAGCGCGCCGGGCGTGTCACACGCGACGACCGACCCCCCGGTCGACTACCGCAACCCGGTCACACAGCGCCGCCGCCTCGTCCATGTCGTGGGTGGTGAGGACGACCGTGACGCCGGTCCGCGCGTTGAGTTCCCGGACGTACTCCCGGACCGCGTCGCGCGTCCCCGCGTCCGGGCCCACGGTCGGTTCGTCCAGGAACAGCACCTCCGGGCCGTGGAGCAGTCCCCGGGCGAGTTCGAGCCGCTGGGCCGTTCCCCCCGAGTACGCGCCGACGCGCTCGTCCCGCCGATCCGAGAGGTCGACGAGGTCGAGCGCCTCCTCGATCCGGTCGCTCCGCGCGGGGTCGCGCATCCCGTAGAGCCGGCCGTGGAACGCGAGGTTCTCGGCGCCGGTGAGTTCCTCGTCGAGCGCCGGCTCCCGGAAGACGACGCCGATGCGCTCCCTGACCGCGCCCGGCGCCTCGCGGACGTCGTGGCCGGCGACCGTCACCGTCCCGTCGGTGGGTCCGAGGAGCGTACAGCAGACGTTGATCAGCGCGGACTTCCCCGCGCCGTTCGGGCCGAGCAGCCCGCACAGTTCGCCCGAGCCGACCGAGAGGTCGAGCCCGTCGACCCCGACCACGTCGCCGTCGCGCTTCGTGAGCCCCCGGACCTCGATGGCTCCCATCGGCCGAAGTTCGGCTCAGGGACGTTTGAGGCCGTCGTTCGAGGAAGGTGCCGTCCCGCGTTTCCCGCCGTGCAGCGCCCCCGCGTTTCTCCTCGCGGCTACCCGCGCTCGGTCGGGGCACGGTGCCCCGCTGGCTCCCGTCGTATCTCCCGGACGCGCCCGCTCGGCCCCTTCGGCTACTCCAGGTCCTCGGACTGTGTGCCGATACCCTCGGGCCAGCCCGGGGGCCGGGCCGGCGTGGGATCGGCGTGCTCGCGCTTGAGGACCATCGGCGTCCGCTCCAGCGAGAGGACGAGTTCGTCGTTCTGGTTGTACCCCCGGACCTCCGTGGTGACGATGCCGACGTGGTCCCGCGAACTCGACTCGCGCTTCTCGGTCACTTCGCTCTCGGCGAACAGCGTGTCGCCGTGGAACACCGGGGCGTGGTGTCTGATGTCGTCGTAGCCGAGGTTCGCCGTCGCGTTCTGCGAGACGTCGACGACGCTCATCCCGACCACCGTGGCGATGACGACCAGCCCGTTGACGAGCCGCTCGCCGAACTCCGTCTCCGCGGCGTACGCCTCGTTGAAGTGCATCGGGTTGAGGTTCATCGTCACGTTCGTGATCCAGACGTCGTCGGTCTCGGTCACCGTCCGCCCGTATGGGTGCTTGTAGACGTCGCCGACCTCGAAGTCCTCGTAGTAGCGCCCCTGCCAGCCCGCGACCAGTCGCCGCTCCGTGGAATCGCCGTCGTCCATGCCCACCCCCACGCGGTCCAGCAGGTAAGTGTGTGGGGCGGCGGACGCGACCGCGATAGGACCCGGGAGTCCACGGCGCCCGCACCGCTTCGCAACCTTGATACGCCCGATTCGACTACCTCCAGTATGGACCTTCGCGTCATCGAGAACCGGGAGACCGAACTCTCGATAGAGATCGCCGGCGAGGACCACACGTTCATGAACGTGCTGAAAAGCGCGCTGCTGGAGACCGAGGGGGTCGCCGCCGCTACCTACGACATGAACCCCGAACAGTCCGGCGGACAGACCGACCCCATCCTCACGATCAAGACCGAGGAGGACGTCGCCCCGCTCGACGCGCTCGAGGCCGCCGCCGCCAACGTCAAGGGCAAGGCGACGGCGTTCCGCGAGGCGTTCGAGGCCGCCGCGTAGCGACCGTCTCATACGATCGTGCGTAGTCTTTTACCGTCGATACCCGACTCCGTCCGGGGTATCGCCGGTACATCGTTACGCACGACCGTATCACCCGTCGCCCGGTCGCGGGCTGGCAGGCGGGCGACACTCGGCGCTCGGCTTCGGGGCTGACGGGTCGGGCACTCCCCCTGTCCGGCCTCCGGGGATAGCGATCAGCGGTCCCCCGTCCCTTTCCTCGTTCTCACCTCCGTCCCCAGGTCCGTCCCCGTCGCAACTCTCTACTCCGCCCTCGGGCCGAGCGGTGCGCCGACACGGGCGGGCTCAGAAGCCCGAGAACTTGTCCCGGTTGTAGATGTTGAGTTCGCTGACCGTGTTCGGCCGCTCCTGGCGGGCCGCGTAGGCGATGGCGTCGGCCACGTCCTCGGGGACGAGCACCTCGTCGGGGTCGAGGCGCTCCTCGTTCGTCCGTTCGCGGTGCTCCTTGCCGAACTCGGTCGTCACGCCCGCGGGGTTGACCACCGAGACGGCGACGTCGTCCTCGCCGACCTGCCCCGAGAGGCTGAGCGCGAACCCCTGCGTCCACCACTTCGTGGCCGCGTAGACCGGGCCGTGCGGTCGCGGGTGCTTGCCCGCGAAGCTCCCGACGAAGACGAAGGTTCCCGCCGACTCGCGGAGGTGCGGGACCGTCGCCCGGGCCGTGTAGAACATCCCGTCGGTGTTGACCGCCATCACGTCGTGGTACTGGTCGAGCGTCAGTTCGTCGACCGGGGTGTTCCGGGGCGTGCCGATGCCGGCGTTGCTGACCACGAGGTCGAGTCCGCCGAACGCCTCGACCGTGGCCTCGACGAGCGACTCGACCCCGTCGTAGTCGGTGACGTCCGTCGGGACGGCGTGGGCCTCGACACCGTGTTCGGCCGCGACCGACTCGGCGACCTCGCGGAGCCGCGACTCCCGGCGCGCCGCGACGACCACGTCCGCGCCGTCGCGGGCCAGCGCGTGCGCCGTCGCCCGCCCGATGCCCGCGCTCGCGCCCGTGATCAGTGCCGACCGACCGTCGAGGGGATCCCTCGATGCCATACCGACGGGGCTCCCCGAGAGTCAAAAAATCGTGGTGGTGGAGCGGTCCCGACAGTATCAGCCCTCCAGCCGGACCGGGATCCCGCGTTCGTGGAGGTGCTCCTTGACCTCCCGGATGGAGTACTCGCCGAAGTGGAAGATGGATGCGGCGAGGGCGGCGTCGGCGCCGGCCTCGGCGAACACCTCGTAGGCGTCCCCGGGTCCGCCACAGCCCGACGAGGCGATGACCGGCGTCGAGACGGTGTCACAGACCGCCCTCGTGAGCGGGATGTCGTAGCCGGCCTTCGTCCCGTCGGCGTCGATGGAGTTGACGAACAGTTCGCCAGCGCCCCGTTCCTCGGCCTCGGCGGCCCACTCGACCACGTCGACGCCGGTCCCCTCCCGGCCGCCCTTCTTGGTGCACTCGAACCAGACCGACTCGCCGTCGACCTCGACGTAGTGCTCGCCCGCCTCGTCGTACCGCCGCCGGGCGTCGACGCTGATGACGATGCACTGGCTCCCGAACGCCTCGGCCCCCTCGGTGATGAGTTCGGGCCGGTCGAGCGCCCCCGTCGTGATCGAGACCTTGTCCGCGCCCGCCCGGAGCGTCTCCTTGATGTCCTCGCGGGTGCGGATGCCCCCGCCCACTGTGAGCGGAATGAACACCTCGTCGGCGACCTCGTTGACGACGTGCAGCATCGTCTCGCGCCCCTCGGCCGAGGCGGTGATGTCCAGGAAGACGAACTCGTCGGCGCCGAGTTCGTTGTACTTCCGGGCCATCTCGACGGGGTCGCCCGTGTACTTCAGGTCCTCGAAGTGGACGCCCGTGTAGACCGCCGGGCTCCCCTCCTCGTCCAGATCGACGTCGATGCAGGGGATGATGCGCTTCGTTAAAACCATGTCATAAGAATGCGTATGTCGTCGTTGGTAAAGAGGCACCCGGTTGGGTGCGGGTTTATAATTGCTGATGAGTAAATATAATTGTCTACAGGAGGCTTTGGGTAAGAGTAAAATGAAGAAGCCAGCACGCCACAGGTTACCAATCGATTGTCCAATATGTGGACAAGAAATTGGCAAATATGACACAGAATCAGAGAAACATATAAAAAATCATGTGTGGGAAGAAGATATAAAATATAATTTACCTATAGGATGCCCTGGGTGTGATATGAAGTTCAAAAGGGCAGGGGGTCACTTGGTAGGCCATTTCAGACGCCATGATGCCGTACAAACCGGAAAGTTCTTAAATGAATTATTAAAAAAGAGATCAAGAATAGATAGTATAACTGAAAAGGATATTGTTGGCAGATTTATCAACAATATCAAAGACTTTACCGATAATATTGCACACGTATTGACAGAGGTCCCTGTCTCCAATGAACCCAATAAATCACCGAGAGACTGCAAAGCGATAGATGCAATCGTGGTACACGGTGAAGTGAGTTACCCGAGCACAGGCCATCTTATTAATTGTAGCTCAAAATCTCAATGCAAACTATATTTAGACACAATTATTGAGCAACGGGATAATACGAGAGTCAGCATATACGAAATTAAGAAAGAAATCAATTTTAGATCTATCGGCCAATGTATATGCTATCCATACAATATGAAATTATATTATGGAGACAACGGTAGAATAAATATAGAGGAAAGAGCGGTTGCGTTCTCTAAAAATAACAAATTTCATTCAGAACCGGCGGAAGAGTATATTGATTTATATCAAATATGATGCGCTTGGTGAGGGTCATCCTGATACCCGCTCCTCCGCGGCCGGGAGACAAAAGCCGTCCGGAGCGCGCGGGAACGGCCGCCCCGACCGGTTCCGACAGGTCGAAGTCCCCGCCCGGAGAGCCTACGGGTATGACCGACCACGCCGACGACGGGGGCCACGGGGACCACCACGACCACGAGTCCGGGCGGTCGACCGCGCCACAGAGCCCCTACACGAACCGCGAGGTGGGTATCGGCCTCGCCATCACGCTCGCCGGGATCGTGCTCGTGTTCGCCGTGCCCATCCTGCTGGCGTAGGCGGCGAACGGCGGTCTTCGCGGGCCGTCCGCGGACCCGACGGGCCCATCGAGCGGCGAACGCCCGGGCCGTCGGTCGCCGCCGACCGGTCCCTTTCTTGACCGAGCCACCCGAACCCGCGGCCATGCGCGTACTCACGGAGGAGGACGTCCTGTCGCTCGTCGACCTCGAGACGCTGCTGCCGGAACTCGAATCGGCGTTCGTCAGCGACTACCGCGGCGAGGTCGAGCGACCGGACCGACCGCACTTCCCGGTCGGCGCGGGACTGGACGGCCGCGAGGAGCCCACCGGGACCGGGCTCACCATGTCGGCGTACGTCCACGGCGCGCCGTACCTGGCGACGAAGCTCGCGACCGTCCACGAGGGGAACCCCGACCGGGGGCTCCCGACAGTCCGGTCGCAACTGGCGCTCTCCGACGCGGAGACCGGCGAACCGCTCGCGTTCATGAACGCGGCGGGGGTGACCAACGCCCGGACCGGGGGGATCGGCGGGCTCGCGGCGAAGCACCTCGCCAGCGGCGGGGTCGTGGGGGTGCTCGGCGCGGGGGTCCAGGCGCGCTGGCAGACCCGGGCCGTCGAGGCCGCGCGGGGGACCGACGAGGTCCGGGTCTACTCCCCGAGCGACTCCCGGGAAGCGTGCGCGGCCGACCTGCGCGGGGAGGACATCGACGCCCGTTCGGTCGACTCGCCCCGGGAGGCGGTCGCCGGCGCCGACGTCGTCGTCACGGCGACCACGAGCACCGAACCCGTCTTCCCGGCCGACGCGCTCGACGCGGGGGCGCTCGTCGTCGCGGTGGGCTCGTTCTCGGCCGAGCTCCGCGAGCTCTCGGCCGCGGTGTTCGAGCGCGCGGACCGGGTGTTCGCGGACGTGCCCGAGGAGGTGGCGGGCATCGGCGACCTCCGCGACACCGGGCTCGAGGCCGCGGACCTCACACCCCTGGGAGCGGTGTTCGCCGGCGACGACGGGCGGGGATCCCCCGAGGAGATCCCGGTCGTCGAGAGCGTCGGGACCGCGGTGCTCGACGCCGCGGCCGGCGAGTACGTCTACGACGCCGCGGTGGAGGCCGACGTCGGGGTGGACGTCCCGCTGTAGTCGGCGCTACTCCAGTTCCCGCTCGATGACCGACCGGAGTTCGCGTATCTCCCCGTGGTCGTACTCGAGCGACGCCCCGCCCACCTCGACGGAGAGCGACCCCGAGCCGTCGGCCTCGCCGAGCCGCTCGACCGGTGCGATACCCTCGAACGCCTCTCGGATCGCGTCGGGATCGGTTGTCTCCACCACCGCCCGGCCCGCCCGCTCGGCGTCGGCCAGCGCGACGGCGAGGCCCCCGTGGCTGGCGTCGTGGACCGCGAGCGTCGAGTCAGCGTTCGCCACCGCGGCGAGCGTCTCGACCCGGGCGGGCGCCGCATCGCCAACGGGCGGGAACGTGTCGCTTCCGCCGGCGCGGGCGAGCAGTTCCGACCCGCCGAGCGGGCCCTCGCTGTCGCCGACGAGCAGGAGCGTCCCCTCCCCGGCGAACGCGGCCGGCGGGGCGTCGTACCCCGCCTTCGTCCCGACCATCGCGAGCGTCGGCGTCGGCGGGACCGGCCCGGCAGCCGAGTCGTTGTACAGCGAGACGTTCCCGCCGACGACCGGCACCGAAAGCGTTCTACACATGTCGGCCAGCCCCTCGACGGCGGCCGTGAACCCGCCGTAGACCTCGGGCTTCTCCGGGTTGCCGCCGTTGAGGCAGTCGACCGCGGCGAGCGGGCTGGCGCCCTTCGCCGCGAGGTTGGTCGCGTTCTCCATCGCCACCGCGCGGGCGCCCTCGTACGGGTCGACGCTCGTCCAGTTCGGCTCCGCGCCCGCCGAGAGCGCCAGCCCCGTTCCGCACTCGCGGATCGCCACGACCGCGGCGTCGTCCCCGGGGCGGAGCGCCGTCCGAACCCCGACCTCGTGGTCGTACTGGCGGTAGATCCACCGCTTGCTGGCGGTGTTCGGGCTGCCGACGACGGCCTCGAACGCCTCCGCGAGGTCGACGTCCGGGAGGTTTCGCTCGGGTTCCGGCGGCGAGACCGCGTCGAGGTCGTTCATCGGCGCGCCCTCGGCGAGGTACTCCGCGGGGACGTCGACGACGGTCTCCCCCTCGAAACTGCACGTGTAGTCCCCCTCGGTCACCTCGCCGATGACCGAGCAGCCGAGGTCGAACCGCTCGGCCACCTCGCGCACCCGCTCGACGTTCTCCGCACGGACCTCGTAGCACATCCGTTCCTGTGACTCGGCGAGCAGGATCTCCAGGGCGTTCATGTTCGGCTCGCGCTGGTGGACCCGGTCGAGTTCGAGGTACGCGCCGAGCCCGCCCTTGGCGACCAGTTCGCTGGAGGCGCCGCCGAGGCCCGCGGCCCCGAGGTCGCGGGCGCTCTCGACCAGCCCCTCCTCGACCAGCACCTCGTTGGCCTCGATGAGCAGCTTCTCCGTGTAGGGGTCCCCGACCTGCACCGCGGGCCGATCCTCCGTCTCGGCGTCCTCGGCGAGGTCCTCGCTGGCGAAGGAGGCGCCGCCGAGGCCGTCCCGGCCGGTCGCGTTCCCGACGAGCACGAGCGAGTTGCCGGGCTCCCGGGCCTCGGCGGTGACGAGCCGGTCGGGGTCGAGCAGGCCCACGCAGGCGACGTTCACCAGCGGGTTCCCCTCGTAGTCGGGGTGGAAGGCGACGCTTCCCCCCACGGTGGGGACGCCGATGCAGTTGCCGTAGTGGGAGATGCCCTCGACGACGCCCTCGAAGAGGTACTTCGAGTGCTCGCGGTCGAACTCGCCGAAGTAGAGCGAGTCCGCCAGCGCGACGGGGTACGCGCCCATCGACATCGTGTCCCGGACGATGCCGCCGACCCCGGTCGCGGCGCCGTCGAACGGATCGACGTAGGAGGGGTGATTGTGGCTCTCGATGCCCAGGGTGACGTAGGTCTCCTCACCCGCCCCGCCGTGCGTGGGGAGCGCGACGACGGCGGCGTCGTCGCCCGGGCCGACGACGACCTGCGACCCCTCCCCGTCGAAGTTCCCGAGGAGCGGCCGCGAGGAGCGGTAGGCGCAGTGTTCGCTCCAGAGGTTCTCGAACAGGGCCGCCTCAGCCGGCGTGAGCTCCCGGCCGAGCTCGTCGACGATCAGGTCCCGGTCGGACGGGTCAAGGGTCATTGCCCGGGAGTCCGCGAGTGCGACCCAAAGCGCTTTCCATCACCGGTCGAGTCAGACGCGGAGTCGGCGTTCGACCGGAACCGCCCGGGGCGACGGAGACCGTCGTCGGACGGTACCGGACGGCTTTTCTACCGGCCGCGTGAACCTCGGGACGTGCTCTCGGTCGAGCTCCACTGCCACTCGTCGCTCTCCTACGACGGCCGCGACCCGGTCGACCTGCTCCTCGAGCAGGCCGCGGCAGTGGGGCTCGACGCCGTCGCGGTCACCGACCACGACGAGATAGACGCCTCGCTCTCCGCCGTGGACCTCGCGCCGGACTACGGCCTCGTGGGGATCCCGGGCATCGAGGTGACCAGCGCCGCGGGGCACGTCCTCGGTCTCGGCGTCACCGAGGCGATCCAGCCGGGGCTCCCGTTCGCCGAGACGGTCGAACGGATCCGGGGTCTCGGCGGCATCGCGGTCGTCCCCCACCCGTTCCAGCGGTCGCGTCACGGCGTCGCCGCCCACGTCTCCCGGGCCCGGCTCGCGGACGTCGACGCCATCGAGGTGTACAACTCCCGGCTCCTGACCGGGCTCGCCAACCGCTGGGCCGAGCAGTTCGCCGAACGGAACGGCCTCCCGATGACGGCCGGCAGCGACGCCCACATCTCCGAGATGGTCGGGCAGGCGGTCACGAAGGTCGACGCAGACGAGCGCAGCGCCGACGGGATCCTCCGGGCGGTGAAGGAGGGCCGGACCACGGTGCTCGGCAAGCGGACGCCGTGGCGTATCAGCCTCCGCCAGTTCGGCGGCGGCGTCCGCCGGCGCATCGTCAACGGCATCCGGAGCATCTGATGTCGGGCGGGCGTCGTGGGGACGCGGAACCCCTCCCGCGGGTCCACGGCGGTCCCGCCGTCGGGGTGGCCCGGGCGGCCGCACGGCGGGACCCGCTCCCCGGACGATCGAACCGGCCGCGCCGGGGGTTCGCCGCCGCCCTCCGCGGTCCCGAGGGTCCCGTCCTCGTCCGGGACGTCCTCGGTCGGTACCCGCTGTTCGTCGAGCGCGGCGGCCCGGAGTGGGCGTTCGACCCGACCGAGCTCGCGGAGCCCGTACCGGTCCCGGCGGGTCACGCCCGGGGGGCGGTCGACGGCGAGCCGGTCGGGGAACGGGTCTGGTCGCTCCCCGACCCGGACCCGGAGCGCGCGACCCGGACGGCGGTCGACGCCGTGACCGACGCCGTCCGGGCGGCGCTGGGGACGGCCGCGGACGAGCCGGGCGGGACGGCCGTCGCCTTCTCGGGCGGGGTGGACTCGGCGCTGGTCGCCGCCGGGCTCGGGGGTCCCTGCTACGTCGCCGGCTTCCCAGACAGCCACGACGTGGAGACGGCCCTCTACCTGGTCGCCGAGCGCGCCGCCGCGGACGGGTTCGACCGGCTCGCCGTCGGCCAGGGCGCCGACGAGCTGTTCGGCGGCTACCAGAAGGTCGCCAACGCGCCCGGGAACGGTCGCGTCGAGGCCGACACGGCCCGCGGCGCACGCCTCGAGACGGTCCGGTCGCTCCCCGGGGGGCTGGAGCGGGACGTCCTCGCGCTCCGGGCGGCGGGCGTCGAACCCGTCGCGCCGCTGCTCGACGACCGGGTGGTCCGGGCCGCGCTCTCCCTGCCCGGCGAGCTACTGGTCGACGGCGACGAACGGAAGGTGGCCCTCAGACGGGCCGCGACCGGATGGGTTCCCGCCTCGACCGCGGCGCGGGACAAGAAGGCGGTCCAGTACGGCAGCCTCGTCTCCCGGGAGCTCGATCGGCTCGCGCGGCGGGCGGGGTTCAAGCGCCGGATGGACCGGCACGTCGACCGCTACGTCGAGTCGCTACTGTGATACGAGCGGCCGTTACTACCCGAAAATCATCGCCACCGAGGCCCGGCAGGTCCGATCGGAGCTCCCCGTTCGACGGGCCCCGGACCGATACCGGGTCGCTCGGGTTACGATTGGGTGGCACGATACTAGTACTGCCCTCGTTCGGTCCAGCCCATGGAGGACTGGAAGCGCCGGCTCGTGAATGCCCCGGCGATCGTGGCGTTCCTGGGGCTCGGGTTCATCGCCGGCGGCGTCGCGCTCTGGTACGTCGAACTGGCCCCGTCGGCCGGGACGCTCCACCAGGCGCTGTTCGACCTCGTGCTGCACGCCCTCTTCGGCGGCGTGGTCCTCGTCCTCGGCGTCCACGTCGAACGCAGCGAACTCCTCGACGAGGAGCGGTTCGCCGTGATCGTCTGGTGTTACGGGGGGTTCACCCTCGTGTTCGCGTTGAGCGTCTGGGGGCATCTCGGCTCCATCCTGGAGGGCGAGCTCACCGTGGCCTTCGCCAGCGACTTCGTGGTCTTCACGAATCTCGGAGGGGCGTTCGGGGTGGTCTCCGGCGTCAACTGGGGCGGGCCACCAGGAACCGGCTCTTGGCCGAGCGGAACAGGGAACAGAGCGAGACGCTCGCGCTACTGACCAGCTCCTGAGCTACGACATCCGAAACGATCCGGGGATCATCGACGGATACGCCGACGTTCTCGCCGAACAGGTCGACGAGGAGGGGCAGCGGTACCTCGACGTCATCGAGGAACACGTCGACGAGACCGAGCAGCTCTTAGAGGACGCGAACGCCCTGGTCAAGTCGCTCGACGAGGGCCGGGAGTTCGAACACATCGACCTCTCCGGCGTCCTCGACCGGGAGGTGACGGTGATCGCGGAGAGCCACCCGGAAGTCGCCCTCGAGACCAACATCACGGATGGGATCACGGTCGAGGCGGACGATCTCGTCACCCGGCTGTTCTCGAACCTGCTCCAGAACGCCGTCTCGCACAATGACACCGAGTGACTCACCGTCCGCGTGAGCGCCGAACGGACGGGGGGCACGGCCGAAGTCACGGTCAGCGACGACGGCGACGGGCTCCCGGCGGAGGTCCGGGAGACGTGTTTCGAACTCGGCGAACAGGGGCCCGAAAGCGGCGGCGACGGGATCGGACTCTACCCGGTGTCGCGCCTGGCGGACGTCTACGGGGGGGCCGTGGACGTGGCCGGGTCGCCGTCCGGGGGGCGCTGTTCCGCGTCTCGCTCCCCACCCCCGCTTGGAGCGTCGAGCGTCGGCGGGGGATCGCCTCCGGGTGTGGGCCTCCCGTTCCGTGCCAGCGAGTCGCGGCGGTCGAGTCGACGATCCGCGGGGACGAGCGGACGTTCGGGACGAGGGAGCTACGCTCCCAACCCCTCCGAGACGACTCGGATGGCGCGTTTCCCGGCTTCCACGACGTCCGCGGGGAGTTCGTCGGCGTGCGATTCGAGCCCCTCCGGCGTGAACCACTCCCACTCCCCGGGGTCGGCCTCGTCGTCGCCGTCCGGGTCGATGGTCCGGCTCCGCGCGCGGCCGTAGAAGACGAAGTCCACGTGCTGGTGGCTCACGTGCCCGTCGGGGTGGACGTCGATGTCCTCCAGCAGGAGGTGCTGGGGCTCCGGGATCGACTCGACGGTCTCGCTCTCGAGGTCGCCCTCCGGAGCGACGAGTTCGACGTCCAGGCCGGTCTCCTCGCGGCACTCGCGGAGCGCGGTCTCGTGGGGGAGTTCGTCGCGGTCGATGTGTCCCCCCGGCGGGAGCCACATCCCCAGCCGGTCGTGCTCGTGGAGGCAGGTCGCGCCGTCCGCGACGACGTAGACCGTCGCGACGAAGTGGCGGGTGGTTTCCATCGACCGTCGGGACTCGCGGGGACGGGAAGTAGCCTGTCGTTCCGGTCGTTCGAAGCACGTATTCGGATGCGAGGATCGGGCCGGTCCGGCCAGCGGGAGCGGCTCGAAAGCCCCGGACTACGGTCGCGCGGCTCGTTGCGCTCCTCACTCCGCTCCCTTCGGTCGCTTCGTTGCGGTCCTTACGCCGTCGGGCTTCCCGGAGCGTCCGGCCCCTTCAATTCCCCCCGGCTCGCTTGCCCACCTCGCGGACGCTCATCCGAACGCTGGATACACGGCCTACCGAACCGACTCGCACGGGACCGACCGCCCGGCGGCCGCCGAGACGTCAGGAACGGACCCCGTCCTCATACGGTCGTGCGTAACGATGTACCGGCGATACCCCGGACAGGGTCGGGTATCGACGGTAAAAGACGACGCACGACCGTATCAATCGTCGGTCGCCAGCTCCACGCGGTCGTGGATGTGTCCCTCCCGCCGGCTGAGGTGGCCCGGGGTCTTGCCGTGGGCGACCGCCTGCACCTCCGCGACGATGCTCTGGGCGATCCGGTACGGCGTATCCCCGCCGAGGTTCAGCCCGATCGGCGTGTAGATCCGGTCGAGCTCCGCGTCGTTGAACGTCCGTCCCTCCTCGGCGAAGTCCTCGCGCATCTCCTCGAACCGCTTCTTCGGGCCCATCAGCCCGATGTACTCGATGGGGGTCTCGAGCAGCGCCTCGAGGGCGATGCGGTCGTCGAGGAAGTTGTGGCTCATGATCACCGCGTACGTGTCCCCGTCCCACTCCCTGAGGTCGGCCACGTCCCGCGGCGAGGCGGAGGTGACCTCGTCGGCGTCGGGGAACCGCCCGGAGTCGGCGTGCCCTCCGCGGAACGGGACCACCGTCACGCGGAAGTCGACGAGCTTGGCGAGTTCGACCACCGGGCCGACGTCGTGGCCGGAGCCGAAGACCACGAGCTCCGGCGGGGGCCGCACGCCGTCGACGAACACTTCGACCGGCCCCGGATCAGTCTCGACGGTCAGCGTCTCGCCCTTGCCGTCGGCCACCAGCGTCGCCGCGGGACCCGCGAGCTCCTCGAGCGCGACGTCGGGTATCCCGCCGCCGTCGTCGAACCCCTCGCCGGGGCGGTAGTAGGCGCGGCTCCCGAGCGCAGCGTCGGCGTCCTCGCCACCGACGACCGTCGCGACGCCGATGGGTTCGCCGGCCAGCCGCGCCTCCACGACCGGGCGGTAGGACCCGTCGAGCGGCTCCAGCAGGACGGTGATGATCCCGTTGCAGCCGACGCCGAGCCCCCAGACGTCGTCGTCGCCGGTGAGGTCCCACGTCTCGACGCGCAGGGTGCCGGCCTCGAGCACGTCCGCGGCTAGGGCGCGCACCTCGTCCTCCAGGCAGCCGGCGGTGATGCTCCCCGCGCCGCCGCCGTCGGGGTCGAGCAGCATCTTCGCGCCGGGGCGGCGGTAGGCGCTGCCCTCCACCGCCGTCACCGTCGCGAGGACGGCGGGCGAGCCGTCGTCCAGGGTCGTTCGGATACGGTCGAACACGTCCGTCTCGGGGATGCTCCAGTCGCTCGTGCTCATGTGTCCTGTGTCGCTGTGTCGGTCGTCTGTCGGTGCGTCCTCCGGGGGTCGAACTCGTAGCCGATCCGTCCGCCGGGGCCCTGTCGCCGGAGCTGTCTCGCCAGTTCGGCCACGTCCTCGGGTCCGGCGAACGCGAACAGCCCGTCGAGGTACGGGAGCGCGGCGGCCATCCCGCGGGCGGTCGGTTCGTATCCCTCGCCGGCGGCGAGCGGGTTCAACCAGAACACCCGCCTGGTCCTGCGCGAGAGCCACGAGAGCTCGCGCTCGAGCACGTCCACGTCCCCCATCTCGAGCCCGTCGCTGACGAGGAAGACGACGGTCCGGCGGTCGACGGCCTCGGGCGAGCGGTCGTGGAGGCTCGCGAGCGACCCGCCGATCCGGGTGCCGCCGCCCCAGGCCGCCTCGGCCTCCGAGAGCGCCCGCATCGCCGCTGCGGGCGTCGGCGCGTCGAGCGACTCGCTCACCTCGCGGAGGTCCTCGTCGAAGAAGAGGACCCGGGCGTCCCGCCACTCCCGCCGCGCCAGGCGGAGGAACTCGATCAGGAACCGGCGGTCGACCACGTCGAGGACCGACCGGCTCACGTCGACCAGCACGAGCGCCCGGACGGCCGTCCGCCGGTACTCGCGCCGCGGGACCGAGAGGAGGGTGCCGCCGGTGCTCACGCTCGTCCGGAGCGCCCGGCGGATGTCCGCGCGGTCGGTCCCGGGTCCGAAGCGCCGGCCCCGCAGCCCGGCGAGCGACCCCGTCAGCGACTCGAACGCCGAACCGAGGTCGGTCCCCCCCGCGAGGAGCCCCGCCTCCACGGCGTTCGCGGACCCGGACGGGCTGTACACGGCCGTCCTCACCCGCTCGTCGTCGTCCGCGTCCGCCCCCGTGTCGCCCTCCGCCGCCGCGAACGACTCCGCGAGCGTGCCGGCGTCGCCGTCCCCGGTCCGGTCGTCCCCGCCGTCGTCCGCGTGCTCGGGCTCCTCGCCGTCGGCCCCCGCCCCGAGCGACGCGAGCGCGCCGTCCGGACCGTCCTCGTCCCCGCCCTCGCCCGCCGAGCCGTCGGGATTCGCGGCGAGCCGGCGCCAGAACTCCGCGAACAGCCGCTCGAACGTCGCGAAGTCCTCGCGGTCGGTCAGGAGGCTCGCCCGGAGGGCCGTCCGGGCGCGGTCCCGCTCGTCGAGCCCCACCTCGGCGAGCGCCCGGGCGGCCGTCGTCCCGGCGTTCGCGGGTACCGACACCCCCGTCCGCCGGAGCGCGCGGACGAACAGGACCAGTTCCTCGCGGACGTGTTCGTCGACGACGGACACCGCCCGGCCGCCGTCGCTCGGGGTCACGGTTCCCCCTCCGCGGTCGCCCGCTCGGCCGCCCCGAGCAGGTCGGAGAGCAGGTCATCGTCGACCCGTTCGACGTCCTCGACCTCCTTCAGCAGGGTGCCGATCGTGGTCCGGACCGTCTCGGCGGAGATCCGCCCGTTGCTGCCGTCCCGGAGGGTGGCGACCGCCCGCGCCCAGTCGATGGTCTCGGCGGCGCCCGGCGGCTTCCGCAGGGGCTCCTCGCGGAGCCGTTCGGCCATCGCCGCGAGCTCGGTCGCGACCACGCCGTCGAGGTCGGGCACCTTCCGCCGGAGGATCGCGGTCTCCTTCTCGAAGCTCGGCGGGGCGACGTGGAGGTAGAGACAGCGCCGCTTGAGCGCGTCGCTCAGCGCCCGCGTCCGGTTCGACGTGATCACGACGACCGGCGGCCGCTCGGCCCGGATCGTGCCGAGCTCGGGCACCGACACCTGGAACTCCGAGAGCACCTCGAGCAGGAGGGCCTCGAACTCGTCGTCGGCGCGGTCGATCTCGTCGACGAGCAGGACGGGCGGCCGATCGCCGTCGCCGCGGAGCGCGCGGAGCAGCGGCCGCTCCAGCAGGTACTCCTCGTCGAACACCGACTCGTCGGGGTCCTCGCCGGTCTGGACGGCCAGCAGCTGCTTCGTGTAGTTCCACTCGTAGAGGGCGTGTTCCGCGGCGAGCCCCTCGTAGCACTGCAGCCGTATCAGCTCCGAGCCGAACCCCGAGGCGAGCACCTTCGCGAGCTCGGTCTTTCCGGCCCCCGGCTCGCCCTCTATCAGGAGCGGCTTGCCGAGGCGCAGCGCCAGCAGCGTGGTCGTGACGATCTCGTCCTCCGCGACGTAGTCCGTCGCATCGAACGCCGCCCGGACGTCGGCCTCCGTCACGTCCGCGAACGCCGTCGTCGGTCCATCCGTCATGCTCGTACGTCCGTCCGGTTGCGTCCGAAGGACCATACGCTCGTCGGGTCGGCCCGGCGCCGCGAACGGGGGTCCGGACGGGCCTCCGGGGTCGTACCTGCCACGTCAGTCGGCCGCGGCCGGCGCCGAGACACGGTCCATCACGCCGGTCAGGGCCCGCTCCGTGTACACCTCCAGGAGCTGCGCCCGGAACTCGCCGGACGCCTGGAGGTCGTCCATCATCATCGCGACGTCGAGGTCGTCTGTCGCGTGGCCGGCCGCGGCCTCGATCGTCCCCTCGTCGAGCGGCTCGCCGACGAGCGCCTCCTCGACCGGCTCGAGGCGGACCCCGTGGTCCATCGCCCCGCTGGCGCCGATCCGGGCCGAGGTCACCTCGCCGCCGTCGACCTCGACCAGCGCGGCGATGCCGACCATCGCGTACCCCGAGGAGGGGCTCGGCTTCTTCGCGTACGCGCCGACGGCGTCGGTCGCCGAGGGGATCGCCACCCGCGTCACCAGCTCGCTCGGCCCGACGTCGGTGGCGTACATGCCGAAGAAGAAGTCCTCGGCCGCCACCTCCCGTTCCCCGTCGGCCCCCCGGACGACGAGCGTGGCGTCGGAGGCCAGCGCGGCCCCCGGAAGGTCCGACGCCGGGTCGGCGTGCGCGAGGTTGCCGCCGACGGTCCCCCCGTTGCGGACCTGCCGGTCCCCGACCTGCTCGACGGCCGCCGCGAACGCCGGGGCGTGCTCGCGCGCCGCGTCGACGTCGAGCAGCTCGCTGTACTTCGTCATCGCGCCGATCACGAGGGTATCGTCCTCGACGGAGACGCCGTGGAGTTCGTCGATCCCGCCGATGTCGATCAGGACGTCCGGGCTCGAGAGCCCGGTCTTCATCGCCGGGAGCAGGCTGTGTCCGCCCGCCAGGAGCTCGGTCTCCTCCATGGCGTGCTCCTCGAGCAGCTCGATCGCCTCCGCTACCGTCTCCGCCTCGTAGTAGTCGAACTCGTCGGGGTACATCAGTTCTCACCTCCGTCGTCCGCACGCGTGCCGTGGTCGTCCCGGTCGGTCCCGCCGTCCCCGGCCGCCCGCTCCTCGACGGCGTTCCAGACCCGCTCGGGGGTCATCGGCATCTCGACGCCCTCGACGCCGAACGGTTCCAGCGCGTCGACGACGGCGTTGACGGCCGCCGGCGGCGCGGCGATGGTGCCGGCCTCGCCGACGCCCTTCACGCCCAGCGGGTTGTGCGGGCACGGCGTCACCGTGCTGTCGGTCTCCATCTCCGGGAGGTGGTGGGCCTTCGGGACCGCGTAGTCCTGGAGGCTGCCGGTCACCAGCGTCCCGTTCTCGTCGTACTCGGCGCCCTCGTAGAGCGCCTGGCCGAGCCCCTGCGCGATGCCGCCGTGGATCTGCCCCTCGACGATCTTGGGGTTGATCTGGTTGCCGACGTCGTCGACGGCGACGTAGCGTTCGAGCTCGATCTCGCCCGAGTCGGGATCGACCGCCACGACCGCCACGTGGGTCCCGAACGGGAACACGAAGTTCGGCGGGTCGTAGTAGGCGGTCGCCTCCAGCCCGGGCTCGACGCCCTCGGGGAGTTCGTCGCGGGCGTAGGCGACGCCGGCGACCGTCCGGATGTGGATCGACCGCTCGGGCGCGCCGGCGACGTGGAACTCCCCGTTCTCGAACTCGAGGTCCGCCTCGCTGGCCTCGAGCTGGTGGGCGGCGATCCGCCGGGCCTTCTCCCGGACCTTCTCGGCGCTGTTGAACACCGCGCTCCCGCCGACGGGTGCCGACCGCGACCCGTAGGTCCCGCGGCCCTCGGAGACGACGGCCGTGTCGCCCTCGATCACCTCGACGTCATCGTAGGGGATCCCGAGGCGGTCGGCGACGATCTGCGCGTAGCTCGTCTCGTGGCCCTGGCCGTGGGAGTGGGTGCCGGCCTTGACGACGACCTCGCCGGAGGGTTTGAACTCGACGTTGCCGCTCTCGAACAGGCCGGGACCGACGCCGCAGGCCTCGATGTAGCAGGAGAACCCGATCCCGAGGTAGCGGCCCTCCTCGCGGGCCTCGGCCTGGCGCTCGCGGAAGTCCTCGTAGTCGACGTGGTCCAGCGCCACGTCGAGCGTCCGCTCGTAGTCGCCGCTGTCGTACTCCCGGCCCGCGGCGGCCTCGTAGGGGAACTGGTCCTCCCCGATGAGGTTCCGGCGTCGCAGTTCGACCGGGTCGGTTCCGAGCTCGTCGGCAGCGCGGGACATCAGCCGCTCGATCAGGTAGGTCGCCTCCGGCCGGCCCGCGCCGCGGTAGGCGTCGACCGGCGCGGTGTTGGTGAACGCGCCAGTGACGTGGGCGTAGAACGCGGGGACGTCGTACTGCCCGCAGAGCAGTTCCGCGTAGTCCGGCGCGGCGACGCTGGCCTGCGCCGAGGAGATGTAGCCGCCGACCCCGACGTGGGTGTCCGTCCGGAGCCCCGTGACGTGTCCGCCCTCGTCGAACGCGATCTCGGCGTGCGCCCGGTGGTCGCGCCCGTGGGAGGTCGAGGCGAACCCCTCGGTCCGTGTCGCCTGCCACTTGACCGGGCGGTCGACGTCCATCGCCGCGAAGGAGACGAGCGCCTCCTCGGGGTAGTGGTGGATCTTCGACCCGAACCCGCCGCCGACGTCCGGCGCGCGGACCCGGATGTCCGCCTTCCGGAGCCCGAGCGTCTCCGCCAGCCACGCCTGGTGGAGGTGCGGGTTCTGGGAGGTCATCTCGACGAACAGCTCCCCGTCGGAGGGCTTGTACCGGGCGACGGCCGCACGGGTCTCCACCGCCGTCGGGACGAGCCGGTTGTTCTCCAGGTCGAGTTTGACCACGTGGTCGGCCTCCTCGAAGGCCGACTCGACGGCGGCCTCGTCGCCGTGCTCCCACTCGAGGGCGACGTTGTCGGGGGCGCTCCGGTGGACCGTCGGCGCGTCGTCCTCGACCGCCTCGACCGGGTCGGTGACCGCGTCGAGCCGGTCGTAGGAGGCGTCGACGAGGCCGGCCGTCCGCGAGGATGGGCCGGTCGGGGGTGGTGGCGTACTCCTCATCGATCCAGACCGCCAGCGTGCCGGGCACGTCGCTCGCGGCGACGTCGTCGTGCGTGTAGACCGCGAGGACGTCCTCGTGCTCCTCGGCCTCGCTCGTGTCGACGTCCTCGATCCGCGCGTGACCGTACTGGCTCCGGACGACCGACATGAACGTCGACCGGGGGTACTGGATGTCGTCGGTGTACTCGGCGTCGCCGGTGACGAGGTGGGGGTCCTCCCGGCGCTCGAGCGCGGATCCGAGGACGTCGGACGGGTCGACGTCCTCGGGCTTGAGCGACTCGATGCTCACGGTTGCTCACCCCCGTCGACGTCGTCCTTCCGGCCGCGGCCGCCCCCGTCCGGCCAGCGGACCTCGCCGCCGTCGGCGACGGCGCCGGAACCCACCGCCTCGGCGGCGTTCTCGACCGCGTTGACGATGTTCTGGTAGCCGGTACACCGGCAGAGGTTCCCCTCGAGCCCCTCGCGGATCTCCTCGCGGCTGGGGTCCGGGTTCTCCGACAGGAGGTCGGTCGCCGCCATCATCATCCCGGGCGTGCAGTACCCACACTGGAGGCCGTGCTCCTCCTGGAACCCGGTCTGGATGGGGTGGAACTCGCCGTCCTCGGCGAGCCCCTCGACGGTGGCGATCTCGGCGCCGTCGGCCTGTACGGCCAGCACCGTGCAGGACTTGACCGCGTCGCCGTCCATGTGGACCGTACAGGCCCCACAGAGGCTCGTCTCGCAGCCGACGTTCGTGCCGGTGTAGCCGAGTTCGTCGCGGAGCGCGTGTACCAGGAGCGTCCGCGAGTCCACCGTCAGGTCGTGTTCCGTCCCGTTCACCGTGAGCGTGATGTCGTGTTCCGTCATGTCTCTACTTGTCACTCTTGCCGCGACCGAACACCCTGTCGACGAGACTCCGCCCGCCGTCCTCGTCCGGGTCCGCCGCCTCGCGCCCCTCGACGTCCACGAGCGTGAGCTCGTGGAGCCGTTCCTGGATCGAGGAGAAGAACCGCTTGACCACCCGGTTGGCCACGGGGTTGACGACCCGCTGACCCATCTGGGCGACCTTGCCGAACACGTCGGCCTCGGTCTCCCACTCGACCGCGACGCCGTCGTCCGCCTCCGAGAGGGCCATCCCCGAGGACATCTCGAACGAGCTGTCCCCGGAGGAGCCCTCGCCGGAGGCGGACATCTCCGGGTACTCCCGGTGGTCGATCGTCACCAGGGTCTCGAAGGTCGGGTTCACCGGGCCGACGCTGATCTGCATCAGTGCCGCGTAGCGGTTCCCCTCCTCGAACGCGCGCTCGGCGATGACCTCCGGGTCGCCGGAGAGCTCCACGTCCCGATCCGCTGTCTCCTCGCGGAGTTCGTCGAAGTCGGGATCGGGATCCTCGACCCGGACGAGGAACTGACAGCCCGGGAGCGACTCCTCGATCAACACCGGATCCGACAGCGCGAGCCATACCTCGTCGACCGTCGTCTCCTCGAGTTCGAACGTCCCACTGAATTCCATGGTATCCCTCTGGCGTGTGCCAGTCTCCTCCGTGGTGAGCACTGACGCTGAAATCATAATACTTTGCATCGCGGGAACCGATGGCCCCCGCGTGGTCGGGACCGACGGCCGCGGCGTAATCGGAACCGATTAACACGGGGCCCGGAGGACGTCGCACGAGGTCCCCGGGTAACAAGATATATTGACGCGTCGGGGCGTTGGGGCCGTATGAACGGCCGCGATCCAGCCCCCGGGAAGGAACGCGAGGAGGTGTCCCGGCCGGACGCCGTCGGGCGACTGCTCGACCTGCGCGACGCGACGGCGACCCCGCCGTCCGAACGCGTCGACCTCGTCCGGGCGGCCGGGCGGGTCCTTGCCGAACCGGTCGACGCACCGGCGGGCGTCCCCCGGTACGACCGGGCGACGATGGACGGCTACGCGTTCGCTGCGGACGAGGCGTTCCCGCTGCGGGTCGTCGACGAGGTGTTCCCCGAGGACGAACCGCCCGAGATCGGCCCGGGGGCGGCCGTGGCGGTGGCGACCGGCGCGGCGCTCCCCCCGGCCGCGGACGCGGTCCTGATGCGCGAGGCGGCGACCGTCGAGGACGGCCGGCTCTCGGGACGCCCGCTCGATCCCGGGACGAACGTCTACCCCGCGGGTGCGACCGCCGGCGCCGGCGAACGCCTGTTCGACGCGGGCCGGACCCTCGCGCCGCGACACGCCGCGCTCCTCCGTGACGTCGGCGTCGGGACCGTGGCGGTCCACCGACCCGCGACCGTCGCCGTCGTCGCGACCGGGACCGAGATCCACGAGGGACGGCAGCCGGACCGCGACTCCGAGACGCTGTGTAACCTGCTCCGGCGGTGGGGACACGACCCCGTCCTGGAGGAGCCGGTCCCGGACGAGGCGGCCGTCGTCCGCGAGACGATCGAGACCGCCGCGGACGAGTACGACGCCGTCGTGACGACCGGCGGGACCAGCGTCGGCAGTGCCGACCACGTCGTGAGCGTCCTCGGAGAGCACGACGTCCGCTTCCGGGGGGTGGCGCTCCGTCCCGGTCGACCGGTGACGGTCGCGGCCGTCGACGGGACGCCCGTCTGTGCGCTCCCCGGGAAGCCCGTCGCGGCGCACACGGCAGCGACGCTGGTCTGTCGGCCCCTGTTCACCGGCGAGAACCGGCTCCCGACGGTCGACGCGGAGACGGCCGTCGGACTGGCCGTCCCCGAGGACGACGTCGAGTTCGCCGTCCCGGTCGTCCTCGACGACGAGGGGGCGACGCCGCTCGGCCACGCCGACTCGACCTTCCCGCTCTACGACGAGCGGTTCGCCCCCGGGCGGGTCTCCTCGAGCACCCGCATCACCCTCGCCGACGGGGTCGTCCTCACCGAACGGGGGTTCGACGCTGGCGAGCGCGTCGCGGTGGTCCCCTACGAGGTGGTCGAGTGATCGTCTCGGCCCGCGAGGTGGTGGCGTGAGCGACGACGGCCTCCCGACCGCCGACCGCGAGACGGTGAGAGGGGCGCTCGACGGGACCGACGCTTCCGGTCGGTCAGCGCCGACGGTCGTCGGTGTCCTCCTCGCCGGCGGGACGAGTTCGCGGTTCGGCGACGCGAACAAACTGCTCGCGACGCTCGACGGCGAGGAACTGGTCCGTCACGCCGCGCGGACGCTCCTCGGTTCCGGGGTCCCGACGGTCGTCGCGGTGCTCGGCCACGAGGCGGCCGACGTGGAGGCGGCGCTCGCCGGCCTCGACGTCCGCCTCGTCCGGAACCCGGAGTACGAGGCGGGGCTCTCGACGTCCGTGGCGCGGGGGGTCGAGGCCGCGAGCGACGCGGGGGCCGACGCCGCGGTGTTCCTCCCCGGGGACATGCCCCGCGTGGACCCCGCCACCGTGGACCTGCTCCTCGACGCCCACCGGGCGGGGGTCGGGACCGCACTCGCCGCCGCCTGCGACGGGAAGCGGGGGAACCCGGTACTGTTCGACCGCGAGCACTTCGAGGCGCTCCTCGCCGTCGAGGGGGACGTCGGCGGCCGGCCGGTGCTGGTCGGCAGCGGCGGCGGCGCACTCGTCGAGACCGGCGACCCCGGCGTCGTCGTCGACGTCGACACGACCGACGACCTCGAACCCGCGACCCCGTGTCCCTAATACCCATACAGTGGCATTATGTAGTTGGAATACATCTAACGGTAGCGTTTATGTCGTGGACCGTTAGGTTGTCGGACAAGCATGAACTGGAACTGTCCCGACTGCGGCGACGAACTGGCGTTCGTTTACAGCAGCTGCGATCGGTGCGGGTACGTCCCCCCACAGGGAGCCGACTGAAACCGGATCCCTCGAGAAGAGCGGGAACACCGCCGAGACCACACCGGACAGGAACCGGCGACCACCGACACCACCGACCACTGACCGCCGCAAAAACGCACGCACCATGACCGAGCACCCGACACCGACCGAGGAACAGATGCGAGCGGAACTGTACCTCCGAGGCGATGCCCACGACGACCTCGGGGCGAAGGAGATGGTGGACGGACCCGACGCCTGGAGGCCAACGGCGTCTTCGGCGAGTCGATCGTGGCCGGGGAGTGGCACCGGTTCGAGACGCGGACCGAGGACTGGCGGTCCGAGGCGATGGAGACCTACGAGGAGTTCCGGGCGTGGGCCGAGACCAACGGCTTCTCGCTCGAACCCGGTTTCCGGGAGCGATCGCGGAGCTTCATCGGGATGGACGGCGTCGAGGAGGTCGTCGTCTTCCCCGTCGTGGCGCTGGCGCTCTACCGGGGACAGGAGCTCGAGGCCGTGTTCCCCTGCAGGGACGGGGAGCGGACCTACACGGTCGAGAGCGCCCTGGCCGCGTTCGAGCGGGGCGACGACGACTGGCTCACGGGGTTCGACCGGATCGCCGTCGACCGCGCGGAGCCCCGCCTCGAGCCGAACGCGACCGCGGACTGATCCGGTCGTCGGTAGCGATCTACCGGTGGTCGCCCGACCGGTCCTCGTGACCCGCACCCCGGGAGCGAGAGCGGTCCCCGCTCGGACTCCCCCACGGGCCGGGTCCCCCGCCCGGCCCGCCGAGGCACGAGCGGACCTCGCGGGGGCGTTCGGGGTGCCCGCGGCTCCGTCCGCCTCCCTTCGGCTTCGTCCGTCTCCCCGCGGCTCCGACTGTCGACCCTCGCCGCGGCGCCCTGCCGGTGCGAGAACCCGGTGAGGGACGGGGGACGACGAACCATTTTTTGTGTGGTGGGGTATTGGTCCACGCAACGCATGGATCCCAACGACACACGGGCCGTATCGGGCCACCGACGGAGCGTGATCTGACCGGATGTCCTTCGAGACTATCGAGGGCGGCGACGCCGTCCCGAACGAACTGGTCGGGTCCGCGGTCCAGCGCCGGGAGGACCCCCACCTCGTCACCGGCGACGCCGAGTACACCGACGACATCCAGTACCCGGGGGAGGTCCACCTCGCGCTGCTCGGGAGTCAGTACGGCCACGCGCGGATCGAGTCGGTCGACACGAGCGCCGCAGCGGCGATGGATGGCGTCCTCCAGGCGGTCTCCTGGGCGGACGTGGAGGCGTCGGACGCCCCCGGCTACATGCGGGTCGACAGCCCCTCCGGGTCGGAGGAGTCCGACACCGACACCGGCTCCACCGCGCCGAAACACCCGATGCTGGCCGACGGGAATGTCACTTATCAGGGCCAGCCGGTCGCGGCGGTCGTCGCCGAGGACCGCTACACCGCACACGACGCGCTCTCGGCCATCGACGTCGACTACGAGCGGCTCGACCCCGTGGTCGACCCGCTGGCGGCGATGGAGGAGGACGCCCCGGAGATACACGACGTCGCCCCGGGGAACGTCGCGTTCGACTGGGACACCGGCGACGAGGAGGCCGCCGAGGCCGCGCTCGAGGCGGCGGACAACGTCGTCGAGATGGAGCTCGATATCAACCGCGTGAGCCCGACCGCGATGGAGCCCCGGGCCGCGGTGGCCCAGTACCGCGGCTCGGACGACGAGCTGTTCGTGGAGATGTCGACGCAGAACCCCCATCGGGTCCAGGAGGACCTCGCGATGACGCTCGGGGTCCCCGACCACCACATCCGGGTACGGCCGCCGGACGTCGGCGGCGGGTTCGGCGCGAAGCTCTGGCCCTACACCGGCCACCTGCTCGCGGGCTGGTGTGCGATGCAGCTCGAACGGCCGGTGAAGTGGGTCGCTCCCCGGACCGAGGACTTCCAGTCGATGATCCACGCCCGCCACCACCTCGTGCACGCGAAGGCGGCCGTGGACGACGACGGCACCCTCCGCGGGTTCCACGCCGAGACCACCGTTCCGGTGGGTGGGTTCCTCGTCCCCGGCGGTTCGGGGGTCCCCACGAACCTCGGCGTGATGGCCAACGGCCAGTACGACGTCCCCGGGGCGTACGTCCACACGAGGGGTGCGTTCACCAACACCGCGCCGCTGTCGGCCTACCGCGGCGCGGGCCGTCCGGAGGCCACCTACTTCATCGAGCGGCTGGCCGAGACGGTCGCCAAGGAGCTCGAGATGGACCCCGCCGAGTTCCGCCGGAAGAACTTCATCCAGCCCGAGCAGTTCCCCTTCGAGACGGGGCTCGGTCGCACCTACGACTCGGGCGACTACGAGAAGACGCTCGACCGGGCGCTCGAGCTGGTCGACTACGAGGCGTTCCGCGAGCGCCAGCGAGCCGCCCGCGAGGAGGGCCGCTACCTCGGCCTCGGCCTCTCGTGTTACGTCGAGGCCTGCGGGGCCGCACCCGGGATGTTCGAGACCGGGGTCGTCCACGTCAGGCCCTCCGGCAAGGTGATCGTCAGGACGGGCACCGCCGAGATCGGGACGGGCCACCGGACGGCGTACACGCAGATCGTCGCCGACGCGCTCGGCGTCCCGTTCGACGACGTCGAGGTGCTCGAGGGCGATACCGCAGAGGTCTCCGACGGCCACGGCACGGGCGGGAGTCGCGCCATGCCCGTCGGCGGCAGCGCGCTCGAGGAGAGCGCCGGGAAGGTGATCGAGAAGGCCCGACGGATCGCCGCCCACGAACTCGAAGCCAGCGAGGCGGACATCGAGTTCGGGAACGGCGAGTTCGCCGTCCGGGGCGCGCCGAGCCGGTCGATGGCCCTCGCGGAGGTGGCCGAGGTCGCCTACGAGGGCGCCCAGTCGCTCCCCGAGGGGATGGAGCCCGGGCTGGAGGCGACCACGTACTTCGACCCCTCGAACTACACGTTCCCGTTCGGGACCCACGTGGCGGTCGTGGCGGTCGACCCCGACTCGGGCGAGATCGAGTTCGAGCAGTACGTCGCCGTCGACGACGTGGGTACCCAGATCAACCCCAAGATCGTCGAGGGGCAGATCCACGGCGGCGTCGCCCAGGGCATCGGCCAGGCGCTCTACGAGGAGGCCGTCTACGACGACAACGCCAACCTCGTGAACGGATCCCTGCAGGACTACGCGATGCCGAAGGCCGAGCACCTCCCCGACATGGAGTGGGACTCGACGGTGACGGAGAGCCCGGTCAACCCCCTCGGCGTGAAGGGGGTCGGCGAGGCCGGCGCCATCGGCGCGCCGCCCGCCGTCGTCAACGCCGTCGTCGACGCGCTCGAACCCTTCGGCGTCGAGAACGTCGACATGCCGCTCACGCCGGAGAAGGTCTGGTCGGCGGTCCACGGGTCGGACTGACCCGAGTACGGTCGCTCGTATCCGGCCGAGCGGTTCCGCCTTCCTGCCTCACGCCGGCCGACGAACGACCGTATCAGCCCCTGAGCTCTTCCAGCGTCACGTGACCCTCCCGCATCGCGATACGGAGCCGTTCCTCGCCGTGGAGTTCGTCCCAGTCGTCGGGCCGCTCGGACTCGGGCACCCGCTCGGTCAGTTCGAGGAGGTCGGCACGGAGGAAGTGGACGAACCCGCAGCCACCCTCGCAGGTCCGGACCACCGAGGGGACGCGGAACTCCCGGTCGGTCGTCTCGCCACAGGTCGGACAGACGTACGTCTCGGTCACGGTCCTCGGATCGTCACCGGCCGGCGCGGGTCATCCGGCCGAGCGGTCACGCGGCGATGCCGTCCTCGGCCTCGAGCAGTTCGTGGTACCGGTTCCGGATGGTGACCTCGGAGATGTTGGCCACCTCGCTGACCTCGCTCTGGGTGACCTTCTCGTTGGTGAGCAGCGCGGCGGCGTACACCGC
>PXRQ01000094.1 GCA_003022005.1 Halobacteriales archaeon QS_5_70_15
AGTAGGCGTAGGTGTCGGAATTGGCATACGAACGGACCGGGACTCTACAGGGTCAGTCGGGGATGCACCGACCGTTGCTCCGAGGGCATCGACCCACGGACCGCTGGACAGGAAACAGGGCTCTGTGGACGCTACTGTAGAGTCGTCTTCGATGAGTGGACGATCAGAGACGGGGCAATTGGAGCCGATCAGGGAAAGCGAGAGAAGGAAAACCACAACAATAGCTACACCTACCAAGTGAGGCGCAGGATCTCGTGGTACCCCCTCCATTCGGCTCACCTTTTGAGTCACTACGGATATTCTTATTGGTCGGCTCCGCCCGGCAGCTCTTGTTAAGAATACCTAACACATGTAGCGGTGGAATCGCCACGCCGTGTCAAGGTTACTAATAGTAATTAAGTCAGGCAGGAGTTACATATCTCTACTTACGATACGATATGAGTATCGCTCATCTGTAAACGGAAGACTCGACGAGTTCGGGGACGACGGCCCGAACCGCTCGGTCGAGCCGCTAGAGACCTTCGCCATCGTCACGACCGAACCGAACGACCTCGTCGCGGACCTCCACCACCGGGCGGGGATGCTCCCCGGGGACGCCGAGCGGGAGTGGTCGACCGTCGTGAACGACCCGGCGAACGACTCGCCGGCGCTGATCGAGCCGGTCGTCTGACACCGGTCCGGTCGCGGATACGGCTCCCGATACTGCCGGCAGGGAAAGCGGCATACACCCGCCGGACCTCGGTAGGGTATGGAGTTCGACGGTAGGACGGTCGCCATCACGGGAGCGAGTCGCGGCCTCGGGGCGGCCGCCGCGCGCCGGTTCGCTGAGGAGGGGGCACACGTCGCGGTCTGCGCCCGGGACACCGAGGTGCTGGGGTCGGTCGCGGACGACGTCGGGGCGGCGGGCGGGACCGTGACGGCGCTCCGGGCCGACGTCCGGGACGAGTTCGACGTCGAGCGGTTCGTCGAGACCGCCGCACGGGAGGGCGACGGTGGCGGGATGGACGTGGTGTTCGCCAACGCCGGGGTCTACCACGGGCAGCCGGCGGGGACGCCGCTCGCGGCGGAGTCCTACTCGGCGTTCGACGACCACGTTCGGACGAACGCCCGCGGCGTGTTCACGACGGTCCGCGAGGCGCTCCCACACCTGAACGAGGGTGCACGTGTGCTCGTCCCGTCGGGGAGCGTCGCCCGCGACGCGAAGGCCGGACTGGGCTCGTACGCCGTCTCGAAGGCCGGCGCCGAGGCCGTCGCCCGCCAGTTCGCCGCTGAACTCGAGCACCCCGTCGGCGTGCTCGATCCCGGACAGCTCTCGACCGACCTCACGGGGAACGGGCCCGGGCGCGACCCGGCGGACGTCGCCGGCATGGTGCTGTGGGCCGCCGGGCTCCCCGACGAGGAGCTGAACGGCGAGGTGCTCGACCTCCGGGCGTGGAAGACCGCGACGCGGTGAGCGTCCGTCGGGAACCGCTCGTCGCGCACGGCGTTACTAACTTCTCAACTCCGACGACCGAAGGATTATTATCTAGCGGTACCATATTCACAACACATGGAGACACGGAACCGGTCACCCTCGCTCGTGGGGCTCGGCCGTCCCTCGCTGGTCGGCGTGGCGGCCGTTCTCGCCCTCGTGGGACTGACGGGGCTGGCGCTGACCGCGGGGCTCTGGAAGGTGATCGTCGTCGCGTGGGTGGCGTTCGCCGCGATGGCCGGGTTCGCGCCGTTCGGCGCCCGGGCCGCCGGGACGAACGACGCCTACCGGCTGGTGTGGGGCTACGGGCTGGCCGCGGGCGCGATGATCACCTCCGCGGCGGTGTTCCTGCTACCGCAGGCCATCGGGTTCGACCCGCGGGTGGGGGGGTTCGGCGTCGCCGCCGGCCTGCTCGTCGGCTACGGCGCCCACACGGTCGGTCACCGGCTCTCGCATCTGGACACGCCGTTCGACGACACCGCCGCGCAGCTGTCCGCCCACGCTCTCTCGGCTGGGGCGATCATCGGTCTCGTCTACGCGGCGATGCCCGAACTCGGGCTGTTGCTCGGCCTCGCCATCGTCTCGCACAAGGGACCGGCGGGCTATGCCGCCGCCCGACGGCTCCGGAAGGCGGACAAGCCGGTGACGGTCCTGCTGCTCCCCGCCGCGGGAGTCGGGCTCACCGCCATCCCGGCCGCGCTGGTGAGCCCGCCGGCCGTCCCGGCGATACAGGGGGCCGTCTTCGGCTTCGCGGCCGGCGTCTTCCTCCACGTCGCCATGGACTTCCTCCCCCGCTGCGAGCAGGGGAGCGAGGTGGGCGAGGTGGCCGCCCTCTCCGAGGACGCCCACGCGCTGCTCGACCGGCTCCGCACGCACGCCGTCGCCAGCACGCTCCTCGGCGGGGTCGCGGTCCTCTTCGCGTGGCTCGCCGTCTCCGCGTGAGGACGTAGCGACCGACGCGCTCCGGCGTGACGACGGGCTATCGCTCCCCGTCGCGCGTCTCCCGCCGGGCGACCCGCTCGGCCGACTCGCGGTCCATCTCCTCGCGGGTCGCTACGCTCCCCGATCGGTTCCGGGGTCTCGCTCGCTCCGCTCGCTGCGACCTCGCTCCTCCTCACGCCGGTCGTGCTCGGCCCGCACGAGGGAGTAGAGCACGAGCGGCGCCGCCAGCCCGACGAGCAGGACGACGAGGACGAACGCCGCCTCGGCCATCAGCCGGGGAAGCCGTCGACGATGTCGCTCGACCCCGAGGTCGTATCGCGGTAGAGCTCGGAGTAGCCGCAGTTCGTACAGGAGACGACCCTGAAGCTGTTCGTCTGGATGTCGAAGGTCTTCGAGAGGCCGCCGCCGGTCGTCGAGATCTTCCCGGCGTCGGTGCCGTCGTGGCCATACTTCGGACAGCCGCGCTCGGAGGTCGGTTCGGGGACCATACCCGGCCGTATCGAAGCATCCGGTAAGGGTCTTCCCCCCGTCCGCGGGTCGGTGTCGTACGGACGGTCGTATCAGACCTCGAGTTCGTACACGTACTCCTCGTGTTCCCCGCGGCCGTGCTCGTCCACGCGCCGGTCGACGCGCTCGAACCCGTAGGTCGCGTAGAAGGAGACGCCGACCTCGTTCTCGGCGAGGACGACGAGTCGGAGTCGCGCTACCTCGTCGGGAAGCCGCTCGCGCAGGTCGTCGACCAGCCGCGTCCTCAGTCCCTCGCCCCACTCGTCGGGGTGGACGTACAGCCTGCCGACCCCGACCACCCCCTCGCGCTCGGGGTCGGGCCCCGCGTCGACCATCCCGAGCACGTCGCCGTCCCGGGCCGCCACGAGCAGTATCCGGTCGTCGTCGGTCGCGCCCTCGCGGAGGTCCTCTGCGGTCCACCAGGAGTCGAACAGCTCCTCGACCGTCCCCGGCCGTGGATCGGGTCGTACGCGGCGTGCCACGCCGCCCGCCCGACCGCCCGTATCGACTCGGCCTCGTCCGCTCGCGCGGACCTGACCGTCGCGTCGGTCACGCCTCCCGGGTCGTGGGTCGGGGGACATGGGTCTGACGCCGGCAGCCGTCGGGACCGCCATCGCGACCGAGCTTCAACCGGGCGTTTGACGCTCGAGGAAGCTTACGTCGGCCACAGTCGGACCGACGCCCATGCGCCGCCGACAGGTCCTCCGTCTGGGTGCCGCCGCGCTCCCGCTCGCCATCGCCGGATGTACCTCCATGGGCGGGAACGGCGGAGGTACCGGCACGCCCCCTCTGTCGCCGACCGACCCGCCGACGGCGACGGCCTCGCCGTCGCCCTCGTCGACCCCGCCCCCGCGGGAACGCCCGTCGAGGTGGTCTCGACCGACGACGACCCCGGCGTGCCGGTCGAGTACGCCGCGACGATGGCCGAGCCGCTGGCGACCGCCGAGCACCCTGCGCGGCTCCAGGTGACGATCCGGAACCCGACCGACGGGGAGGTCGTCCTCGGGGAAGAGCGCGCGGTGGAGTTCCACCACGTGACGAGCGAGGACGGGGCGCTCTACCTGCTACCCGCCGGCAGCGATCCCGAGGCGTTCGCCGATCCGGGCTGCTGGCGGCTGACCGACCGCGTGGCGGTCCCGGAGTACTACGGGACCGTCACCGTCCCCGCCGGCAGATCGGTCGAGGCCGAGTCGTACGTGATGGGCAGGGCCGACCTCCCGGATGGTGCGAGCCTCCTGTCGGGCGAACACCGGATAGAGACGAGCGGGCTGGCGGCCCCGAGCGCCGACGAGGTGCTGGAGAACACCGGGGACGCGACGGAGTTCGAGTGGGGTTTCACGCTCCGGATCGGGTAGACGGCGGTCGACTACTCGCCCCGACGGTCACAGCCCGGTCGGATGCTCGACGTACGTCGTTTCGATCCCCTCGTCCCACCCGTCGACCACCGACTGCAGCGACCGCACGCCGAACGTCTCCGTCGCGTAGTGACCCGCGAGGAGGACGTTCACGCCCGCCTCGCGGGCCTCGTGGTAGGCCGGCTGTTTCCCCTCCCCGGTGACCAGGGCGTCGACGCCCTCGGCGCGGGCCTCGTCCAGCCAGTCGGTCCCGCTCCCGGTGATGATCCCCACGTCCTCGACCCGGTCCGGCCCGAAGTCGAGTGCCCGTACGCCGTCGTTCGGCAGGTCGGCCAGACGGTCGCGTAGCTCCCCTACCCCCCGGGGCTCGCTCGCGCGTGCCCTGACACCGACCGTCGCCGGCCCCTCCCGTCCGAAGCCACCCACGACCTCGAGACCGAGGAACTCGGCGAGCCCGGCGGCGTTCCCGAGCTCCGGGTGGGCGTCCAGCGGCAGGTGGACGGCGTACAGCGCGAGGTCGTTCCCGAGGAGCGCCTCGAGGCGGTCGTGCTCCTTGCCGGTGACGCGGTCGATGCCGCCCCACGAGACGCCGTGGTGGACCACTATCACGTCGGCGCCCCGCTCGGCGGCCGCCTCGAACGTGAGCGCCACGCCGTCGACGGCGAACGCGGCCCGGTCGACGGTGGCGCCCTCGGCCCCGACCTGGAGGCCGTTGACCGCGTAGTCCAGCCCGTCGAGATCGTCGACGTCGAGCAGGTCGTCGAGCCGCGCGGCGAGCGTCGAGAGCTCCATACCGGCGGCGAGGGCCGCCCGGGGCTTGTATCGGACGGTCGCCGGAGTCCGGCCCCCGTGGTCAGAGCGTCACCAGGAGGAACGCCAGAGCGGCCAGCACGACCACGCCCAGCCCGATGGAGACGGCGGCCGCCCGGAGCGACCGACGGGCCATCGTCCCGTCGCCGAGGAGGAACGGGACCGCCTCCCGGCCCCGATCGACGACGCTCCGCCGGAAGCGGACCCCGTCGCGGCTCCGCTCGGGCGTGACCGCGTCGACGTGCCAGCTGTACGCGAGACAGTCCCGGCCGGTGAACGGCGCCGCCACCGTCCTGTCGGCCCGGCGCGCGATGCCCGTCACGACCGCGCGGCCGCCGGCGTCACCGAGACCCGAGACAGGGGTCGGGTCGGTCCCGCGGAGGCGGACGGCACGGACCGCCTCGCGGACGCCGGCCCCGAGCAGGAACAGCCCGATGCCGGCGAAGATCAGAACCGCTTCGAGGGGAAGTTGGAGCGGGAGGAACGGCACCATCCACCGACCGCCGGTGCGACCGGCATAAGCGGTTCGCCGCCGACCCGTCGGGTGTCATAGCAGTCAGCAGAACGATACGTAGTTCCTGTCGGCAGCACTCGATGACTGGTAGAACCGGCGTGCTGACTCCACAGTGCGTATCTATCATACGGTCGTGCGTAACGATGTACCGGCGATAACCCGGATAGGGTCGGGTATCGACGGTAAAAGACGACGCACGACCGTATCAGTCGTTGACAGCCCCGGTCGTACCAACGCTTAAGACGGAAGCTATCGAACTCGGTAGCTGGCGTTCCCTGTGTAGAGGTGAGGGAGAAGCGTGGAAACCGGTGTGCGGAACGCGATCGAGGAACCGGATCATGCCGACGTACCCAGGGGTTATCGTCCACGGACCGCACGAGAGTGACCATCCATGGTGATCGATCCAACACCCGACCGACGTACAGTACTGAAAACAGTAGGCGCCGCCGGCGTCCTCGGAAGCATCAACACGGCGAGCGCAGAGCCACCACAGCAGGGCGTCGACGATCTCAGGCTGTTCAGCGAGCAGCCCGTCGGCGGCGCGACCGAGGTCGTCACCCGGGGCACACTGGCCTACGTGGCGACCGGTACGGGGCTCTCGATCGTCGACTGGGCCAACCGGAACCGGCCGGAGCTCGTCCTGGACGACATGGACGTTCCCGGCGTCGCCGTCTGGGACGTGAAGGTCGAGGGCGACCTGCTGGCGATCAGCAGCCAGGGCGAGAACGAGCGCGGCGACGGCGGCGATCCGGCCGCCATCGGGACGCACTTCTACGACGTGAGCGACCCGTCCGATCCCGAGTTCCTGGGCACGTGGACGGAACTCCCCGCCGGGGCACACAACCACTTCCTCGACGGTGATGTCGCGTACGTCTGCCGCGAAGCGCCGTTCGACGACAGCGCGTTGAAGATCGTCGACGTGAGCGACCCGACGGCCCCGACACTCCTCTCGGAGTGGCGCGTGGAAGACCACCATCCGGAACTCGACGGCGGGGCCTTCTTCGTCCACGACGTCTACGTCCAGGACGACCTGGCGTACCTCGCCTACTGGAACGCCGGTGCGCGGGTCCTCGACGTCAGCGATCCCGAGAACCCGGTCGAGGTAGCGGGGTTCGGCGAGGCCCCGAACGCGCCGATACTCGCTCCGCCGGGCAACGCCCACTACGTCCAGCCCTCGCCCGATGGGGACCACGTCTACGTCGGTGCCGAGACGTTCGTCACGAGCGAGCCCGGCCCGATCGACGTCTGGGACCTCACCGATCCGGACGCGCCGGAAAGAGTCACCACCATCGAGGCGCCCGATCTCCCGAAGGTGTTCCGCACGTCGCACAACTTCGACGTGACCGCAAACCGCCTGCACACGTCGTGGTACGACGGGGGCGTCCGGGTCTACGACGTCACGGACCCGTCGGCTCCCGAGGAGCTGTCCGCCTACAGGACCGACGACACCAGCTTCTGGACGGCGGTGTCGGCCCGCGGGTTCACCGTCGCCAGCGACATCGGCGGAGGGCTCCTGTTCCTCCACGACGACAGGGGCGCCAAGTCACCCCCGGCATTCGACGGTAGCAGGGAACGTGGCAGCGGCCCCGGACCGGAAGACCACACCCGGCCGGACTGAGGGCCACGTCCCCTCGAGACGTCCCGTTCGAGCGACCTCGCGCCGATCAACAGTCGCGGGTCGGCAGCGCGCCGGTACGTCCTCGTCAGAACCGTCGACGCTCGGAGGGCAGACAGCGGCCCGGTTCGGGGTGTGATCAGTCCCGTCCGTCGGCGTGCGCGTGGACGAACTCGCGGAGGAGTTTCCCGGCCAGCGCCGCGGTCTGGCCGTCGTCGCGGTCGTTCACCTCGACGGCGTCGAACCCCGTACATCGGGGCGCCACGGCACGAACGACGTCTCGAACCTCCCGTGGCGCGAGCCCGAACGGCTCCATCGTTCCCGTCCCCGGCGCGAACCCGGGATCGAGGCCGTCGATATCGACGCTGAGGTAGGCGTCCGTCCCGGCGTCGAACTCCGGTTCCCACTCGGCCACCTCCTCGGGCGGGACGACGGTGACGTCGTCCTCGTTCGCCCGCTCCCACTCCGCCTCGCTCCCGGTCCGGACGCCGAGGATCACCGCCCGGTCGACCACCTCGAGGGCGTGGCGGGTGACGGTGGCGTGCGAGAGGTCGTTGCCGGCGTACTCGGCTCTGAGGTCGAGGTGAGCGTCGACGCAGACGAAGGCGTCGGGGTCGACCGCACGCACCCCGGCGACGGTGACGGTGTGCTCGCCGCCGAGCAGGAGCGGCAGGGCACCCTCGCGGCGGAGATCCGAGAGCGCGCCTTCCAGGAAGGAGAGGTAGTCGGCGGCGTCGTCCCAGGCCTCGAGGTCCCCGGCGTCGTGGACGGCGAGGTCGGAGAAGCAGGTTCCGGTCCGGCGGTCGTAGTCGTCGAAGGTCTCCGCGAACTGCCTGACCCGGTCGGGACCGAACCGGGCACCGGGCCGGAAGGTGGTCGATACGTCGAGCGGCGCGCCGAGCACCGCGTAGTCGGCTTCCCCGCGATCGGCGGCCGCGCCGGGGAACCCGAACCCGGGCACGCCTATACGACCTTTCGCTGACCCTCGTACTCGAGGTACTCGATCTCGTCGTCCGAGGAGGGGTCGAGCCCGTCGGGGATGCGCATCGTGAACGTCTCGTAGTCCTCGAGGTCCATCACCTGCATGTCGTCGCCCTGGACGGAGATGACCTGCCCCTGCTTGCGGCTGACGATCGGGACCCACACCTTCGCGTCCACCGGCTGGGTGAAGTTGCGCTTCTGCCCGTCGAAGACGCCCGTGCCCTCAACGCGGGCCTTCGCGCTGCCGTGCTTGCCGGGCTTCGAGGTGGAGTAGGCGGTGATCCTCGAAGGGGTGTCGTCGATCATGACGTAGTTCCCCTCCTGCAGTTCGCGAACCTCGGTCTGCTCTCGCGGCATACCCGAGAATTCCGGCGGTACGCGTATAAACGGTTTGGAACCCTCTGGAACCCGCCCGAACGCGTGGACGGCTACTGCAACCACGAGAGAGCGGAGGACTATTCCAGCGCGTCCGGGCGTTCGCCGCTCCCCGCCTGTCGGTCGGTCTCGGGGTCGATCCCGGCCTCACGAAGCTCCTCGTCGGTCGGAGGAGGGCCAGCGTCGTTCTCGACCGCGTCGATCACGTCGTCTAAGTCGGAAAGCGCCCCGTCCCGCGTCTCGCCCTGCGCGGTCAACCCACTCGTCTCGTCGTGTGCCGTCCACCACCCGTCGTCGTTCCGCGCGAGGGTGATCCTGATGCTCGGCTCGCCGTGGTCCGTGCTCGATTCGGTGGTCGTGCCGTGTCCTCCGCCCGGATCCGGATCGCCCGCCCGGGCTCGGGGTTCTTCTTCCGCACTCTTCCCCGGTCTTCGGGAGTAGACGGGAGTTCGTACAGGGTCCGACGTGACCACCCGAGAACCCCGGCGAGTTCGCCGGTAGTGTAGGGTTCGAGCGGGTCCATGCCCGGAACGTTCGGTACGTGAGCGAGGGTCAGATAGTCCGTCGTGTGGACCGGGACCCGACCGCCGGAGGGGCAGACCGAAGTCCTTTCGCCTCGAGGTCCCGATATGACCGACGACCAACGCGAGACCGTGCTCGTTCCGGGTGGACGGGACGTCCGCGCGACGCTCGACGAACCGGAGGGGGAGACGGACGCCTGCGTCGTCGCCTGCCCGCCGCACCCACAGATGGGCGGCAGGCGAACCGACCGCCGGCTCCGGGCGGTGAGCGACGCCCTCTCCGAGCGGGGGGTCGCGTGTCTCCGGTTCGACTACGGTCCGTGGGCGGAGGGCGAGGGCGAGCGGACCGACGCACGGAACGCCCTCGGGTGGACGCGCGAGCGGTACGGGACCGTCGGAGTGTTCGGATACTCCTTCGGCGGCGCGGTGGCGTTGCTGGCGGCGGCGGCCGGATCGGAGGACGGAACGCCGCCGGCCGCAACGTCGGTACTCGCCCCCGCCGCCCGCCTCGAGGCCGGCCTCGACGCCGCGGCCGCCGTCGGCGCCATCGACCGCCCGCTCCAAGCGGTCTACGGCGAGCGGGACACCACGGCGGACTGGGAGCCGGTCGTCGAGCGGGCCCGCGAGTCGGGTGCCGAGGTGGTCGAGGTGTCCGCGGACCACCACTTCGTCGGCCAGGACGCGAAGGTCGGCGGGCTCGTCGGAGAGTTCCTCGCGGCACGGCTGTAGCCCCCGGGCGTCCACGACCGAAAGCCCGCGACGACGGTCGACTCGGGTTCCGGCCCGTCGGTTCGAGGCAGGTATAGAGGTGAGTCCCTCGACCGGATCGCGGACGCTACCCGTCTCCCGCAGGCTGGAGTCCGGGCGCTCGTCCGGTCCCCCCGGTCCGCGAGGGCACCGGACGGGCGCCCCCGCCCCTCGCGGGACCTGCGTGCCACTCCCACGCGAACCTTTCCCCCGTTCGAAACGGTTTTCCCCCAGTCCCGCACATGGTCGTTATGCCGACAGAGGGCGTCTCGGAGTACGACCCTACGCTGGGTAACAAGTTCGTCTTCGTCACCGGCGGGGTCATGTCCGGCCTGGGGAAGGGCATCACCGCGGCGTCGACCGGGCGGCTCCTCGCCAACGCCGGGTTCGACGTGACGGCGGTGAAGATCGACCCCTACCTGAACGTCGACGCGGGGACGATGAACCCCTACCAGCACGGCGAGGTGTACGTGCTGAAGGACGGCGGCGAGGTCGACCTCGACCTGGGCAACTACGAGCGGTTTCTGGACGTGGACATGACCTCCGACCACAACGTCACCACGGGGAAAGTGTACGAGGAGGTCATCGAGAACGAGCGCGCCGGGGAGTATCTCGGCAAGACCGTCCAGATCATCCCGCACGTCACCGACGACATCAAGCGGCGCATCCGCGAGGCCGCCGCGGGCCACGACGTCTGCATCGTCGAGGTCGGCGGCACCGTCGGGGACATCGAGGGGATGCCCTACCTCGAGGCGCTCCGGCAGTTCTCCCACGAGCAGGACGAGGAGGACCTCCTGTTCGTCCACGTTACCCTGGTACCGTACTCCAAGAACGGCGAACAGAAGACCAAACCGACCCAGCACAGCGTGAAGGAGCTCCGCTCGATCGGCCTCCAGCCGGACGTCCTCGTGGGCCGGTGTGACGACCGGCTCGAACCGAAGACGAAGGAGAAGATCGCCCTCTTCTGTGACGTCCCGAACGATGCCGTGTTCTCGAACCCGGACGTCGAGGACATCTACCGGGTCCCCCTGATGGTCGAGGAGGAGGGGCTCGACGGCTACGTGATGGACCGGCTCGGCCTGACCGGCGACGCCCTGCCGTCCGCGGAGCGTGACAACGCCTGGCGGGAGCTCGTGACGAGGGAGACGACCGACGAGGTCGACGTCGCGCTCGTCGGGAAGTACGCCCTCGAGGACGCCTACATCAGCATCCACGAGGCGCTGAAACACGCCGGCCTGGAGCGCGGGGTCGACGTGAACGTCCTCTGGGTCGACGCCGACGAGATGACCGCCGACCACGAGCGCAACCTCGAACGCGCGGGCGGCATCGTCGTGCCCGGCGGGTTCGGCGCCCGCGGCACGGACGGCAAGGTCGACGCCGTCCGCTACGCCCGGGAGCACGAGGTGCCGTTTTTGGGGCTCTGTCTGGGCTTCCAGATGGCCGTCGTCGAGTTCGCCCGCAACGTCCTCGGGTACGAGGGGGGCCACTCCGCGGAGGTGGAGCCCGAGACCCCCCACCCCGTCATCGACATCCTCCCAGAGCAGTACGAGGTCGAGGACATGGGCGGGACGATGCGGCTCGGCGCCCACGAGACGCGCATCGAGCCCGGGACGCTCGCCCACGAACTCTACGGCTCGGACACCTGCACCGAGCGCCACCGCCACCGCTACGAGGTGAACCCGCGGTACATCCAGGCGTTCGAGGACGCCGGCCTCGTCTTCTCGGGCACCGCCGGCAACCGGATGGAGATCCTCGAACTCCCCGGGCACCCGTACTTCCTGGGGACGCAGTTCCATCCCGAGTTCCGCTCGCGGCCGGGGCGGGCGAGCCCGCCGTTCGTCGGCTTCCTCGACGCAATCATCGAGGGCGAGGGCCGGACAGGGACCGACGACGGGACCGAGGAGGAAGAGGAGGTGACCGCCTGATGGTCGACGCCGGGCGGTTCGTCGAGGACGCCGTCGAGGAGGTCCGCGAGGCGGTCGGCGAGGGGAACGCCGTCATCGCGCTCTCGGGCGGCGTGGACTCCTCGGTGGCGGCCACGCTCGCCTACGAGGCCATCGGCGACCGGCTCACCGCCGTCTACGTCGACACGGGGTTGATGCGGAAGGGGGAGACCGAGGGGATCAGGGAGACGTTCGCGTTCATCGACTCGCTCCGGATCGTGGAGGCCCAGGACCGGTTCCTCGACGCGCTCTCGGGCGTGACCGACCCCGAGGAGAAGCGCCACGTCATCGGCGAGGGGTTCATCCGCGAGTTCGAGACGGTCGCCCGCGACGTGGACGCGGTTGTCGCCCTTCACGCCCGTGGCCTTCCCGAGCACCGCGGCGAACGCCTGCCACGGGTCGAACTCGGCGAGTTCGTCCTCGACGACCG
>PXRQ01000095.1 GCA_003022005.1 Halobacteriales archaeon QS_5_70_15
GTCGGTGTACATGTACCCCGGGTAGCCCCGGCGGCCGGGCACCTCCTCGCGGGCGGCGCCGATCTCCCGCAGCGCCTCGCAGTAGTTGGTCATGTCCGTCAGGATGACCAGCACGTGGTACCCCCGGTCGAACGCGAGGTACTCCGCCGTCGTCAGGGCGAGCCGCGGCGTGATCGTCCGCTCGACGGCCGGGTCGTCGGCGAGGTTCATGAACACGACCGAGCGCTCGAGCGCGCCCGTCCGCTCGAAGTCGTCCATGAACTCGTTTGCCTCCTCCGCCGTGATGCCCATCGCGCCGAAGATGACGGCGAACTCGCTGCCCTCGCCGCCCGCCTGTTCCTCCTCGGGCACCGTGGCCTGGCGGGCGATCTGGAGCGCGAGGTCGTTGTGCGGCAGGCCCGAGCCCGAGAAGATGGGGAGCTTCTGGCCCCGGACCAGCGTGTTCATGCCGTCGATGGCCGACACGCCGGTCTGGATGAACTCCGCGGGGTACTCCCGGGCAGTGGGGTTGATCGCCGCGCCGACGATCTCCCGCTCCTCCTCGGGTTCGATGTCCGGGCCCCCGTCGATCGGGTCGCCCGAACCGCTCAGAACGCGCCCGAGCAGTTCCTCGGTGAGCGGCATCTGCAGGGTCTCACCCAGGAACCGCACCGACGAGTTCCGGTCGATGCCCTCGGTCCCCTCGAACACCTGGATGGCGACGTACTCGCTGGTCGACTCGAGCACCTGTCCCCGGCGGACGTCGCCGTTGGGCGTCTCGATCTCGACGATCTCGTCGTAGCCGACGGGCTCGTCGACCTCGGCAAACACCAGCGGACCGCTGATCTCCGTGATCGTCTTGTACTCTTTCTGCATCTCAGTACTTCTCCCTGAGTTCCTCGGTTATCTGTTCCTCGACCTCCTCGACGAACGCCTCGTACTCGTCGTTCGGGGTCGTGCTGATGCGGTTGAGCCGCGGGGCCCCGTCGATGGACTGGATCTCCTCGACGGGGACGCCGGCGTCCAGCGCCCGGAACGCCTCGTCGTTGAACGTCTTGATGGCGGTCAGGATGCCGTAGGTCTTCTCCGGCGGGCAGTAGCGGTCCACGTCGTGGAGCGCGTTCTGCTGGAGCCACGCCTCCCGGAGGTAGCGGGCCACCTCGAGGGTGAGCTGCTGGTCCTCCGGCAGGGCGTCCTTCCCCACGAGCTGGACGATCTCCTGGAGCTCGCCCTCCTCGTCGAGCGTGTCGATGGCCCACTGTCGGGTTTCGGGCCAGTCATCGTCGACGTGCTCGACGAACCACGGGTCGAGCTGATCGCGGTACAGCGAGTAGGACTCGTCCCAGTTGATCGCCGGGAAGTGCCGGCGCTCGGCGAGGTCGGCGTCCAGCGCCCAGAACGTCTTCACGATGCGCAGCGTGTTCTGCGTGACCGGCTCGGAGAAGTCACCGCCCGGCGGCGAGACCGCCCCGATGACCGAGATCGACCCCTCGGAGCCGTTCAGGTTGTCGAAGTAGCCGGCCCGCTCGTAGAACTGCGAGAGCCGGGCGGCCAGGTACGCGGGGTAGCCCTCCTCGCCGGGCATCTCCTCCAGCCGCGAGGAGATCTCCCGCATCGCCTCGGCCCACCGCGAGGTCGAGTCGGCCATCAGCGCCACGTCGTAGCCCATGTCGCGGTAGTACTCCGCGATGGTGATGCCCGTGTAGACGCAGGACTCCCGGGCGGCGACGGGCATGTTCGACGTGTTGGCGATGAGGCAGGTCCGGGCCATCAGCGCGTTCCCGGTCTGCGGGTCCGGCAGCTCCGGGAAGTCCTCGATGACTTCCGTCATCTCGTTGCCCCGCTCGCCACAGCCGATGTAGACGACGATGTCGGCGTCGGCGAACTTCGCGAGGCTCTGCTGGGCGACCGTCTTGCCCGAGCCGAACGGCCCAGGAATCGCGGCGGTCCCGCCCTTCGCGAGCGGGAACAGCCCGTCGAGGATGCGCTGGCCCGACACCAGCGGCGTGTCCGGCGTCTTCTTGTCGACGGTGGGTCGGGGCTCCCGGACCGGCCACTCCTGGTGCATCGTCACCTCCTCGCCGGTGTCGAGTTCGACTACCGTGTCGGTGACGGAGAACGCGCCGGCCTCGATGGCGGCCACCTCGCCGCCCTCGGAGCCCGGCGGCAGGAGCACCTTGTGGTCGATGCTCTCGGTCTCGGGGACCGTCCCGAGGACGTCCCCGGCCTCGACATCGTCCCCGACCTCGACCTCGGGGGTGAACTCCCAGGTCCTCTCCAGGTCGATGCCGGGCGCGTCGACCCCGCGGTCGAGGAACGCGCCCATCTGCTCCTCGAGGACGTCGAGCGGGCGCTGGACCCCGTCGTAGATGCTGTCCATCATGCCCGGACCCAGGTCCACGGTCAGGGGCTCCCCGGTGTTCGCGACGGGTTCGCCCGGCGCGACGTCCGAGGTCTCCTCGTACACCTGGACGGTGGTCCGGTTCCCCTCGATCTCGATGACCTCGCCCATCAGCCCTTCGTCGCCGACGTAGACGACGTCGTTCATCCGGGCGTCGAGGTCCGTGGCGACCACGACCGGGCCGCTCACGCTCTCTATGACACCTTCGTCCGTGGTGTCGACTTGTGTTGCCTGACTCATGTTAGTCCTCCGCCATCAGGTCGATCCCGATGGCCCGTTTGATCTGCTCCCGCAGGCCGCCGCTGCCGGCCTCGCCGCCGAGCGTCACCAGCACCGGTTCGACGCTCGCCTCGACGCGCTGCCGGACGTTCCGGGAGAGGAACTCGAGGTCCTCGTCGTTCATCACGACGATGCCGACGTCGTCGTCCTCGAGCATTCCCTCGACGGCCTCGTCCATCCGTTCCGGTTTCTCCTCCGGCGGGACGTTCGCGAACTTGCGGACGCCCGCCAGCCGGAAGCCGGTGGTGAACTCCGGGCTCCCGACGACGCCGATCTCCTGGCTCATCGGTCCACCCTCATTGTATCACCAGTTCCTCCTCGATGCGTTCGTCGTCCAGCCCGGCCTCGCGACCCCGGGCGATCGCCCGGATGTTCTCGACCTCCCGCTCCTTGGCGAGGACGTACGCGAGGACGGGGCAGATCGACAGGGGGTAGCGGTTCGAGAGCGTCTCGGAGTACTCCAGCAGCGCCACGTCCAGCGCGTGCTCGAACTCGACGAGGCTCTCCGCCTCCTCGAGCGCGTCGAGCGCCTCCTCGAGGTCGTCGCCGTACGGCGAGGCCCGGACTCGCGCGACGAGTTCGTCCATGTTCCCGACGAGGCTCCGGAGCTCCGCGGGGTCGAACAGCCGGCCGCCCTCGATGAAGTAGTCGGCCGGGTCGACGTCCACGCCCGAGCGGGCGATGCGCAGCCCGTTCAGCACGTTCCGGAAGTCGATCTCCGCGCGGACGAACTCGATGTAGAGCTCCTCGGCGCGGTCCGGGTCGCCCGGGAGGTTCCCGGCGAGGTTCTCGTAGAACGCCCGGTCGACCGCGTTCTCCAGCGGGACGAGCACGCCCTCTGCCTCGTAGTCGTCGAGCGCTTCGGGAAGCCCATCGCCGAACATCGTCCGGTCGAGCAGGTCGACGACCTCCTCGATCGACTCCGCGCCGAGCAGCCGGTCGAGCAGTTCCTCCGAGAGCTCGCCGGCCTCGATGAGGTCGTCCTCGACGGCCTGTCGGTCGGCCCCGGAGTAGATGCCCCGCAGCACGGTCTTGACGTTCCAGGCGTCGAACTTCCGGAGGTAGCGGGCGACGTAGTCGTACAGCGGGCCGTCGGCCCACCGCAGCAGGTCCTCGAAGTGCTTGGCGAGGTTGCGGTTCAGCGCGTACTCCACGAGGTCGACCCCCGAGTAGCGTGCGCCGAGCGCGTTCATTTCGGCCTCGTACTCCGACTCCTCCATGAACCGGGCGATCTCGCCGGTCCCCATCCGGACGAGCTTGCGGTAGTCGTCCTCGTCGAACAGCGACGCCCGCCGGGAGCGTACACGGGCGGTGACGTACTCGTAGTTCGAACTCCCACCGCTGGCTCGGGCGCTCATTGCTCGAACAACCTGTCGGAGATCCCCCGGAGGTTCCCGTCCCAGACCGCCTCGAGGACGGAGTCGAACGTGTTGTTCACCCGGACCCGCGAGGCGTCGCTCTCGACGACCACGCCGCCGAGGCAGTCGTACTCGCCGGCGTACTCGAACCCCTCGTACTCGTCGTCCTCGAGGATCGACTCGATCAGCTCCCGGTCCTCGGCGCGGCCGTACACCCGGGCCGAATCGACGTCCTCGAACTCCGTGGCGGCCGCGTCCAGCAGTTCGCGGGTGAGCTCCTCGCGGTTCTCGCCCTCGAGCCCGGCGATGGCGGCTTCGGTCTCCTCGCGGACCTCGGCGAGCACCGACCGGCGGGCCTCGAGCCGGGCCTGCTTGGCCTCCAGCTTCGCCGAGGAGAGGGTCTGCTCGCGCTCCTGTTCGATCTGCCGCTCGACCTCCCGTTCGGCCTCCTCGCGGATCCCCTCGGCGTCGGCCTCCGCGTCGGCGACGATCTCCTCGGCCCGCTCGTCGGCCTCCTCGAGAATTTCTGTCGCACGCGCGCGCGCTCCCTCTCGGATGTCCTCCGTTACTGTCTCAAGACTCATTGGTTGGATACCCGGACCGGATCAGACGATGAAGACGACGACCAGTGCCAGGATCACGAGGGTCTCGGGCAGCACCGTGAAAATGAGTCCACGGCCGAACATGTCGTCGTCCTCCGCCACGGCACCGACCGCGGCAGCACCGATCCCCCGCTCGGCGATGCCCGCACCGAGCGCGGCGAGCCCGACCGCGAGCGCCGCGCCGGCCGCCGGCGGGACGGCGGCTGTTTCTGCTTGCAGTACGAACAGGTCGGAGATCACGGCGACGAGTTCGATGAGTCCAATCATGGTTTTCTGGTTCCTTCTGGCTGCTCTCCAGACGGGAGGACATGCCCGGACGGACCCAATAAAACTTCCCAAATCGCCCCCGGCCGGGAGCCGGCCGTAGAGGGGCACGAGCGGTCGACTCGTGGTGCCGTTCGGGCTCACTACCCGGCGACGAGCGGCCGGGAGAGGGAACCGAATGCGGCGGTCGACAGCCCCGAACGGAGCGAGATCGGTCGGAGCGGCCCGGGACAACCGGAGCGAAACCGAACGGAACGGACCGATCGGAGCCGGGGTCCCGGCCCCGCCGAGGCGTCATACGGTCGTGCGTAACGATGTACCGGTGATCGCAGAACCGGGCCGAGCGATAACCGGTAAAGGAATACGCACGACCGTATCAATCCTCTGTCGTGTACGTCCGCTCGTAGCCGAACGGCGCGAAGGCGCGACCGCCGCCCTCGAAGAACTTCCCGAAGAACTCGACGTACTCGAGACGGACCGCCTGCAGGCCGGCGCTCGTGATGCCGAGGACCATCACCAGCAGGTGGCCCAGGACGAGGATGACGATGCCGACGAGGACCCACAGGATCCCCCCGTGGAGCAGCCCGCCGAACATGATCTCGGCGACCTCGTGGCCGTGGTACTCCACCCCCGTCGCCGCGGGCATCCCGCCGGTGCCGAAGTGCCAGGCGCCCTCGGCGTCGACGTACACCCCGAAGAACAGGAGGTTGACCACGAACGCCATCCCGGCCTTCGCCAGTAACACCGCGGCGATCCGCGTGTACGAGAGGACGTTCACGAGCACGTTCAGGAACTCGACGCCCTCGATCGGCTCGCCGTAGAGCAGTAGGACCAGCCCCACGAGGAAGACCGCGAGGCCGACGAGCCCCACGACCGACGGGAAGCCGGCGAAGCCGAACGCGAACGGATGGCCGTTGAAGACGCTGTCGGCGCCGTAGAGTAGGTCGGGCGCCGAGCCGGACGCGCCGGCGAGTATCCACGCCCACAGCCCGAACAGCATCAGCAGCCACGAGCCGCTCTCGAGCATCGCGTCCTCGAACCCGTGGTCGAGGTTCTCGTAGAAGTCGAAGATCCAGCCCACCGCGAGGTGAACGATGCCGGCGAGCAGGCTGATCACCAGCCAGCCGAGCGCCCAGTCGGCGTGCTCGGGCGAGAGCCCCTTGTGCAGCGGCGGGGTCCCCCAGACGATCTCGCCGAGCTGGTGGAGCCCGAAGAACTCGCCGTACAGCACGCCGAACAGGATCGTGAACGCGCCCGACCAGAGACCGATGCCGCCGAGCGCCCGGAGCACGTCGCTCTCCAGCCGCGTGTACATCAGGTAGCCCAGCGCGACGTAGATGAGCCCGTAACCGACGTCGCCGATCATGAACCCGAAGAACAGCGGGAAGGTGAGGAACAGGACGACCGTCGGGTCGAGTTCGGAGTACTTCGGCCGGTTGATGATCTCCACGAGCGCCTCGAACGGCTTGGCCGGTCCGGGGTTGTCCTGGATGACCGGCGGCTCGCTGTCGCTCATCGGACGGTCCCCGCCGTGGGCGTGACCGCCGTCGGAGCGGGGCTCCGTGGAGGCTCGGCTCGCTCCGCTCGCCCCGCCGCCGTCCGGTACGATCTCCTCGTCGTCCGTCCCGCTCGCCGCGGTCCCCTCGCTCCGGTCGGACCGGAGGTCGGTCGACCTCCCGGTCGGCTCGCCCCCGTCCGTGACGGTTCCGCCGTCAGCGGCCGTCGGGTCGCCGCCGGGCGCGCCGCCGCCGACCTCCTCGCGGTCGGTCGCGTGGCCCTCGCCGTCGTAGTCCGCCCGCTCCAGCTCCTCGACCTCGACGTGGTCGCCGACGGCGTCATGGAGCCCCTCGACGAGGTCGACGAACCGCTCGGTGGGGATCCAGCCCTCGGCGACGAACGCGTTCTCGGTCGTGGCAAAGGAGAGCGGCGCCTCCCGCTTCTGGACCTCGATGGCGAGCTGCTCCTCGGCCGCGAGGAGGAAGCCCCACACCTCGGCGCGGACCTCCTCGAGCTCGCTCTCGACGGTCGAGAGTGTCGACTCCAGTTCGCGGCGGCGCTGGTCCAGCGCGTCGACGTACGCCTCCGGGTCGACGGCGTCCCCGCCGACCGCCTCGCGGACCGTCTCGAGGTCGGGCACCTCGACGGCCGAGAACCGGGCCCCGACGAGCGCGTCCGAGAGGTCGACGTCCGGGTAGGCGAACACCGCCAGCGCGTCGCCCTCGCCGCTCCCGGAGAACACCTCGAACTGTTCGATGCCCGCCACGTCGCCGAGCTCGCGCTTGACCGCCGCCTCGTCGCCCTCGCCGACGGCGACCGAGAGGTTCTCGTAGCCCGAGAGCAGGTCGAGGTCGATGCCGAGCTCAACGAACGGCTCGACGGCGGCGACCCGCTCCTCGATCGAGCGGAGCTCGTCACCGATGTCGTCGCGCCGATCGTCGAGCTCGTTGACCCGCCCGCGCACGTCCTCGAGTTCGGTCTCGATCTCCTCGCCGGAGACGATGCGCGCCGGACCCGCGTCGGCCTCCTCGACGTCGAGGATGGACTTCAGCGCCCGGACGGTGACGAGCTTCTCGGCGGCCTCGTCGGCGCCCTCGGTCGGGTCGCCGGGGTCGAACCCCTCCCAGGCGCCGTCGTAATCGGTCACGTGGACGACGTTGAGGTCGTGGACCGCCTCGATCGCCTCCTCCATCACGCGCTTGGATCCCGTCACCGAGACCCGGCTCATCCGCTCAGGTCTGAGCATGCACCGCCTCCTCGAAGCGGTCGACCACGTGCTCGACCACCTCGTCGGTCCGCTCGCGGGCGCTCGCCTCCAGCGCCTCGCGCTCGGCCTCGCCCTCGGCGAGGATGGTCTCGCGCTCCTGCTCGATCTCCGCCCGCGCCTCGGACAGGCGCTCCTCGCGCATCCCCTCGGCCTCCTCGCGGGCCTCCTCGCGGATGCGCTCGGCCTCCTCGCGGGCCGCCTTGATCCGTTCCTCCCGGTCGGCCTCCGCCTCGGCCACGATCCCGTCGGCCTCGGCCTCCGCCTCCCGGATCCGGGTTAGAACCTCGGGCCTCGCCATGTTCGTATCGTCCGGCGTTTGCGTCACCGCATATATGGTAGTTGCGAAACCCCGCGTGTCGGCGCGGGCCACGAGCGCGGCGACGAGGACGGAAGCGGTGCCGATTCCGGGGGTGTTATGCCCGCCGAGGGGCTACTCGACGGCGATGGGCATCCTCGAGGACAAGGCGCGGGCACGCCTCTTTTACAAGTACCTCTCGAAGGTGTACGACGAGGTGAACCCGTTCATCTGGGACGAGGAGATGCGCGACGAGGCCCTCGAGTGGTTCGACGTCGGCCCCGAGGGCCTCGTCCTCGACGTGGGCTGCGGGACCGGGTTCGCCACCGAGGGGCTGCTCGAACACACCGAGCACGTCCACGGGCTGGACCAGTCGGTCCACCAGTTAGAGCGGGCGTTCGCGAAGTTCGGCAAGCGCGGCGCCGTGCGGTTCTACCGCGGCGACGCCGAACGGCTCCCGTTCGCGGACGACTCGTTCGACGCGCTCTGGTCGTCGGGCTCCATCGAGTACTGGCCGAACCCCGTCGCCGCGCTCCGGGAGTTCCGGCGGGTCGTGAAGCCCGGCGGGACGGTACTCGTCGTCGGGCCGGACTACCCGAACTCCACGCTCTTCGGGAAACTCGCCGACGCCATCATGCTGTTCTACGACGAGGAGGAGGCCGACCGGATGTTCGCCGAGGCCGGCTTCGAGACGTTCGAGCACCACATCCAGCAGCGCCGGCCCGGGAGCCCGCGCGCCATCACGACCGTCGCGACCGTCCCCGAGAGGGCGGAGGGCGACGGGTCGGACGCCGCGGCGGAGCGGGAGGAGCGGTCCGGGGCGGCCGACGACCCGGTCGAGGCCTGATACTGAGGGCCGGGGGACCCCTTCCGTCCGGCTCGCTCACGCTCGGTCGGACAGCGTCGCCACTCGGCGGTCGTCGGCCGTGACCTCGACCACCACCCTGTCCCCGGGGTCGATCCCCGGCTCGTTCGTCGACGCGAGCCGAAGGCTCGCCCGCTCGCCCGCGGTCCACTCCGGGTCGGTGGCGGCGTTGAACGGGCCGATCGGGCCGGCACGGAACCCGGGGGCGGCGAAGAACGGCACCGGCGGCTGGTGCTCGAGCGGCGTCCCCGCCACGCGAACCCGGATCGCGAGCCGGTCGGCGTCGAGCGGCGCGCCGCCGCGGTGGACGAGCGTCAGCCGGTCGGTCCCGGCGTCGACCGAGAGCGACAGGGCCGACGGCGACCGCCCGCCCGGAGCGTCGGCGGCGGAGCCGAATGCGGCGACCCCCACGACGGCCCCGAGCGCGACGGTCAGCCCGACGAGGAGGACGACACCCACGACGGGCGCGACGGCTCGGCGGTCCGGCGGTCCCCGGGGATCCCGGTGGGCACGGGTCACGCGGAGGGGTGGTCCCCTCCTCCCACTTGAACCTTAGAGGGTGTCGGCCGGGAGCATCGGGCCGACGGTGACGTTCCGGTCACCCGCCGTCGCAGTGACGGTGAACGCCTCGCGGGAGGCGACGGTCCAGAACCGACCGTCGGACCCGGTACGCCCGACCGGCTCGCCGTCGACCGAGACCGTCGCGTCGACGGGGTCGCCCGTAGCGTTCGACCGGACGCGGACCGAAACCGGGCCGCCGGGGTGAGTCCGGTTGACCGCGAGGTAGAGCCCGTCCGAGCGGTTGGCCAGCGGCTCGGCCGTCGGGACCTCCGAGACGTCCTTGAACTGCACCTCGCGGAACACGTCGCCGGTCGCGCCGTCGATGTAGGTGACGAGGTCGCCCTGGCCGGCGGTGCCGTGGGGATGGTCGACGGTGACGGAGTAGACGCCCGCGCGGTAGAGGTAGGGCTCGCCGGTCCGCAGCCCGGTGGAGGTCGGTCCCGCGTTCTCGAACGTCCACGGGTAGAGCTCGCTCGCCCGCGTCCGGGCCGCCTCGAGGTCGTAGCCGCGGTCGGTACGGAACCGGTCGGTCCCGCCGGGGTCCCTGACCCCGGGGAGGTACGCCTCCCGGACGTACTGCCGGTTGAACTCCGAGCCGGTCACCGTCGCCAGGACGACCGCCGTCTCCGACGTCTCGACGAACACCCGGACGGGATCGTCCCCCCCGCGCATTGCGCCGGCGACCCGGTCGCGGACCGGCCCACGGAGGCCGACGAGCCGACTCTTCAGTTCGGCGATCCGCGCCGGCGACACCGGCGACTCGCGCATCGAGTCGACGTACTCGTACAGCTGGGTCAGCGAGCGCGAGAGCCCGTCGGCCCGCGCGTTGACCACGGCGAGCTCCCGGAGGTAGGCCCGGGCGGACATGTCGCCCTCGTTGAACGCGGCGAGCGCGGCGCGCTCGCGCCGCTCGAGGGCCGCCACGCGGTCGGTGAGCCGTGCGATGGCGCGCTCGACGGCGACCTCGCGCTCGGCGGTCGTCCCGGCGTCGGTGAACGATTCGACGAGGGAGAGATACGAGTGCCGCCCCTCGAGTGCGGCCCGGTCGAGCGCGGCGGCCCCGGCGACGTCGAGGCTCACCGTCCCGCGCCCGCTCCGTTGCACGTCGCTCGCCTCGATCGCGAGGTACGCCGTGGTGTTCCGTCCGCCGGTGACCGGCGGGAAACCGGCGCCGGGAGCGTCCGTCATCCGTGCGCCCGGGGCGTCGCTCGAGGGCGACGGTCCGGCGTCCGAGGCGGGCCGGGCCGCCGTGCTCGCGCCGGCGCCCGTGTGGACCACGGCCGCGATCGGCGAGAGGACGAGGAGGAGGGCGAGGGCGACCGGGAGAGCGGTCGTTCGGGGACCGTCCATGGTCGGCGCTAGACGCCGTGAAACAAAAACCCGTCCGTCGGGATCGCCCTCGAATCGGAACCGCCTCCGAGTCAGCGAGACGTGACGAGACGGCCGGAGACCGTTCATCGAGCCGCGAGACGTTTCAACCGCCCATGGAAAGCGTTTTGCCGTGCGAACGCGAGACTCCCGGCATGCGGCCCGGGCCGCCCTCTACGCTCCTGCTGGTCCTCGCGCTCCTCCTCGCGCTCGCTGGGCCCCCCGGCATCGCGGCGGATGCGCCAGCCGCCGCTCCAGCCGGGGCCCCGCCGGAGCACCCCGCCCTCCAGTCGGCGACCGTCGACCCGACCGTGACCGTCCTCCGCCTCGAGGTCGAGGCCGACGGGGACGCGCGGTGGACGGTCGTCCACTCGTTCGACCTCGAAGACGCGAACGAGACGCGCGCGTTCGAGCGCCTCGCCGGGGAGTTCGAGCGCGGCGAGGTCGGCGGAGCCTACCTCGAGACGATGCGACGGGCGAGCGAGGGTATCAGCGAGCGGACCGATCGGGAGATGCGGATACGGGACGTGAACCGGAGTGCGACGGTCGAGAACGGGACCGGTCGGCTGGTGCTGACGCTCACGTGGACCTCCTTCGGGCGAGTGACCGGGGACACCGTCCGCGTCGACGACGCGTTCCTCCTCGGGACGGGGACCTGGCTCCCCGGGCTGGCGGCCGACGAGCGGCTCGTCGTCAGCCCGCCGTCCGGCTACCGGATCGACGACGCCCCCTCCGCCGACTCGTTCCGGAACGGTTCGCTCGTCTGGGAGGGTCCGGCCGACTTCGAGCGGGGGTACCTCTCCCTGTTGCTCGCCCTCTACCTGTTCCGCCGCCGTGAGAGGCCGACGGCCCCGGCCGCCGAGGCTAACGGCGGTGTCGATGCGGACGACGCGGGAACGGGAACGGGAACGGCGGGAACGGACGGGACCGCCGAGCCGGGGGGGGGAGCCGGAGCGGAACCGACCGACGATGCCGAGGGGGACGACGGCGAGGACGCGGACGAGCCGGCGATCGACCCCGAACTCCTCTCCGACGAGGAGCGCGTCGAACGCCTGCTGCGGCGCAACGGCGGGCGGATGAAGCAGGCCAACATCGTCAAGGAGACCAACTGGTCGAACGCGAAGGTCTCGCAGCTGCTCTCCGCGATGGACGAGGACGGCCGGATCGACAAGCTCCGCATCGGCCGGGAGAACCTCATCACCCTCCCGGACGAGGAGCCGGGCGAGATCGGGGAGTAGACCCGCCGGCCCGTTCCACGTGCGGCGCCCGGCGTCCGTTCCCAGCCCCGGCACGCGAGGGTCGTCGGTGGCCGGCGGGGTCCCGTGGCCGCCGCGGAAACGGCTCAGGTGGCGGAGGTCGAGGACGAGTTCGAGATCTCCGGGCTCGACATCGACGACCGCTACCTCGATTACGACCTCAACGAGTGGGACGACTACGCCGTCGAGGAGGCGGTCGGGATATCCGAGCAGGAGGAGGACGTGGAGGTCGTCACGGCCACCATCGGCCCCGAGCGGAGCGAGGAGACCATCCGGATGGCGCTGGCGAAGGGTGCCGACCGCGCGATCCGCGTCTGGGACGACGATCTCAGTGCCGCCGAGTTCCTCGACGTGAACACGAAGGCCGAGATCCTCTCGGCGGTCGTCGAGGCGGAGGACCCCGACCTCGTGCTCACGGGCGTCCAGTCGGGCGACGACTCCTACGGCGGGACCGGCGTCGCGCTCGCCGAGCGGGTCGGCTACGAGTGGGCCGCGGTCGTCAATTCGCTCGAACTCGGGGACGACATCGCGCACGTCCACCGCGAGCTCGAGGGCGGGATCGAGGAACTGACCGAGGTCGAACTCCCGGCCGTCCTCACCATCCAGACGGGCATCAACGAGCCCCGATACGCCAGCCTGCGGGGGATCCGGCAGGCCCAGCGCAAGGAGCTCGACGTCCGGGGGCTCGCCGACCTCGGCTTCGACGAAAGCGTGCTGGAGACACCGGTCGAGCGCACCTCGATGTACGAACCCGAATCGGAGAGCGACGCCACCATCTGGGAGGGATCGGCGGAGGAGACGGCGGGCGAACTCGCCGAGTTCCTCCGCGAGAAGGGGGTGGTCGAGGGATGACTGACGTGCTCGCAGTCACCGAGTCTCGACGTGGGGAGCTCCGGGACGTCTCCTTCGAGATGATCACGGCGGGCCGGAGTCTCGCCGACGAACTCGGCGGCGACCTCCACCTGCTCGTTATCAATGGCGACGTCGAGGCGTTCGCCGAGGAGCTGAACCGCGACGGCGTCGACGCTATCCACACGGTCGGCGCCGGCGAGGAGTTCAACCACGGCGTCTACACGCAGGCCATCGATGCCGCCCAGGCCGAACTCTCGCCGACGGCACTCCTGATGCCGAACACGGTCAACGGGCTCGACTACGCCCCCGCGGTCGCCGGTTCGCTCGACCTGCCGCTCGTCACCGACGCGATCGGGTTCGACGCGAACGGCGGGATCGAGGTCACCCGCGAGCAGTACGGCGGGAAGGTCGAGACCACCTACGAGGTCGGCGCCGACGCCTACGCCCTGACGATCCGGCCCACCGAGTGGCCCAAGGCCGAGGGCGCCGGCGACGCGACGGTCGGGGCGCTCGACCTCGGGATCGACGAGTCGGAGGTCCGCTCGACGGTCACCGGCTTCGAGGAGGTCGCCGGCGGCGACGTCGACATCACCGAGGCGGACGTGCTCGTCTCGGTCGGCCGCGGCATCGAGGAGGAGGAGAACATCCCGCTGGTCGAGGAGTTCGCCGACGTCCTCGGCGCGACGCTCTCCTCCTCGCGACCCATCGTCGACAACGGCTGGCTGTCGAAGAACCGCCAGGTCGGCCAGTCCGGCAAGGTCGTCACCCCCGACGTCTACATCGCCATCGGCATCTCCGGGGCGGTCCAGCACGTCGCCGGCATGAAGGGTTCGGATACGATCATCGCCATCAACACCGACCCGAACGCGCCGATCTTCGACCTCGCGGACTACGGCATCGTCGACGACCTGTTCGAGGTCGTCCCCGAACTCATCGAGGCGTTCGGCGGCGAAGCGCCCGAGGTCTGATACGGGCGGTCGTGGTCGCTTTCCGGCGATCGCCCCCCGTCCGCGCCGCCGTCGGACCGTCACTGCGATTCCGGCGGGCGGCCGGTTCGACACCACCGTCTTCCGCCGTACTCGCCGACCGCCCACAGTCCACGGGTGCAGCCGAGGCCGTGTTTGTCGCCCGGACGACAGTCGGTGTCGACCCCGAGGACCTCGGACCACCGGTGTCCTCGACCGGGGACCGTCCGGCGCGGTGTAGTGACCCTCGGAGGTCTTTACTCACGGTCGGGAGGTACGTCCCCGTCCGGACCGTGTCATCGGTTTCGAATATCGGTTCAGGCGGTCTCGAAGTCGTCCGGCGGTCCCGGACAGCCGGGAGCGGCCGACCAGTGGGCCTTCATCGCCGTCTCGGTGTTGAACACGGTCGATCCGCACGCCGGACAGGGCACCCGCCAGCCCCGCCTCGGACAGTGGAGCCACGGGTAGGTACCGTCGGCGCTCGCGACCGACACGCCGCCCACCTCGACGACCCGCCCCTCCGCGAGCGCGGTCCACAGCGGGTGGTCGACCGCCCCGCTCCCGCCACTACCTCCGGTCCCCCCGGCGGGAGCCGTCCCCCCGCCGGCGCCTCCGGATGCCGACTCGACGCTCTCGACCACCCGGGCCCACTCCTCGCGGGAGTGGTCCGCCCTGACCGGGGGGCGTTCGGGCGGGCCGTCGCACCGATCGGCGTCGCGCCAGTGGGCCCGGAACGCGGCCAGCGTGTTCGTCACCGACCGGCCACACGAGGGACAGGCCGTCCGCCAGTCCGCACGGTCGCCGTCGAGGAACGGGAACGGGGCGACGTCGGGGTCGGCGGTCCCGCCCCCCGACCCGTCGTCCGGGATCTCGGCGGCCAGCAGCGAGACGACGTCGTCGCGGAACGAGTCGAGGGCCGGGCGGTCGGCGGGGTCCTTCGCGAGCGCCGGGAGCAGCACGTCGTCGACGGCGGCCGGGAGCGTGGGCTCGACCGTGCTCGGGGGGACGGGCTCGGTCCCGAGCACCGCCGCCCGCGGATCGCCGTCGGTCACGTACGGCAGGTCGCCGGTCAGCGCCTCGTAGAGCGTCAGCGCGAGCCCGTAGACGTCCGTCACCGTCCCGGTCCCGTGGTACGGCTCGGGGGCGACCTGCTCCGGCGCCGCGCGGGCGGTCGCGCCGTCCCCACCGCCGAGGACCCCGGCAAGGGAGAACCCGTCGAGCCGGGGGAACGACCAGTCGGGGGCCGGGCGGAGCCGGACCCGGTCGGGGGTGATGGCGCCGTGGACGACGCCCGCGTCGTGGGCGCAGGCGAGCGCCCCGGCGAGACAGACCCCGATCCAGAGGGTCGGCGCGAGGTTCCCGCGCCCGCGGTCGGCGAGCGTCCGGTCGCCGGCCGTCGCCACCCACGGCCGGGGACGCTTGCCCGACCCGACGACCGGCGCGACGTGGTCGTGGTCGGCGACCCGCCCCCACGCCTCGACGGCGGCGAGGAACTCCTTCCCGGCCGTCGCCCCCCGTCCGTCGAGTTCGACGAGTTCGACCCGACCGTAGCCGTCGAGCCGCGCGGCCGTGACCGAGACGCCGCGCGGCCACGCGGCGACCGTCCCCGCCGATCCGTCCCGCCGGAAGGCCGTGTACGCCACCGTCGCGTCGGGCTCCTCGGGCAGTATCTCCGGCGCGGGGGCCGACGCGAGGTCCCTCGGGAGTCCGTTCATCGGGACGCCGTACGGACGCCTGCGGCTTAGTCCCTCCCCAGCCGTCGACCGGGAAGGCGGCCTTCCCGGCCATCGACCGGGTGGAACTATATGCCGGCCGGCCGCGATGCGCACGCATGGACACGAGCCGACAGGTGTACGAACTGGAGGCGACCGGATGGCGGCGCGGGCTCTACGACGACATCCAGCACACGTTCCGCGCCCCGATCGTCAACTGGATCTTCCGGACCGCGGTGGCGAACCTGCCCGAGTTCACCCGCTACGCGTGGGGACAGGTCAAGCCCCTGTTCGGGACTCGCCAGTTCGCCGCGTTCTCCGTCGAGTACCGCGATACCGTCCTCGCGGCGATGGAGGAGGAAGGGGGCTCGCTCCCGACCCTCCGGAAGCCCGACACCGGACTCCTGCCCGCGGAGTACGCGGCGCTTCACGGGCAGGTCGCCACGTTCGACGTCGTGGCCCCCCGGCTCGCGGTGCTGTTCGAGACGGTGGACCGGGCGCTCCACGACGAACCCGTCGGGACCGACCCCCCGGACGAGCGGACGACGACCGCGCCGCTGCCCCAGGACCTGGATCGCGACCGGGGGCTCCCGCCGACGATGGCCGACGACGTACCCGACGGGGTCGCCGACACGGTCGGGGAGATCCGGGCGTTCCACGGCTTCGGGGGCGATGACCTCCCGAGCATCTACCGGTGTCTGCTCCAGTGGCCCGGCTACCTCGAACCGGCGTGGGACGCGCTCGAACCGCGGCTCGAGGGGGCAGGGTTCGAGGCGGCCTGCGAGCGGAGTTCGGAACTCGTCGAGTCGTTCGTCGACCGCGCGCCCTACCGGCCGGCGCTCGGGCAGGGAGCCCTCGAGGCGGCCGGGGTCGGCGACGCCGGCGAGGACGCCCGCGAACTGTTCCGGTCGTTCAACAGCGGCCCCGTCGAGACGGTGCTCCCCGCCCTGCCGGTGTGGGCGTCGACGGTCGGCGCGGAGGGCGAGCGGTCGCTTCGATCCGGTGGCCGGTCGGCCGTGGACCGATGAGTTCGTCCTCGTGCGTGCCCCGAATCGAACGAGAGTGACGCCGGGTCGGGAACGCCGGTTTGACGACACGCGGTCGGAGGGTGTCGGAAACTCCGAACCGTTCGGGATCCGGGTCCGGCCGTTCGCGACCGTCGTGCCCCGGGAGTAGGTGGAGAGAGCCGTCCCGGTGTCCTCCTCACTCACCGCGTCCCGGGACCAGTCTCCGGCGGAACCCCCCGTCTCGACGCTGTTCGTCGGGACATCGTCCGACCCCTCGTCCACGGGCGCCGTGCCGGGCTCGGACTCCGTCCCGTACAGCCTTCCTCTCGGATAGCCGCCTCCACCCGGGGTCGTGGGACGAGAAACGCATCGACCGACGGTCGAAGCTCCGCTCAGCCGACCATCGTCAGCCCGCCCGAGACCGAGAGCACCTGCCCGGTGACGAACCCGGCGTCGTCGCTGGCGAAGTAGGCGACCGCGCCGGCGACGTCCTCGGGTTCGGTCATCCGGCCCAGCGGGATCTGATCGCCCATCGCGCCGAGTATCCTCTCCGCGAGTTCGGAGTCCTCGCGCATCTCCCGGGTCAGCGGCGTGTCGGCGGGACCGGGACAGACCACGTTACACCGGACACCGTCCCGGGCGAGTTCCCGCGCCATCGTCTTCGTGAACGCGATGATCGCCCCCTTGGTCCCGGCGTAGGCGGCCTCCCCCGAGGAGCCCACGCGACCGGCGTCCGAGGCGACCGAGACGACCGCCCCGCCCTCGCCACGGTCAGTGAGCACCTCCGCCGCGGCCCGCGTGCAGTTGAGCGTCCCCCGGTAGTTGATGTCGATGATGCGGTCCCAGGTCTCGGGATCCTGTTCGAGGAACCACTCGATGCGGTCCCAGCCGGCGTTGTTGACGAGGACGTCCAGTCCCGCCCTATCGGCGACGTCGTCGACGACTCCGCGGATCTCCGCGAGGTCGGTGATGTCGCCGACGGCCGGGAACGCCTCGCCCGGGAGGTCGGACTCGGCGACCGCGTCGACGGTCGCTTCCGCTCTGGCCGCGTCCACGTCGTTGACCGCGACGGTCGCGCCCGCCCCGGCGAGCCGGTGAGTGATGGCCGATCCGAACCCGCCGCCCGCGCCGGTCACGAGTACCGTCTTGTCAGCCAGTCCGTGCATGTGGGCGTGGAGGTGGGGTCGGTACTTGACTGCCGGGGTCTGGCGTGTGCGTCAGGACAAACGGAGCAGCCGAGCCGACCGCCGAGAACACCTCGAAAGCCCCCGCGCTCTCGATCCGTGCGGCTCGCTGCGCTCCTCGTTCCGTTCGCTCCGTTCACTTCACTGCGGTGCTTGCTTCGCCGTACCTCGTCGAGAACGCGGCCCCTTTCACGTGGTCGTGCGTAGTCTGTTACCGTCGATACCCGACTCTGTCCGGGTTATCGCCGGTACATCGTCACGCACGATCGTACCAGTCCCACCCGAATCGGCTTCCCGGTCCGCTATCTCCGGGTGGGACTCTCGAGGTGGTACCGTCGGGTCGTGCTGTCTCGAGACGGCCCTTCGATCAGTTCCGAACGGGCTCGCAGGGTACGCCTACACCATCGGCGTCCCGTCGGCCCGCGGCCCCAGCATCGGCCCGTGCGGCCCGTCACCCTCCACGACCCGCCGGGTCTCGTAGTCCGTGGAACGCTCCACGGGCACCCGTCCGATGGCCCGGATCATGTCGACGTACTCCGCGACCGAGCGGAACTCGCCGTGCTCGCCGCCCGCCCGCTTGGTGATCTCCTCCGAGAGGATGGTCCCCATGAAGTCGTCGGCGCCACAGGAGAGCATCTTCAGCCCCCGGGCGTCGCCGTACTTCACCCACGAGGACTGGACGTGGTCGACGTTGTCCAGGTACAGCCGCGAGACGGCGATCATCAGTTCGTCCTCGGCGTGGGAGGCCCCGCCGGCGACCATTCCCCTCTCGTACAGCGGCGTGTCGTGGTGGACGAACGAGAGGGGAACGAACTCCGTTATCGCGCCCGTCCGGTCCTGCAGCTCGCGCAGGCGGTCGAGATGCATCACGCGGTGCATCTCGTTCTCGGCGTGGCCGTACATGATCGTCGAGGTGGTCGGGAGGCCGACGTTCGCCGCGGCCTCCATCGCCTCTAGCCATTCGGCGGTGTCGATCTTCCCCGGACAGATGACCTCGCGCACCTCGTCGACGAGGATCTCCGCCGCCGTGCCGGGCACGGAATCCAGTCCCGCCTCCTGCAGCGCGCCGTAGGTCTCCTCGTAGGAGCGGTCGGTCCCCCGGCGGGCGTGGTAGGCCTCCTCGGGGGTCATCGAGTGGAGGTGGACCCCACCCACGCTCATGGCCTCCATCTGCTCGACGTACGTCCCGGGGTCGACCTCGTAGGCCTCCGGCGGGCGGTAGTTCGGCGGGTCGTCCATGGATTCGAGGTGCTCGCGGTGGTCGGCGTCGAGGACGAACGCGGGGTGGAGTCCCGAGACGGAGGTGACCTCGTAGATGCCCCGGTCGAGGTGGGCCTCGACGATCTCGCGGGACTCGGCGGGCGTCTTCGCGAAGCCCCCGTCGCCGTGCTGGCCGTCGTAGCCCTCCTCGAACGAGCCGGCGGGATCCTTGAAGTTACAGAAGAGACAGCCGGTGTTGCAGGCGGTCGTGACGTTGTTGTTGAGGTTGACGACGAACGTGACCTCCTCGCCGACGACCTCTACCCGCCGACGGTCCGCGGCCTCGAGGACCAGCTCCTTCCGCCGGGGGTCGATCCCCTCGACGTCGGTGCCGGTGGTCATGAGTTCGACGCCGTCGGCGACGGCCAGCCGCTCGCCCGCGCGGGCCTTCGCCAGCGCGTTCTCGAACGACTGGTCGGTCTCCGGGACGTGTTCGAAGTCGAACTCCTCCCGGGGAACGTTCGCCCGTGCCGACGTCTCGAACGCGTCCATACCCCCTCCGTTCACCTGAAGGGTAAAAACCCACCGGCGTCGGTCGGGAAAGGAGGAGCGGGGGACGTTCGAGCCGCTTGGTTTCCAGCGAAAGCGACTACGGAGAACACCTCGAAAGCCCCCGACCCGTCCCAGTTCCACCCGGGCGGTTCTCCGGTCGACGGACGCCGACCCGACCACGGCTCATACACGACCGGAGCCGGTGAAGTTTTGCCCGACGGCGGCTCATGGTCCCGCAGATGGACCTCGAGGCCATCCCCGGCGTCGGGGCGAAGACCGCCAGCCGGCTCCGCGAACTCGAGGACCCGGAGGGAACGCTCGAATCCGGCGACGTGGCGGCCATCGCCCGCGCGCCGGGGATCAGCGAGGGCCGGGCGGCCCGCATCGCCCGCGCCGCCGTCCGCCACCGCCACGGCGACGACGGGACGTTCCTCGCAACCGACCGGGCCCGGGAGATCTACCGGTCGGCGCTCTCCCTGGTCCAGGAGCGGGCGGTCACCGACTACGCGGAGCGTCGGCTCGAGACGCTCTATCCCTCGGGCGCCGAGTCACGCATCGAGGAGGTCCGGGCGTTCGTCGCGGACGCGGTGGAGCGGGACCCGGATCCGGCGGTCGTCGAGTCGCTCGCGGGCGTCGAGCCCCTGGAGCCGGCCAGGGACGTCAGGGTTCGCGACCGGTGCCTCGCGACGAGCGACGCCGAGACCTACTCGCAGGCGCGCGAGCTCGTCCCGGAGCTGAGCGTCGAACTCGTCGAGGACGCCCGCGGGCTGGCCGAACTCGCGAGGGGCTACTCGACGGTGATCGCGCTGGACGAGTCGTTCGCCGGCCTCGACGTCGAGGGGGACGTCCGCGTCGAGCCGGAAGCGCTCTCCGATCCGGCGAGCGTCGTCCCCGAGCGGACGCTCGCGTTCTTCGCCCGGAACCGCGACCGGCTCCGGGCCGCGGTCGCGGTCCACTGGGCCTCGTCGCTGGAGCCGCCGTGTGATCTCGACGCCCTGGAATCGGCGCTCTCGCGCCTCGGAGCGGACGGGACGGTCGCCGGCGACGAGCACCTCGACGCGCTCGGAACGGCGGTCGACGACCTCGACGCCGCAGTGTCGATGGCCGAGAGCGTCGCCAACGACCGGCTCCGGACCGCGATCGAGGAGCGGGACGTCACCATCGAGGGGGCGGACCTGCTCTCGCTGGTCGAGCGCGGCGCGGGGGTGGACTCGCTGCTGCGTCGCGAACTGAGCGACGAGTACGCCGAGGCGGTCGAGGCCGCGCGGGACCACCTCGTCGACGCGCTCGGCGTCGAGGACTACGCGTCGACCGCCCGCCGGGCGTTCGGCGACGAGCCGACCTTCCCGGTGGAGGCCGAGGAACGGGTCGTCTCGCGGCTCCGCGAGGAGCTCATCGCGGCACGGGACCGCCGGGCGACGGAACTGAAACGGGAGCTCGCGGCCGACCTGGCCGACCTCCGCGAGCCGTCGATGGCGCTCGTCGACGCCGCGCTGGATCTCGACGTCGAGCTCGCGGTGTCGCGGTTCGCCCGCGAGTTCGACTGTACGATGCCGACGTTCGGCGGGGAGGGCTTCGGGATCGAGGGGGGGCGCTCGCCGCTGCTCGACGTCCCGTTCGAGGCGGTCGAGCCCGTCGACTACGGCGTCTCGGGCGTGGCGCTGCTCTCGGGGGTCAACAGCGGCGGGAAGACCTCGACGCTCGATCTGGTCGCGCTGGTGGTCGTGCTCGCGCACATGGGGCTGCCGGTCCCGGCCGAGCGCGCGCGTACCGAGCGGTTCGAGGCGCTCCACTACCAGGCCAAGACCCAGGGAACCCTCGACGCGGGGGCGTTCGAAGCGACGCTCCGGGAGTTCGGCGCGCTTGCGAGCGAGGGCGGGGAATCGAACGGGGACGGGGACGGGGACGGGTGCGGAGTCGAGGGCGGTGGCCGGCTCGTCCTCGTCGACGAACTGGAGTCGATCACCGAGCCGGGGGCGAGCGCGGTCATCATCGCGGGGATACTGGAGGCGCTCGCGGAGGGGGCGTCGACGGCGGTGTTCGTCTCGCACCTCGCGGGGGAGATACGCGACGCCGCGTCGGTCGACGTCGCCGTGGACGGGATCGAGGCGGTGGGGCTCGAGGACGGCGAACTGGTCGTCGAGCGGGGAGGGCGACTCGAACGGGAACGGGTTCTACGGGCGGCTCCTGGAGAAGTTCGAGGGGGGTTAGCGCCACTCGTCGACGACGAGCGCGTCGGCGAGCGGCGCGGAGAGCCACGCCTCCTCCCGACAGAGCGCCGCGATCACGAGGTCCGCCCCGTCGATCGAAGCCATCACTTCACAGTCGGGTGCGGTCTCACCGGCGGCGGTCGGGTCCTGTGCCATGCTTGTGAATAGCTGACAGTCATTATATAAACGTAGCGGAACGGTCAGTCGACGTGCACGACCGCCTACCGGGCCGCGTCCGCCCCGTCACGGCCGGGACGCCGGCACCGGGTTCCCGACCGCCGCGAGTCCGGGGCCGATGGTGAAACGCGGATTTCAGCATACGACACGTATTAGTCCGGAAGGGTTCGAGCCGGGGACGCATGCTGTTCCGACCCTCGCGGTGGGGCTGGAGGGCGCAGTTCGATCCGAAGGGGCGGACGGCAACGCCAGTTTTAACCGCGAGCGGTCAGGAGGTGGACACGTAATGACAAAAGATACCAACGTCTCCCGCCGTCGCTTCCTCGTCGCGACGGGCGGGGCTGCGGGCGCCGCGGCGCTCGCCGGATGTACGGGTGGTGACAGTACGCCGACGACCGAGAGCGGCGGCGGCGAGACCGAGACGGAGGCGCCCCAGGACACCGCGACGCCGAGCGACGGTGGCGACGGCGGGCCGACGCTCCAGCTCATCAACGAGACGAACGGATCCGGCGGGTTCGATCCGGTCAAGTCCGGGGACACGGCCTCGGGGCGGGTCGTCCAGCAGCTCTACGACGGGCTGATGAACTACCCGAACGGCGAGACCAGCCCGGAGCAGCTGCTCGCCGAGGGGTTCGAGACGAGCGACGACTTCACGACGTACACGTTCACGCTCAAGGACGCGACGTTCCACGACGGCTCGCAGGTGACCGCCGAGGACTTCGTCTACTCGTTCCGCAGGCTGGCGTTCTCGCCGAACTCCGTCCGCTCGTACTTCGTCCTCGACTCGCTCGGGGTCGTCCAGGAGGGCGGCACCGGCGACTACGGCGAGGACCCCCTGGGCGTCTACGCCGAGGACGAGTCGACGCTCCGCCTCGAGCTGAGCCAGGCGTTCCACAGCGTGCTCGCCATGCTCGCGTACTCCTCGTTCGCGGCCCACCCGAAGGGCATCGCGGGCGGCTCGCCGGGCGACGAGCAGACGTCCGACGGGAACCCGAGCGAGTCCTACCGCGAGTTCCTCGAGTCCAACCCCATCGGTGCCGGTCCGTTCCGGTTCGAGGCCTGGGAGAAGGGGACCTCGGTCGACGTCTCGCGGTTCGAGGACTACCACGGCGAGGTGGCCTCGCTCGCCGGCGTCCACTGGGAGGTCATCGAGGACGACCAGGCGGCCTACCAGTACGCCATGAACAAGAACGCGGACTGGTTCGGCATCCCGACGGCCCAGTACAACCCCGACAACGTCCAGGACGCGGAGAAGGACGAAGCCGGCCGCACGGTGGGGCAGTACGGTCCGCTCCAGAACGACGAGACGGTCAACTACCTGAAGGTGCCCGAGGTGTCGACGTTCTACTTCGGGCTGAACACGGCGGCGGTCCCCAAGCCGGTCCGCCAGGCCGTCGCGTACGTCACCAACCAGGAACAGCTGGCGTCACAGGTGTTCAAGAACCGGCAGTCCCCGGCCTACCACCTGACGCCGCCGCTGATCTACCCCGGCGGCGGGAACGAGTACGACGCCCACGTCGAGGAAGCCTACCCCTACGGCGTCGGCGAGGTCGACGTCCAGAGCGCCAAGCAGGTGATGGAGGAGGCGGGCTACGGCGAGGACAACCGGTTCTCGTTCACGTTCACCCACTACCAGAGCCAGACCTGGAGCGAGATCGCCCAGATCATCCAGCAGTCGCTCTCGCCGGCGTACATCGACATGGAGATCGAGCAGGCCCAGTTCGGGACGCTGCTCAACCGCGGCCGCGAGGGGAACCTGGAGGCGTACACGCTCGGGTGGATCGCCGACTGGCCGGCGCCGGACAACTTCCTCCAGCTCATCCACCCCCCGAACACGGTGACCGGCGAGACGGGCGTGCTCGGCTACGTGAACTGGGGACAGACCGACCAGGGGATGACCGACGCCGCCCAGCAGGCCAAGGACGCCTACGAGACGGTCCAGGACAACCTGGCCCCGACCGAGGAGGCCCAGCAGGCCCGCAACGAGGCCTACATCCAGATCGAGGAGGCCAACTGGGAGGACGTCGTGTTCGTGAACACGTTCCACGGCGCCAGCGAGGCGTTCTGGTACGACTACCTCGAGCGCCCCAAGTTCGGGGCGATGGGGACCTCACGCCAGAAGCTCAACACGGTCACGAAGAACCAGTAGAGCCCGGGAGCCGTTCGACACGCGTCGCCCGCTTTTGCCCGAGGGGTAGCGTTGCGAAAGAGATAATTGCCGGAGACCGAAAACCCACCACAGCAGAGACGTATGACTCGCACACAGGGAGGTGACCGGCCGTGAGCCGGTGGCAGTACTTCGCCCGCCGGGTCGTCCTCGCCGTCCCGGTGCTGCTGTTCTCGACGTCGCTCACGTTCCTGATCATCCGTGCCGGGCCGATCGACCCCGTGGCGGCCGTGACGGGGCTGAACCCGGACCCGGGGTTCCGCCTCAACGTCGCCCAGAGCATCGGCGTCGTCAGGCAGAACTGCGGGTCGCCGAACCCGTTCGAGGACTGCCGGGTGCCGCTCTGGGAGCAGTACATCGAGTTCATGATCGGCCTCCTCACCTTCGATCTGGGGGTGTCCTGGAACATCTCCCGGGGGACGCCGGTGACCGAACTCATCGCCTCGCGGGCGCCGGTGACCGTGTGGCTCGGCTTCTGGTCGGTGCTCATCGCGCTGTTCATCGGCATTCCCCTCGGTTTCTACGCCGGGCTCAACCCGAACACCCTCTCCGATTACACGGCGTCGTTCGGCGGCATCGTCTGGCGGGCGATGCCGAACTTCTGGCTCGGCATCATCCTCGTCGCGATGCTCGTCAACTCCGAGACCCTCACGTCCAACTTCCTCGGGTTCGGCTTCGACTGGTCGAACTGGCTCTTCCGGACGAAGGTGACGACCGCGCCGAACCTGACGAACCTCGACGACCTCCCGAACCTCGGGGCGGCGATAAAACAGATCATCCCCGCCGCGCTCGTCCTCGGGTCGGCATCGATGGGCAACGAGATGCGCATCGGCCGGACGGCGGTGCTGGAGACGATCAACTCGAACTACGTCGAGACCGCCCGGGCGAAGGGGCTCGGCCCCCGGAGCATCGTCTGGAAGCACGTGTTCCGCAACGCGCTCATCCCGCTGGTGCCGATCATCACGGCCGAGGCGTTCCTCCTCCTCGGCGGGTCGGTCATCGTCGAGCGGGTGTTCGGGATCAACGGCATCGGTGACCTGTTCTTCCGGGCGACGGTCCAGGGCGACCTGCCGCTGGCGGGGTCGCTCATCTTCGTCTTCATCCTCATCACCCTCTCGGTGAACATCCTGCAGGACTTCCTCTACACGGTGATCGACCCGCGGATCGGCTACGAGTGAACACATGAGCGAGACACCATCGGAGACGGCCGACCCCGGCGACGAGAGCGACACCGAGCGAGCCAGCCCCGAAAGGGAGGGCGAGGACGTCCCGCTGCGGACGCGCCTGGCGCGGAACCCGCGACCGGCGCTGACGTGGACGGCCGTCCTCGCCCTGCTGCTCGCGCTCCAGGCCGGCGCGCTCGTGGAGTTCGTCGCCGTGACCCTCGAGTCGGCCCTCGGGGCGGCCGTCCGGGGGGTCCTCGGGACGTTCGGTGGGGGCGTGCCGGCGAACGCGACGAACGCGACGGCGGGCGCGGGCGGCGGTGGGGGCAGGGGCGGGGTGGTCGGGGGACTGGCCGCGGAGACGCTGCTGGACCCACTGATCGAGTTCGCACGGTCGATCCCGCGACTGCTCACCCGGGAGACCATCCCGAACCAGGGGTGGCAGACGGGGCCGAACGGCCCCTGGCAGGGGACGTTCCCGACGAACTTCGGGGCCGAGTCGGGGCTCCCGCCGGCGCTGGCGTGGGGGCTCCGCGTGTTCCTCATCTACGCCTACGTGTTCGCCCTGCTGGCGTGGCTCTGGCGCGGCTACGACCGCTTCGTCGAGCACTACCGCTACGCCGACTGGACGCCGCGCGACGACGTCGTCCGGCGGCTCCGGACCCACCGCTGGGGGCAGTTCGGCATGGTGGTCGTGATCCTCTTTCTCACGCTGGCGGCGTTCGCCCCGGCCATCTCCCCCACGACGTACGACCAGAACGTCCTCAGCCCCTACGAGCACACCCTGAAGTACTACGATGAGGACGCGGGCAGGGTGGTCGAGACCCCGGTCGGGCAGGCGAACCTCGACACGGCCTCGCAGGGAAACCAGGGGGCGAACATCGGGCCGCTCTCCTACGATCAGTACGGCCGGTTCCACCCGTTCGGGACGATGAACAATCCCGGGGCGGACCTGTTCACGTTCATGGCGTTCGGGGCCCGCGTGTCGCTGTTCGTGGGCCTGCTCGCCATCGCCATCAGTAGCTTCCTCGCCACGGTGTTCGGGCTGTTGACGGCCTACTACAAGGGGATGGTCGACCTCTCGGTGGTGGTGGTCTCGGACACCATCCAGACCATCCCGGCCATCCTCCTCCTGATCCTGCTGAGCGTCGTGTTCGCCGACCACTGGCTCTCCACGATATACGACGGCGGATTCCTCATCGCCTGTATCCTGGGGGTGGTCTCGTTCCCGGGGCTGTGGCGCGCGGTTCGCGGCCCCGCCTTCCAGGTCTCCGAGCAGGAGTGGGTCGACGCCGCCCGGTCGTACGGCCAGCGCTCGACACAGACGATGCGCAAGCACATGCTGCCGTACATCCTCGGCTACCTGCTCATCTACGGCTCGCTCACCATCGGCGGGGTCATCATCACCACCTCCGCGCTGTCGTTCCTCGGCATCGGTATCAATCCCCCCACGCCGGAGTGGGGCCGGGCGGTCGACCAGGGGCGGAACTACGTCACCACGCAGTCCTGGCACATCGCGTTCATTCCCGGGATCATGATCGTCCTGGTGGTGACCGCGTTCAACGCGATGGGCGACGGGATACGGGACGCCATCGACCCGCAGTCCGACACCGGCGAGGGGGCCGCCACCGAGGCCGCCGCCGCCACGGGGGGTGGCGGATGAGCCTGCGGACGGAGAGCGAGGAGCGCGAGGAGCCGGTGCTCGCGGTCGAGGGGCTCCGGACCTCCTTCTTCACGGACCGGGAGACCATCCGGGCCGTCGACGGCATCTCCTTCGGGATCGGGCCGGGCGAGACGGTGGGGATCGTCGGCGAGTCCGGGTCGGGCAAGAGCGTCACCGCCCGGTCGATCATGGGGCTCGTCGACAACCCCGGTCGGGTGATGGCCGGGAGCGTGCGGTTCGCCGACGAGCGGATCGTCGACCGCCTCGCCGGCGACTACCCGGGCAGGGTCGTCGACGTCGAGGCGCTCCGCCGCGAACACGACGTCGCCGAACTGGTCGAGGAGCTCCTCTCGCGGGGGATACCGCCGGCACGGATCACCGGCGACCCGGACCACCGCGACGTGACCGCGGCCGACACGACGGCGAGCGAACTGGCCCGCTCGATCGGTATGCGCGACGTCGTCGAGCGACGGCTCACCGACCGCCTCGGCCTGACCGACGAGGGGGACTTCGTCGTCCGCGACGGGGGGGCCGGCTGGATCGACACGACCCGGGCGACCGAGCCGGCGCTCCGCAAGCTCAGGGGGGGCGGCATCGCGATGGTGTTCCAGGACCCCCTGACGAGCCTGAACCCCGTCTACACGGTGGGCAACCAGATCCGCGAGGCGCTCCGGCTCCACCGGAACATCCGGGGCAAGCGGGCCCGCGAGGAGGCCGTCAGGCTGCTCGAGGCGGTCCAGATACCCGACGCACGCCGGCGCGTCGACGAGTATCCCCACCAGTTCTCGGGGGGGATGCGTCAGCGGGCGGTGATCGCGATGGCGCTGGCCTGCGAGCCCGAACTGCTGATCTGCGACGAGCCGACGACGGCGCTGGACGTCACGATCCAGGCCCAGATCCTCGATCTGCTGGCGGAGCTCCAGCGCGAACAGGACCTCGCCATCATGTTCATCACCCACGACATGGGTGTGATCGCGGAGATCTCCGACCGCGTGAACGTGATGTACGCCGGCGAGGTGGTCGAGAGCGCGCCCGTCGAGGCGCTGTTCGGGAGCCCGAAACACCCCTACACGCGGGGGCTGCTCGCCTCGATCCCGGGCGAGAACGTCGGCGCCGAGCAGCTCTCGACCATCGAGGGCGACGTCCCGACGCCGAACGAGCCGCCGACCTACTGCCGGTTCGCCCCGCGCTGCCCGGAGGCGTTCGAGGCCTGCGAGGCCGTCCACCCGCAGTCGGTGAGCGTCAGCGGGGCGGAACGGGACCACACCGCGGCCTGCCTGCTCTATCCCGAGCACCGCACCCGGACGGACGCGGTGGAGTACCACCGGGCGCTCGGGGAGCGCGAGGGCGACCAGGGGGGTGAGTCCCGGTGAGCGACGCGAGCGAACCGCCGGGCGCCGGCGAGGGGACGGTCGACGGCGCGGCGGCCGACGACGGCGGCCCCGATCGGCTCGTCGAGGTCAACGGCCTGAAGACCTACTACGAGTCCGGCGGGCTGCTCGACTCGACCCCGGTGAAGGCGGTCGACGGCGTCGACTTCCACATCGGGCGGGGCGAGACGCTCGGGCTGGTCGGCGAGTCCGGCTGCGGGAAGACGACGCTGGGCCGGACGCTCGTCCAGCTCGAGGACGCCACCGCGGGGGAGGTGCTGTTCGACGGCCGCGACATCACCCGGCTCCGTGGCTCGGAGCTCAAGGAGTGGCGCAGGAACGCCCAGATGGTGTTCCAGGACCCCGAGTCGAGCCTCAACGACCGGATGACCGTCGGCGAGATAATCAGGGAGCCGCTCGACGTCCACGGCGTCGGCACCCCGCGCGAGCGCCGCGACGAGGTCCGCGAACTGCTCCGGACGGTCGGCCTCCAGGAGGAGCACTACTACCGCTACCCCCACCAGTTCTCCGGGGGCCAGCGCCAGCGGATCGGCATCGCCCGCGCGCTCGCGCTCGAACCCGAGTTCGTCGTCCTCGACGAGCCGGTGAGCGCGCTCGACGTCTCCGTGCAGGCGAAGGTGCTCAACCTGCTGGAGGACCTCCAGGCGGAGTTCGACCTGACCTACCTGTTCATCGCCCACGATCTGAGCGTCGTTCGACATATATGCGACCGCGTGGCGGTGATGTACCTCGGACACGTCATGGAACTCGGCGACACGGAGGAGCTGTTCGAGAACCCGAAGAACCCCTACACGTACTCGCTGCTGTCGGCCATCCCGAACACGGACCCGACGGCTGAGAAGCGCCGCGTCACCCTCCGCGGGACCCCGCCGAGCCCGCGGTTCCCGCCGGACGGCTGCCCGTTCTCGACGCGGTGCCCGGTGAAGATCCGCCCGCCGGACCACCGGGACGTCGACGACGACGTCTGGGAGGGGATCGAGCTGTTCCGCGACATCCTGCGCGAGCGCGAGCGGGCCGAGAAGTCCATCGCCGAGCGGGCCCGCGAGGTGCTCGGCCTGGAGACCCGGTTCTCCGACATCGACGAGATACTGGGCGAGGTGTTCGACGGGACGGCCGGACGGTCGGCGCCGACGGCCGACACGGTCGGGAGCGCGGACGCCGATCCGCTGGCGTCGCTCCCCGACTCGGTCCGCCGGACGATGGAGGAGGCGGTCGAGGCGGCCCGGGCCGGCGAGGAGGCGGACGCACGCCGGATGCTCGCCGAGGAGTTCGGGAGCGACTGCGACGACCGGGTGCCGGATCACAACCCCGTCTCGGGGAGCGGGCGGGTGAGCCTCTGTCACCGACACCTCGACGAGCACGAGGAGCCCGAGCCGGTGTTCGAGCGCCTGCTCGGCGGCGTTCCCGACGCGGGCCGGGACGCCGAGGGCGGCGCGGGCACCGCCGGCGTCGACGACTGACCGTGAGCCTCGGCTCGGGCGTCGGCGGCGCGGGCGATGACCCCCCGGGGGTCTCCGTGCCCCGGAAACTGCTCGACCTGCTGGCGTACGCCGTCGTCCTGAGCCTCCTCGTCTTCCTGGCCACGGCGGCGTTGAGCTTCGCCCTCGGCGGCGGCTGGGGCGGCGTGAAGTACCTCCTGTTCGTCCTCGGGTTCCTGGGGTTCGGCGCGGGGGCGTTCTTCCTGCGGCCGACGCCGCCGGTACCCCCCATCGGCCCGGGTGCTCGTCGCCGGCGTGCTCCTGCTGGCCGTCTCGTTCGTCATGGAGACGGTGTTCGGGGTCGTGATCTGAAAGGGTTTCAAGGCCGGCGGCCCAACCCACGAGGACGGATGCCCGAGACAGGCGAGGACGACGTCGACTACGCCGAGCGCGCCGCGGCGAAGTCCCAGGTCACGAAGGACGCGTGGGAGGCAACCATCGAGGACATGTACGCGGTGGCGGAGGAGCTGGAGGAGGAGGGGTGGGAGGTGGCGGCCATCGGCGCCGGTCACACGGCCCCGGAGAGCCCCCGCGCCGAGCCGGAGGGCCGGTACGGGCTCACCTACACCATCCCGGACAACTACGCCGACGAGTTCCGCGAGGCGTTCCGCGAGGACGGCTTCGGGCGCTACGAGGTCTACCGGGGGGAGCAGGAGGGGACCGCGTTCCAGGTGACGGCCCTCTACGACGACGAGACGTCGACCGCCATCCTGCTCGCCTGCGCGTACGAACTGCGGCACGCGAACCCGCTGATCGCGACGGCGATGAAGACGGGGGAGATGTACTCGCACGTCCGCCTCCTCGATGGAACTCACCTCGGGAGCTTCCGGCACGAGGGCTACGAGCTGTTCTTCCCCGACGCCGACCGCCGGATGAACGAGGTGACCGAGGAGATGGAGAAGGCGATGGGGATGGTCGACGGCGACGCCGACGCCGAGACGGTGCGACGGATGGCCGGCGACGAACCGGAGCCGAACGTCAACGCCCGGGTCGGTATCGACGCCGACCCCAGCGCGGCCGAGGCCGAGGCCGGGGAGGCCGTCGCCGAGAAGCGGGCGGCGGAGGACGGGGACGAGCGGGACGGGGACGAGCGGGACGGGGACGCCGAGAGCGGGAGGGGGAGCGGCCAGTAGTGCGACGGGTCGGGCGACGTCGCCGACCGCCGGTACGTCATCCGACGGTCCGTATCAGTCGACGAACTCGACGCCGGTGATCTCGAGCCGCGCGCCGCCGCACTCCGCGTCGGTCACCGCGTTGTCCCAGCCGTGTGCGCCGACGATGGAGCGGACGACCGAGAGCCCGTAGCCCGTCCCGTCCTCGCGTGTCGAGTACCCGTGTTCGAACACCCGCTCGCGGTCCGCCTCGGGGATGCCCGGACCGTCGTCCTCGAGGTAGAACCCGCGCCCGCCGTCGAGCGGCCCCACCCGGACGGTCACCGACTCGCCGGCGTGCTCGACCGCGTTCCGCAGGAGGTTCTCGAACAGCTGATACAGCCGGTCCGGGTCGGCCATCACCCGCCGAACCGGCTCGTACTCGAGGCTCGCGGGGGACGGGAGCGTCCCCTCCCGGGTGGTCTCCAGCACCGACGCGAGGGCCGTCGGCTCCGGGTCCTCGACCATCCGGCCCTGCCGGGCGACCCGCAGCAGGTCGTCGACCAGCTGCTCCATCCGTTCGGTCGTCGCCCCGATGGCCGCGAGGTGCTCCGCCTCGCCGGACTCCCGGTAGAGGTCGAGCCGCCCGTCGATGACCGAGAGCGGGGTCCTGAGGTCGTGCGAGAGGATGTCCGTGAACTCCTTGAGCCGGTCGTTCTGCCGTTCGAGCGACCGCTCGTACTGCTTCCGTTCGGTCGCGTCCCGGGAGAGGACCACGTAGCCGCCGGTGTCCTCCCCGTCCAGCGGCGAGAGCGTGCACCTCGCCCAGAGCACCGACCCGTCCGCCCGCTCGTGCCAGCGCTCGTCCTCCACATGGCCCCGCTCGGCCGCGCCGAGCAGTTCCCCCACCGGGGGGGCCGACTCCCCCCGTCCGGCGAAGAGGCGGTCGAAGCGCCACCCGAGCACGTCGGACGGGTCGTGCCCGTAGAGACGCCGGGCCGCGCCGGACCACGCGTCGACGTTCCCCTCGGCGTCCAGCGCGAACAGCGCGGCGTTCCCCAACCCCTCAACGAGTCGTCGGTAGACGTCGTCCGGGGCGTTCGCCGTCCGCTCCCGGGACGAGGTAGGGTCCATACCGGGTCAAACACCGCATCACGTATGGGGAAACTGCATGACGCACAATGGTTCCCGGCCGGCCCCTCCGCGCGGGTACCGCGGTCCGGCGAGGGGTGCCGGCTCCGGGGCTCCGGACCGCGACCCGGACGTCCGACCCCAGTGGCGCTTCGGGCCTCGAGTTGCGAGTTCGCCTATTCATCAACAGATGGATAGTATCTTCTGATCTATATTAACGGTCCGCAATACAAAGAGGGGAGTCCAACACGGCGGTTGGAGATCCCGATAAAAGCCATGGTGTGTATTGCTGTAACGTAAGGACGTTTCGACTCCAAATCGGGCGTATGGTGGCAGCCACACCTACAGACATCGATGCCGTCACCGAGGAATGCGAGGGGTGTGACCGACGGACGCTTCACACGGTCGAAGTGGAGGTACAGGCCGAGAACTCGAATCCGGCGAGTGCAGCGCCCTCCCGCGAACCCTACCGGGTCAGCGAGTGCGATGTATGTGGGACAGTTGAACAGATACGGATGAACAACGCTTGAGAGAGACGTCGTCCGGGGAGGTTTCTACGGAGTGCCGTGACCGATACGCGCTGTGCATCCCGTGTGCGCCGAGAGAGCTATCCAATACGAAAGGGGTGAGTTAGCGGAGCGTGAGCAGGTCGACGGTTGACGAACCACTGGACCCGGCCCCGACCCGGGATCTCCGTCCCGCGCACCTACGTCGTCTCCTCGGCCTCGTCCTCGGCCACCATCACCGTGCTCTCGGTGAGCGCGACGATGGCACGGCGGAGCCGCTCGGTGACCGCCTGGTCGGAGACCCCGAACTCCTCGGCGAGGTCCTTCGTGGAGATCCCGCGGGGGATGTCGTAGTACCCGCCCTCCACCGCCCGGACGAGGGTCTCGCGCTGGGGGTCGGTGAGCCCGAACCACAGCCCCTTGCCCGGTCGCGTCGGGTTGTAGATGCTGTCGACCGTGATCTCCACGCCGCTCTCCTCGCATAGTTCGTCGAAGCGGGCCAGCGCGTCGCGCGACCCGAACCGTAGCTCGAACCCCCACCTGTCCCCGGAGGTCCTGCCGGAGAGGAGATGTGCCCTCGCCGCGTCCATCGCGCCGAACAGGTCGTCCCGCTCGTACTTCCAGTCGAGCGCGTAGAGCGTCTCCCCGTCGTGGCGTTCTATCCGCTTGACGTCCTCGACGGAGGGATCCTTCCCGACGCGCGCCTCGAACAGGTCGCTGGCGTCGTCGTGAACGACCAGGAACGGGACCGGCCGCTGTCGGAGGGGGACCATCGTCTCGAGTTCGATGTCGAGATCCCGTGCCGAGTGCAGGATACGTCCCAGTTCGAACTCCTCGGCCGCGACCCGAAGTTCGGCGATGACGTTCATTCGACCGGTTGTTCCTGTTCACACCCCTTACGCATAAATACCGGGGGCATGATCTACCAAGCAAAACGTTCATACTTGGTGTATAAGGTCGGTGGACAGTTATTTACCCATAGGAGACAATGAGATGTATCGATGAGGATAACCGCGGAGTCGCTCGCGCACGGCGAGGGCGGACTCACATCCCGGCATCGAACTCCTTCGCGTGTTACCGCCTCGAGTCCATCCCGATCATGACACGCGATAGCCCGTTCCACGGACGTATCACGACGGAGGAGGAGTTCTCCGAGACCCTGAGCGAGCTCGTACTCAAGGCGCACGCGAACGGCGTCGACGTGGTCGGCTCGTGGGAGTGTCCCCCGGACGGGCACGACCCGGACTGGGAGGCGCTGGTGACGGAGCTATCGAAAGCCTCCCGCGGCGGGGAGTAGCCCTCGCGGGGAGTGACTCCCCGGAAGCCCTCCCCGTACGCCCCGAGTGCCGAACACGACCGCAGGAGATCTATTCGCGTGTTCCGGAGGGGGACCCGGGACGTCCGCGGACCCCCGCCGGGGGCTCCGTTCTGTGGGTCCGTGCGCCCAGCGCGGGAACCGACGTAGGGTTTTCCACCCCGAGTGCTACGTGTTACCGCACGTCGGGCGGCACCCGACACCACCGTGCCCCTGCCAAGCACGTATCGTCGTTCCGAGACGGGCGAACCGTTCGAGAGGCGGGGGGCGTGGCGGGGTGGCGCGGTCGCGGGGTTCGTCGCGACGGTCGCGATGGGGCTCGCGGTCAGCCTGATCAGCTGTCGGCGCTCCGGGTGACGATCGCCGGCCTCTACGGCTCCGAGGGGAGCCTCGCGGCCGGCTGGATCGCCCACCCGATACACGGCTCGCTGTTCGGGGCCGTCTCCGCTGCCGTCCTCGCCGATCCGGGGCTCTACCGGGTCACCGAGTGGGTCTGGAAGACGGTCGTCGCCGGCGTCGTCTACGGCCTGGTCCTCGCCGTGGTCGGGGCGGGCATCGTCATGCACATCTGGCTCGGCGTGGTCGGGGTCTCGATGGCGACCTCGATCCCGAACGTGAGCGTCTCCTCGTCCGGCACCTCGTCTCCGGGGTCGTGCTCGGCGGGGTGGTCCCGTTCGTCGAGGGGCTGTAACGACGGGTCGGGCCGCTCCTCGGGGCAGACCGGGGCGGGATCCGGGCCGGCCGAGCCGACCGGGCGAAGCCGTTCTTCCGGCCGTATCCCCGTGTTTCACGTCCGCAGGGATGTGAAACGACTTAGTACGCGGGCGCGGGAGTAGGGAGCATGAAGGTAGCCGACGCGATGACGCCCCGGGAGGACCTCGTGACGGTCTCGCTCCCGGGTACCAGGGAGGACGCCCTGGCGTACCTCCAGGAGCGGTCGTTCTCCTCGGTCCCCGTCGTGAAGTCGACCGGGGACGGCGAGTCGTTCCGCGGGCTCGTGACCCGCGAGGGCCTCATCCAGCAGCCCGACGAGGACCAGCTGGCGCTGCTGGTCGAGGAAGTGCCGACGACCACGGCGGACGCGACGCTGACGGACCTGGCGGCGCTGGTGCGCGAGAGCGGCCAGCGCCGGGTGCCGGTCGTGGACGGGCGGCTCGAGGGCATCGTCACCGTGACCGACGTGATCCGTGCGATGGCGAACGGCGACGTCGACGGCGAGGTCCCCGCGGGCGGGCTCGCGAAGCGGCACGTCAACTGCGTCCACCTCGAGACGCCGCTGCCGGTCGCCGAGCGGGAGCTCTCCTACGCCGACGAGGCCTACGGCGTCGTCCTCGACGGCGACGGCGACCCGTGCGGGATGCTCACCGAGGTCGACATCATCGACGTCGCGCGGGTCGTCGAGGGCGAGGAGTCGACCGGCGACGCCATCGCCAACGAGGACGACGAGTGGATGTGGGAGGGGATCAAGGCCGTCGGCTCGCGCTACATGCCCACCCGGAACGTCGAGCTCCCCGCCGAGCCGGTCCGGGAGTTCATGACCGAGGAGCTCGTAACGGTGTCGGGCCGCCGGACCGCGGCGGAGGTCGCCGGACTGATGCTCACCCACGACATCGAGCAGGTGCCGCTGATGGAGGCCGGCGACCTCGAGGGCATCGTCACGGACATGGACCTGCAGGAGGCGCTCGTATGAGCGAGGGCGAGGTCGGCCCGGAGGCCGACGGCGTCGCCGTCGAGGACGAGCTCCGGACGGTCGCCGAGCTCGCCACGCGCCGGGGGTTCTTCTTCCCTGCCATCGAGGCGTACGGCGGCGTCGCCGGGTTCTACACCTACGGCCCGCAGGGGGCCGCCCTCAAACGGAACGTCGAGGAGGCCTGGCGCGACCGGTTCGTCACCCGCGAGGGCCACGTCGAGATCAGCGCCCCGGACGTGCTGCCCGAACCCGTCTTCGAGGCTTCGGGCCACCTCGACGGCTTCGACGACACGATCGTCGAGTGCCCCTCGTGTGGGGCCTCCCACCGCGCCGACCACCTCGTCGAGGACGCGACCGACATCGCGGACGCCGAGGCGCTGCCGATCCCGGAGGTGGAGGCGCTGTTCGAGGAGCACGACCTCGCCTGCCCGAACTGCGGCGAGTCCCTGGCGGGCGTGCCGGTCGAGGAGTTCAACCTGATGTTCGAGACCTCGATCGGTCCCGGTTCGGGCCAGCCGGGCTACCTGCGGCCCGAGACTGCCCAGGGCATCTTCGTCGAGTTCCCGCGGCTGAAGGAGTACGCCCGCAACCGGCTGCCGTTCGCGGTCGCGCAGGTCGGCACCGCCTGGCGCAACGAGATCAGCCCCCGGCGGTCGCTGGTGCGGGTCCGGGAGTTCACGCAGGCGGAGCTGGAGCACTTCATCGACCCCGAGACCGACGAGCCCCCGATCGAGCGGGTCAAGGAGGTCGAGCTGACGCTCTACCCCGCGAGCGAGCAGACGGCCGACGACGGCGACTACCGCACGATGACGGTCGGCGAGGCCGCCGAGGACGGCGTCGTCGACCCGTGGATCGCCTACTACCTCGGCGTCGCCGGGGAGTGGTACGAGTCCGTCGGCGTCGACATGGACCGGTTCCGCTACCGCCAGCACCTCGGCGGCGAACTGGCCCACTACGCGACCGACTGCTGGGACGCCGAGGCCGAACTGGGCGGCAACTGGGTCGAGATCACCGGCTTCGGCTACCGCTCGGACTACGACCTCTCGAAGCACGACGAGTACAGCGACGAGGCGTTCACCGTCTTCAGGCAGTACGACGAACCCCGGAGCGTAGAGCGGGCGACCGTCGACCCGGACATGAGCACGCTCGGGCCGGAGTACGGCGGCGCGGCCGCGGACATCGCGGACGCGCTCGCGGACCTCGCCGAGCGTGACCCCTCGGCGTTCGACGCCGAGGAGGTCACGGTGGAGGTCGGCGGCGAGAGCTACACCGTCCCGACCGAGGTGGCGAACTTCTCGGTGGGGACCGTCACCGAGTCGGGCGAGCACGTCACGCCGCACGTCGTCGAGCCCTCGTTCGGCATCGGCCGCATCGTCTACACCGTCCTCGTCCACGCCTACGAGCGGGACGTCGTCGACGACGAGCAGCGGACGTATCTCGACCTCCCGGCGCGGGTCGCGCCGACGACCGTGGGGGTGTTCCCGCTGATGGCCCGCGACGGGCTCGACGACCGGGCACGGGAGCTCGCGGCCGACCTCCGCGAGGCCGGCTTCGACGTCGAGTACGACGACTCGGGCAACATCGGCCGGCGCTACCGCCGGCAGGACGAGGTCGGCACGCCGTACTGCGTGACCGTCGACTACGAGACCTTGGAGGACGGCACCGTGACGGTCCGCGAGCGGGACTCGACCGAGCAGGCCCGCGTCGAGGCGAGCGCCCTGTCCGCGGAACTGACGGCGCTCCGGACCGGGGCGAAGGCGCTGTCGGACCTCTGAGCGTGTCGAGCGCCGAGCCCGGTTCGGAGGGCGACGGGGACGCCGGCAGGGGCACGAGCCCGGACGCGGGGAGGGGCGCGGACGCGGACCGCAGTCCACTCCCGCCGGAGGTCGAGCGGCGGCTCGTCCACGCGACCGGAGCCGCCATCCCCCTGGCCTGGGCGTTCGGACTCGTCGAGTGGTGGTCCGTCCGGTTGGCCTGGACCGGCGCGCTCGCCGGCGCGCTCGCGCTGGAGGCGGGCCGGCTCTCCGGGCGAGTCGACCTCGCGATATACGACCGGCTCACCCGCGAGTACGAGCGGGACAACCTCGCGGGGTACGCCCTCTACATGGTGAGCATGACCCTCGTCGCCTACCTGTTCGCCTTCGAACCCGGGGTCGCGTTCGCGGGCGTGCTCCCCTACCGGCCGGGGGTGGCGGCCGCGGCGATGCTGATGCTCGCGCTGGCGGACCCGGTGAGCGGCCTGCTGAGTTCGGGCGAACTCCGGGACGTCAAGCGGCTGCGGGTGCTGGCGGCGACGTTCGCCGTCGCGACGCTCGTCGCCGTCCCGTTCGTCCCCGCTCTTCCCGCGGTTTTGGGGGGCGCGGCGGCCACCCTCGCCGACGGGGTGAAGCCCGTCGTCGCGGGCTACGTGATCGACGACAACCTCACCATCCCGCCTGCGGCGGCGGTCGGGATGACCGTCGGGTTCCTTATCTGACGGGGGCGATCTCCCGCGAGCGCCCCCGCCCTCCGCTCGTCGTCACTCCCCCATCGCCGGCTCCTCGACCGGCGATCCGAGTCGGACGCTGTAGGCGAGCAGTCCGGAGCCGACGGCGGTGCCGGCGGCGAGCAGCCACCACGAGCCCCGGTAGCCGACGGTGTCCGCGAGGTAGCCGAACGCGGGCGGGGCGACGACCGACCCGACGACGAGTGCGAACTGGCCGCCGGCGGTCGCGCCGCCCATCTCGTCGGCCGCGACCAGCGTCGCCATGTAGGAGTAGTAGACCCCGGTGTTGCCGAGGACGAAGAACCCGAGCGCCGAGAACGCGACGGCGGCGCTGAGCGGGCTGTCGGTCGCGGCGACGGCGACGAACAGCACGGCGCCCGCGACGGCCTGCACGATCAGGATCGCGCCGATCCCGACCCGCGGTTCGCCGGGCAGGGCGTCGCTCAACCATCCGGCGACGAGGCGGCCGGCGCTGCCGAACAGTTGCACGAGCGCGAGCACCAGACCCCCGAAGGCGACCGAGGCACCGATCGCCTCGTGGACGTAGAGAACGGTGTACCCGGTCGTGGTGAACAGCGCCGCGCCGAGGAAGAAGCCCGCGGCGACGAGCGCCCGGTACGGTCGGTTGCTCGAGAGGGCTCGGAAGTCCGGGTACTCCGCCGTTCCGCCGTCGTCGCCGGGATAGGAGAGCGCGAAGACGACGGTGACGACGAGTCCGACGCCGGCGGCGAGGAGGAACCCCGCCTGCCAGAACAGGACGCCCGCGAGGCCGGTCACGAGCAGCGCACTGATCCCGCTCCCGGCGGTGACGCCGACCTGCTTGATGCCCATCGCGAGGTTCTGCCGACCCGCGGCGACGCTGTCGTAGACGGCCTTGTTCGTCCCCGGGATGGCCGTCGCATACGCCGACCCGAGGAGGAAGGCCGCCGCGAGCAGGAGGGGGTACGTGGGGGCGCCCGCGACCGCCGCGGCCCCGGCGGAGAGGCCGAGGAGGCCGACCACGAGCGTGCGTTTCTCGCCGAACCGGTCGACGAGCGCGCCGACGGGCAGCAGCCAGACCGCGTAGCCGAGCGTGAGCGCGGTCACGACGAACCCGACCGCGAATCGCGAGAGGTCGAACGTCTCGCGGAGGAGCGGCGTCGACGCGAACACCGCGTAGTAACAGACGCTCGCCGAGACCTGCCACAGCGACACGAGCGAGACGGTCCGCCAGTCCGACCGGTCCATCGCCTACCGTAACCCCGCTCCAGGGCACACGTTGACATCCCGACGACGGAGGCACGTACCGTCCCGAAAACGGGAACGGGTTCCGGGTACGACCGTTCCCTCACCCGGTCCGGCGGTCACTCGCCGTCCCGCTCTTGGTCCCGCTCGCTGCCGACTCGGTCGCCGCCCATCATCGACTCGCCGGGATGCTCGGCGAACGCGACCTTCGTGTTCCCGTCGGGTACGTCGAACGTCTCCCCGACGTTCGCGAACGTCTCGAGGGCGAACGCGCGCTTGCGGTCGAACGACCGTCCACGCCGGATGTCGGCGTCGAGGAAGAGCAGCGGACCGTCAACAGCGCGCCCGAGGTGGAGGTCGACCGGTTCGCACTCGCGGATCGTCATCGCGACGTGGCCCGCGATCGTCGCCATCTCCGTCGTGTATAGGTCCGTCACCGTCTCCGCGAACGTCGACTTCTCCCCGGCCGACAGCGACAGCGTGGCGTCGAACTGCAGTAGCGGCATGCCACGGCTCGCCCCGTGTCCGGCTTATTCGTTCCGCCGGGCGAGTCCGTTCTTCCGCCGCGCCACTCCTGCCGGCTCGTCGGGCTCGTCGGACCAGCGGCCCGCCGGGCGCGACCTGCTCCGAACGGTCACTCGCGGCCGCGGGACGGTTCGCACGCGGATACGGAACGGCGGTACGCCGGCGGGGATCGCCGACGAACGGTCCTGTTACCACTTCGTGATGCCGGCCCTCCCGTGGGAGTACGTAAGCACGCCGAGGAACGTTGCCACGCCCGTGAGCGCCGTCGCGCCGCCGAGGAAGAACACCCTACTGCATCCCCGCCGAGTCCATCAGTATCCCGCCGACGACGGGCGCGACGATGCTCCCCGGGAGCCGGACGAGGTTGCGGACACCGAACGAGGAGGCGATGCCGCTGCCGACCCCCTCGTCGGCGAACGTGGCCATGCTCGCGGGCTCACGGAAGCTGTCGGCAACGCCAAGCATCGCGTTCAGCAGGAACACGACGAGGAGGGTCGGCGGCAGGACGAACCCGAGCGGCAGGACGAACTCGAACGAGAGCGGCGCGGCGAGCCGGGGGGCGAACGGCACGGCGAGCGCGACGAGGCCGTACATCGTCCCGCCGAAGGCGACGAACGCCGCCCGGCCGTAGCGGTCCGAGAGCCGGCCGGTCCGGGGCTGGCCGATCATGTTCGTGAACGTCTCGGCGGCCACACTATGCCGACGGCGACAGCGCCGGCCGCCAGGCCGCCGCGGGCCGCCGAGACGCCGACGTGGATGGGGATCCAGTTGCGGACGAGCGTCACCGAGACGGCGTACTGCGCCCGGAAGCCGGTGATGGTGGCGATGCGGCGGTTGAGCGCGAGGCCCGTGAACGCGAACCCCTCGGCGGAGGTCTCGTCAGGCCGGACGAACCGGCCGACCCCGACGAACGAGAGCGCCAGTAGGCCGGCGAGGAGGCCGAAGACCGCGCCGGCCCCGAGGGTCCCGAGAGTGCTCGCCGCCATCCGCCAGCCCTTGTACGTGCCGATGACGTTCGCGCGCTCCTCGTCGGGGGCGAGTTCGCTCACCAGCGCCCCGGAGGGGTCCAGGAGATCGATGTACGTCGGCAGCAGCGTGACGACGGTGATGAACCCGAAGCTGCTGGCGAACGACACCAGGTAGAGCGAGTAGTGCTGGAGGGTCTCGCGAGGCACTTTTCGCCCGAAGCCGCCCGCCGTACGTGATTGTAGCTGTCGGTTCAATCCGAGTGATCCCCCGGACCGGCGCGGATCGCTGCGCGTCGGGGTTGGACCCGCCGTCCTCGCCGCCGCCCGTTCGGTCCCGGGCTACGGCGCCGTCCCCTCCCCCTCGGCAGGGAGCGGATCCCCGAGACCGAGCCGCCGGGCGAGCGCCTCGATCCGCGCGGACTGGCCCATCAGCGCCGTCCCGAGGACGCTCATCACGAGGACGTACCCGACCGCGAGCGCCGCGAGGGTCGGGTCCATCCGCGCCTGGACCGCCAGCGCCGCGAGGACGAGCGAGAACTCCCCGCGGGCGACCATCGCGACGGCCACGCGCACGGAGCGGCGCTCGGAGAGGCCGTAGGCCCGGCCGCCGAGGTAGCCGCTGACGAGCTCGCTCGCGGTGGAGACGACCGCGAGCGCGAGCACGGGGAGCGCGACCGCGCCGACCGTCCCCGGGTCGGTCCCGAGGCCGATGGCGAAGAAGAAGACCGCGATGACGAGGTCCTCGAAGACGAGCACGCCCAGGATGGACTCGGACTCGGGGTCGGCGATCCAGCCGAGTTCGATGAGCGACTTGGTGATGATCGCCGATGAGGAGATGTAGACGACCCCCGAGAGGACGACCGCCTCGAGGAGGGTGAACCCGAGGAGTATTCCGGCGACGAAGCCCACCGAGGCGTTCAGTCCGAGGTTGAGCGTCCCCGCGCGGAGGACGGACCGGCGGCGTTCGAGCAGGCTCGACGGCGAGAAGTGGAGTCCGATGAAACGGAGGAGGAGGACGGCCCCGAGCTCCTGGAGGAGGGTGAACAACTCGCTCGTCTCGACGACCCGCAGCACGGGCACCGGCGAGTTCGGGCCGAGCAGGACGCCGGCGAGGATGTACGCGGGGATGACCGACTGGCCGAGCCGCCGGGCGAGGTTCGCGGGTCCCCAGCGTGACCAGGACGTCGCCCGGCTCGATCCGGCGATCAGCCTCGGGGTTCGGGATGGTCTCCTCCCCCCGCTGGACCGCGAGCACGGACACGCCGGAGACGTTCCGGAGGTCGGACTCGGCGAGCGTCTGCCCGGCCACCGGCGAGTCCTCGTCGATGTCGACCCACTCGATGATGGCGTCGCCGAGCGGGACCTCCAGCTCCTCGGTCGGGACGGCCTCGGAGTACGCCCCTCGAGGATGGAGCCGAGCCGGTTGGCCTGTCCGTGCGTCAGGTCGAACAGCTTCTCCGAATCGGCGTCGGGGGACTCGCGCCTGAAGACCTCGACGCGACCGTCGTGGTGGAGCAGGACGACCGCAGGCGCTTTGCCGCCGAGCTCCAGTTCGAACTTCTTTCCGATACCAGGCACGTCGTCTCGTAGACGGTCACGGTCCGGTGTTCGGAGGAAGGCGGCTTAAGCGTGGGCGTGCGTCGACTGGGGGATCGGGAGGCGGCCGGCGTTCACTTTCACCGCGGCCTGCGAAGCCTCATTAGCGGTGAGGCAGTAGCCGGTACCAGTGATGGCGGCGACCGACGCGGAGGGCGGGTCGTTCGTCGACAGGCCGCTCGTGACGTCCGGACTGCTCGAACGCCGGGACTACCAGCTCGAGCTCGCGGACGCGGCGAGCGCCGAGCACACGCTCGTCTGCCTGCCGACCGGGCTCGGCAAGACGGCGGTATCGCTGCTCGTCACCGCCCACCGCCTCCACGAGTACGGGGGGAAGTCGCTGCTGCTCGCACCCACCAAGCCCCTCGTCGAACAGCACGCCG
>PXRQ01000096.1:0-10029 GCA_003022005.1 Halobacteriales archaeon QS_5_70_15
CAGGAAGACCGCGCGGACGCGGCGTTCCTGGTCGAAGAAGTGCCGTACGAGGAGGCGAGCCGGTACGGGGTCTGCGTGACCAACGACTACGGCGAGATCACCGACGTCGTCGAGAAGCCCGACGACCCGCCGTCGAACCTGGTGATGACCGGCTTCTACACGTTCTCGCCCGCGATCTTTCCGGCCTGCCGACTCGTCCAGCCGTCGAACCGCGGCGAGTACGAGATCAGCGAGGCGATCGATCTGCTGATCCGCAGCGGCCGGACGATCGACGCGATCCCGATCGACGGCTGGCGGATGGACATCGGCTACCCGGAGGACCGGGAGGAGGCCGAGCGGCGTCTCCAGGAGGAGGCCACGAAGTGACCGGCCGGGGTGTCCGGGAGACGCGTGCCGACCTCCGAGCGGGACGGACAGGCCGAGCGCCGCGGCAGCCGTGTCCGGAACGCGCCACGACGGGGAGCACTGGCGTCGACCGTCTCGCCGGTGGCCCCCGCTCGCCGGACACGATCGGACACTACCAGCACGCTCAACTACCTCCGCGCGGAACCCGGGAGCGATGAGCCCGACTCGACAGCCCGGGAGGGGTTGGCGGGAGCGGGGCCGCGGCCTCCCGTCCCGTTTCGCCTCCGGATTCGCTCCCGAGCCCGTGTCCCGTCCGTCGAGCAGGCGCCCGAGCGGGGGTATCGATGTCCTCCGAGGTTAGTACGGCTCCCGCCGGAGAGGCCTCCGGTGCGAGCGAGCCGGAGGAGCGGATCGAGACGCTCGAGGCGCGGAACCGGGAGCTCGAGAGGGAGAACGCGCGACTCCGCTCGGTCACCGGACCGCTGGTCACCTACCGGCACGGGGTGGTGCTGTTCCTCCTCGTTTCGGTGGGGGCCGCAGCCGGGACGTTCCTGTACCCGGGGTCGAGGGACGTCCTGATCGCCGTCGCCGGGACGGGGGCGTTCGGTGCGATACTGCTCGGGATGCTCGTCCAGGAGTGGCTCCTCTCGGCGTCCGTCAGCCGGGCGATCTACGACACGCTCTGCGAGAACGAGGCGCGGATCGCGTCGCGGCTCGGCGTCGCCGAGACGTCGCGGTACGTCCCCACCGGCCGGGAGTCGCTCGGCGTCCGGCTCTACCTCTCGCGGTCCCTCGACGACCCGATCCCGCCGTCCGACGCCCTCGGTTCGACGGCCGTCACCGTCGACGGCCACTACTCCCTGTTGCTGGAGCCGACCGGCGCCGAGTTCGTGGACCTCTTCGAGCGCACGAACGGGGCCCTCCCCGAGGACGTCCGGGCCGCGGCGGTCGCGCTCCGCGAGTCCGTCGTCCACCAGTTCGAGCTCGCTATCGGGGCCGAGGTCGCGGACCTCGAACTCCCGTCCGGCCCCGGACGGAACCGGTTGCGCGTCCGCGTCTGGGGGAGCGTCCTGGGGGACCCCGGCCGCCTGGACCACCCGATCCGCTCGTTCATCGGCGTCGGCATCGCCAGGGTCGTCGGGGGACCCGTCGAGTCGGAGACGTGGCTCGACGACAACGAGAACACGGTACTCGTGTTCCGCTGGGGAAGTGACGACCCGGGATCGGTCGACGGGACGCCGGAGGCAGGGGCGGACGACGGGACGCCGGAGGCAGGGGCGGACGACGGGACGTTCGAACTTGTCGGCGATTCGGGGGCGGAGCGAGACCGAAATCCCTAAACTCGTCACCGACCCACTTCGTCCCGAGCCGAGGTAGCCTAGCCCGGCCAAGGCGGTTGCTTCGAGAGCAACTGTCCGCAAGGACACGGGAGTTCGAATCTCTCCCTCGGCGCTTCAGAAGATCGCCCGCGAGCGACCCCTGGATCACTCTCATCTCCCGGGAGTACGCCGGTTCTACGTCCGGCCCCGCCGCGAGCGACCGGCGGGAACGGAACGATTCCGGTTCGGAACCCTTCCCCGGGAACGTCCAAGTGGTTACGTCCCTCCACCGGCGGAATCGTCCCGGTCGGGAGTTCAGCGGTTCCGCCGGGGAGCGAGGCGCTCCGCGTCGCAGCGGTGCGACGTGACCGCTTCCGATCGTCGGCGGGAGTCACACTAAATATAGGATAATTCATATAGGTTAAATTTAAACGGCGATCGGCTCTCGGATCGTCGAGCGGGATGAATCCGCACCACAACCCTCGAGAAACCGGTCGGGACGACGGAACGAAAATACAGCAGTAAGGTTTTATTATAGTCCATGCATATATTTTCGAACACTTCTACTTCAACTTTATTTTTCTGTTTAAATTCTGAAAATAAATACCCTACCGTCCCCCTCGGATCCGGTATCGATGCAAGGTTGCGGGGACGGTGACGGAGGGACGCATGGCTACGGCTCCGGGGGTCGGAACGGGTCGCGTATCGGCCGTCGGGAGTGCCTGAAGCTCGCCGGGGTCGTTGTCGCTTCGGCCGCAGGCGTGGCCGCCGGGAGCGACCCCGTTCGCGCTGCAAGCGACGGTTACGGCGAGGGGGGTTACGGGGAAGGCCCCTACGGCGGCGACGGGGGGTTCGGCGTCGCCACGGGGGACGCAACGAGCGTCGACGCCACGTCGGCCACGCTCGGCGGGGAACTGGTCGGCCTCGACCGGGCAGACTCGGCCGAGTGTTACTTCGAGTGGCGGTCGGTCGGCGCCGCCTCGTGGAACACCAGGGCGACGCAGACGCTCTCGGCCACGGGATCGTTCAGCGCCGACGTCGGCGACCTCTCGAGCGGGACCGACTACGAGTACCGGGCCGCCGTCACGGCTTCGGACGATGACACCGACACCGGCGGGACCGCGTCGTTCACCACGGACAGCGGGAACTCCGCCCCGACGGTCGACTCGTACTCCGCGAGCGAGGCCGGCTCGCCCAACCCCCACCTCGAGATCACCGCCGACTGGAGCGTCTCGGACGCCGACGGCGACCTCGGCACCGTTGCGGTCGTCGTGTCCGACTCCTCCGGGACGGTCGTCGACTCCGCGAGCACGGCCGTGAGCGGGGGTAGCGCCAGCGGGTCGGCCGAGTTCGAGATCAAGCACGTCGCCGGCCAGACGTTCGACGTCACGGTGACGGTCACCGATGCGGCGGGGAACGGCGACAGCCGAACCCGGTCGGTCACCGAGTGATGCGGACCACACGACCGTATCAATCCCCGGCGCTCGGACGGTACGAGCGACTGACCGCCTTCCACCGCCCGGATCGGAACCGGACGACGTTCACGACCATCGGGACGAACGTCTCGACCAGCAGGGCGGCCTGGAGCGCGAGCACGCCGAGCGCGGTGACGGTGCCGAGCCACGCGACCGGGAGCGCGAAGACGTAGAGCCCGAGCATGGTCGCGACGAACGGGATCCGCGTGTCGCCCGCACCCCGGAGCGCCCCGGTCACGGACCCGTCGACGCCGAGCGGGAGGACGCTGACGGCGGCCACCCGGACGAACGCCGCCGCGAGGTCGACGTCGGCGGCCGTGTCGACGAACACCGAGGCGACCGGCCGGGCGAGCGCGAACACGACGGCGGCGACGAGGACGTAGACGACGACCGACAGCCGGGTGATCTCCCGGCCGTAGGCCTCCGCGACCGGCTCGTCGTCCCCGCCCAGCGCCTGCCCGACCAGCGTCGAGCTGGCGATGGAGAAGCCCCACGAGAAGCTGTTGAGCAGCGCGCGGACCTGCCGGCCGACGCCGACGGCCGCGACCGCCACGGGGCCGAACGTCGCCGCGATGGCGAGCAGCGGAAACACCACCACCCCCTGGCCGACCCGTCGGGCCACCAGCGGCGCCGAGACGGTCACGAGCTGTCGGGCGAGCGAACGGTCGAAGGTCGTCGTGGAGTTCGTCCGGGTCAGCGGGACCGGGCTCGCCCCGCGGCCGAAGTAGCTCCGGCCGGTCATCCCCCACGCGAACGCGACGGTGACGACCGCGGTCGAGACGGTCGTCCCGAGCGCGGCACCGACGACGCCGAGGCCGGCGCCGAACACGAGCACCGCGCTCAGGACGATGTTGAGCGCCGCGCCGCCCGCCCGGAGCGTCATCGGGGTGATGGTGTCGCCGACGCCGGCGTACGTGCGGCTCGCGATCAGGTTGCAGAACTCGAAGACGATTCCCGGCGCGACGACCGCGAGGTACGCGGCGCCGTAGCCGATGGCGACCGGGTCGCCGCCGAGGACCGACACGAGCGGCCGCGCCGCGAGCCCGAAGGCGGCGGTGATGGGGAGCGCGAGCCCCACCGCGACGAGGAGGCTCTGCCGGACGACCAGCGACGCCCGGCCCGTCTCCCCGCCGCCGTAGCTCTGCGAGACGAGCGCGATGGTCCCCCCCGCGAGGCCGATGGCGACGAACTTCCCGAGCATCCAGTAGGCGTTGGCGAACGTCAGCCCGGCGACGGCGGTCGACCCCAGCGCCCAGCCGACGATGGCGAGGTCGACCGTCCGCTTGGACATGATGGCGAACCCGGTGACGATCCGGGGCCACGCGAGATCGACCGTCGCGCGGAGCCGCGACGCCTGGATGACCCCGAACCGCGCCAGCAGGCGAACGACGACGCGGCCGGTCCGGCGAGCGTGTCCCACTGTCCGCGGGAACGGCGCTCGCCGGCTAAGAGCTTCCGTCTTCGGCCTGTGAGCTTCAGGTGAACGTCGACGGGTCGGACGTCGACGGCAGCACGGAGAAAGTATAAGCCCGAAACCGCCTATATATCAACATGAACATCGCTCGTGACGAGGGCATTCTCGGCGGTGAACCCCGAACCGAGGGAACGCGAGTCGGCGTTCGTCACGTTGCGGCGCGGGTGATCGACGGGGGCCAGTCCCCCGCACACGTCGCTGATCAACTGGACATCTCGCTCTCCGCGGTGTACGAGGCACTCTCGTACTACTACGCTCACATCGAAGGGATGCGCGGGCTCGAACTGGAGAACGAGGCGGCGTTCGAGCGCGTTCGGGACTGATCGCTGAAACCGAAAGGGACGGCACGGTGACGGACGTTCGGGTTCTCCTCGAGGAACACATCGGTCGGGGTTTCGAGCGACTACTGCGCGAACGAGGCTACGACGTGATACAGGCGAAGGACCGGTTCGGAGAACGGACGACGGACACGGAACTGCTGGAGTGGTGTGCGGAGAACACCGTCGTCCTGGTAACGAACAACGCAAAGGATTTCGAACCACTGCTTGGGGAGTGCGACCACGCAGGCGTACTTCTGTACCACGATCAGAAGCGTCCGGACAGGAACCCCGAGGGCCTCGCCCGGACGGTGGACGAGATCTCCACTCAGTACGGGCCGGGCGACCTCGAAAACGAACCGGTCGACCTCGACGAGTGGGTCAACTGGCTGCAGGAGTAGCTTCGGCCGTAGACTCGTAATGAATTGCCACGCGTTCCGAACCGCCTCTCTCGCGGCTTCTCGGGCAACCGTCGGGACGTCCACGTGGCGAACGTACGGGTTCAGTCTCGGTCCTTACAACCACGTGTCCCGGACACCGGCGCGCCTCGTCAGTAGGTCTCGTCCGTCTCCGTGCCCTCCGGTTCGCCCGGGTCCCCGGTCCGATCGCGAGCGAAGCCGCTCCGGAAGGCGATCCACGCGAGCGCGCTGATCGCCAGGATGGGCGGGAGGATCAGGAACCCCCAGAGTGGGTCGAGCCCCCAGAGGAGGAGGAGAACGACGTCCGCGATCCCGAGGAGGAGGAAGGGCAGCATCGCGAGGAACGCCTGCTTGCGGCTCAGGCGGACGTCGACGTCGGCCATACCCGGGCTCGGTCCCCGCCGGGCAAAAGTCCCGCGTTCCCCGGCCCGTCCGACCCGGTCGCCGGCCCTCCGCGGTCCCCGGACCCGTCGCTACCGGCCCTCGAACTCCGGCTCCCGCCCCTCGAGGTGGGCCTCGAACCCCTCCGCGTAGTCGTGGCTGTCCTCGATCTCCGCGGCGAGCTTCCGCTCGAGACCGAGCCCCTCCTCCAGGTCTGTTTCGAGCGCGGCGTCGAGGGCGCGCTTCGCGCGCGTCATCCCGAGCGGGGCGTTCGCGCAGAGGTCGTCGGCGAACTCGCGGGCGCGAGCGTCCACCCGCGGGTCCGGGACGACGTCGTGGACGAGCCCGCAGGCCGCCGCCTCCTCCGGGTCGATGAACTCCCCGGTGAGGACCAGCTCCTTGGCCTTCGAGAGCCCGATCAGCCGGGGGAGCCGCTGTGTCGCGCCGCCATGGGGGAACGTCCCAAGCTTCACCTCGATGACGCCGTATCGCGCCTCGCTCCCCAGTATCCGGAAGTCGAAGGGGAGGCTGAGTTCGAAGGCGCCGGCGGGTCCGGCCCGCTTTATCGCCGCCACCGTCGGCACCCGGACCCCCTCGATGGTCCCCAGCAGCTCGGGGAACAGCTCCCGGGAGGCGCCCTCGTCGGGGCGGTCGCGCATCATCCGCAGGTCCATCCCGGCCGAGAACACCGGCCCCTCGCCGACCAGCACCATCGCCCGAACGCCATCGAGGTCGGCGGCGGCCTCGACCGCCGCCGTCAGGTCGCGCAGGACGCCCTCGTTCATCGCGTTGCGTTTCTCCGCCCTGGTGATGACCACGTCAGCCCGGTGGCCGTCCCGCTCCAGCCGGGCGAACTCCCACTCGCGCTCGACGGTCCCGGTCATACCCCGAACTCGACACGTTCGGACATAAGTCCCGCCCCTCCCGGACGGCGGGGCCGACCTACAGGCCCCGGACGAACTCGCGGAGTTCGCGGTTGAACCGGTCGGTCGCCTCCCAGAACGGCGAGTGCCCCACGTCGGGGTACCAGGAGACCTCGGCGGCGTCGATGAGGTCGGCGTGCTCCTCGGCCGCCCCCGGCAGGACGATGGTGTCCTCCTCGCCGTGGGTGAGCAGCGTCGGGACGTCGATCGACCGGAGGTCCTCGTCGTGGGTCACCGTCCGGGAGTGGAGCCCCGTTCGGACGTACGGCGGGACCTTCGCGTTGAACCCGAGGAGGTAGTGGCGGTCCTGCGGGGAGAGCTCACCGTGGACGCAGCGCCCGATGAACGTCTCGAGCGTCTCGACGCTCTCGGCGGCGTCGGTCGACTCGAACCCCGGGACGAGTTCGGTGAAGTCCTCGCCGATGACCGCCAGCGCGTCGTCGGTCCCGAGCTTCGAGATCGCGCCCACGACGTTCAGCCCGGCGACGTGCTCGGTGCCGTACACCGAGACGTAGTCAGCGATGATCAGCCCGCCGTAGGACCACCCGACCAGCACCGGGTCGTCGAGGTCGAGCGCCTCGATGACCGACTGAACGTCCTCGGCCCACAGCTCCGAATCGTCGTAGGCGTCCCGCGGCTTCCCGGAGTCGCCGTGGCCCCGGTCGTCCATCGCGATCAGCCGGAACTCGTCGCCGAGGTCCGAGTGCATCTGCCTGTCCCACGAGAGCCGGGACTGCGTGTAGCCGTGGATGAACAGGATCGGCCGACCGTCCGCCCGGCCCGTCTCGTCGACGTGGAGATCGATACCGCCGCCGCCCGTGACGGTGTGTGACTGCATGGCTCGACTCCGCAGTCGAGCCCCCGGGATATACGTCTTCGCCGTCGGGACGCGTCGACCGGCGGTACCTGTGTCCGGAGGCCCGAGAGGGTGCACGGCACCCACGCACGTCCTCGTATCGCTCGACGGGTCGCCGCTGTCGGACGCGGCGCTCGACCACGCCCTCGAGACGTTCGACTGCCGGGTGACGGTGCTGAACGTCGTGACGCCGCTCGACGGGTCGACGAGCGAGGGGGGAGTCCTCGACGCGGACGAGGAGCGGACCGAGGGGGCATGCGAACGCGCCGAGGTCGTGGTCGACAGCGCGCGAGCGGGCCGCCGAGGTCGACCGGGTGGTCGACACCGCGGTCGGGACGGGCGATCCGGCGGAGACCATCGTGGAGTTCGTCGAGGCCGGCGACGTCGACCACGTCGTCATGGACGGACACGGCGGCGAGCGGAACGAACTCGCCCGGCGGCTCCTCGGGACGGTCGCCACGGCCGTCGTCGGCGAGGCGCCCGTGACCGTGACGGTCGTCAGGTAATCACCGTGGGGCGGACCGCGGCGGGGTGCTCCGCCGTTCGCCGCATCCCCCCGGATGCGCGGTTCGGCCGGGTTTTCGACGCAGCTCCGAGCGTCGCACGCGGTGGAAGGAGAATCTGGCGAGGCACAGACCGGCGGTTGTCCGGGGCGCCGACCGTGCGACATGCTAAATAATGCCGCAGGGTTTAGCAGCACCGAGCACACGTCCGGGACGATGGACACGAGACCAGGCCAGCTCTTCGAGAACTGCCCGACTTGCGAGCGCGAGACCGCCCACTCGGTGTCGATCGAGCTCCGACAGGAACGGATCGTGGGGGGCCGCACGAAGTACGCCAAGGAGCCGTACCGGGTGAGCGTCTGCGATAGCTGCGGGGAGACCGAGCATCTACGGATGAACGATCGGTAATCACGGGTCGGCGACACGGAGGGCCGTGTGACTCGACGGGGACCGCCACGCTCGCTCGTTCGGCGGGCGAGCGGACCGGACGGCCGTTCGACTGTACCCGCACTCGCTGGGTGTCGAGGCGAACGTTCGGGAGTCGGACCGTTGGCTGGCCGGGGTCTCCACCCCGCCGGACCCGCGAGGGGCGCCGCCGGTCCCGGTCAGACTCGGGTCCCTGACGCCCCGTCCGGTTCGTACCGACTCCGGACGGCCTCGAGCTCCGGTGGAATGCTCGCGGCGTCGCCGGCGGCCGCCCGGGCACTCTCGGTGTCCTTCAGTCCGAACCCGGTCGTGACCACCACGACCGTCTCGTCGGGTTCGATCGGCCCTTCCGCGAGCGCCCGCCGGACACCCGCGACCGGGGCTGCACCCGCGGGTTCGGCGTAGATGCCCTCCGTCCGTCCGAGGAGCGCCTCGGCCTCGAGTATCTCCGCGTCGGGGACGAGCACCGAGGTCCCGCCGCTCTCCTCGAGCGCGCGGCACGCCTTGACCGTGTTCCGGGGGCGCCCGACGGCGATGCTGTCCGCGACCGTCTCGGCCACCTCGTCGGCGTCCGCGTGGCCGTGGAAGGCGTCGTGTATCGCCGACGCGCCCTCGGACTGCACGCCCAGCATCCGCGGGGTCCCCTCGACGTAGCCCAGTTCGCGGAACTCGCGGAACCCCTTCCACGCGCCGGCGATCGTACAGCCGTCACCCATCGAGAAGACGACCCAGTCGGGGACCTCGCCGCGGACGACCGACTGCTCGGCGAGCTCGTGGCCGACGGTTCGCTTGCCCTCGACCTGAAAGGGGTTGATCGCGGCGTTCCGGTTGTACCAGCCGTACGTCTCGGTGGCCTCGACGGAGAGGTCGTACGCCGCGTCGTAGGTCCCCTCGACCGCGAGCACGTCGGCGCCGTAGACGAGCGGCTGTGCGAGTTTGCCGGCGGGGGCGTCCCCGGGGACGAGGATGCGGCAGTCGAGCCCGGCTCGCGCCGAGTAGCCCGCGAGCGACGCCGCCGCGTTCCCCGTCGACGCGCAGGTGACGGTTTCGTGCCCGGCGTGCCGGGCCTTCGTCACCGCGACGGAGCTCGCGCGATCCTTGAAACAGCCCGTCGGGTTCCGGCCGTCGTCCTTCACCCTGACCTCGACCCCGAGCGCCTCGCTCAGGTTCGGCGCGTCGAACAGGTCGGTGCCGCCCTCGCCGAGCGTGACCGGCTCCGCCTCGTCGTCGACCGGCAGGAACGCCCCGTACTTCCACTGGCTCCGGATCTCCCCGTCGAGGTCGGCGTCGAACCGCTCCTCGATCACGCCGTAGTCGTAGACGGCCTCGAGGATACCCGCCACCCCCTCGTGGTCCGGACAGGTGTAGATCTCCCGTTCGGGGTCGTACTCGGAGCCACAGAGGGTACACTCCAGCGTCCGCACGTGGGGTATCGACATACTCGTACCCGCCGTGGAGCCATTATAAACGCGCCGGGACGGGCGCCGCGTCCCCGCGCGGGGAACCGGGTGCCCCCGCCGAGGTCGGCGGCGGTCGATGCGACCGGACCTTCCCGAGCCGCTCGTCGGAGTCGACCTCGATCTGCTCGCGG
>PXRQ01000096.1:10127-28373 GCA_003022005.1 Halobacteriales archaeon QS_5_70_15
TGCGGGTCGGCCCGGGCTCCGGCGACCGGAGCTTCCGGAGGCTCTCGTGTGTCCCCACGACCATCGCCGGGACGAGGAACATGAACACGTGCTCCTCGACCGGGACGCCGAGGAGTTCGACCCCGGTCCGCAGGGGGATCTCGAACACGCCGACCTCGAGGGTGTACCAGTCCCAGGCGAGCGCGAACGGGTAGAGCACGAGCGCGGTCCGGAGGGCGGACCGCCACGCACCCGAGTAGTGGAGCAGCCCCGCGGCGACGGCTCCCCACATGAGCTCCGTCGCCAGGTACGTGTAGGGTCCGAGGACACCGATGTCGGGGAGCACGACGCTCCGTAGGGGAGTCTCCGACTAAACCCCTCGGGCCCACCGGGGCCGCGGCCCGGGGAGCGGGTACGGTCCACGCGAGCCCCGGAGCGGGGCGGGGGGAAGGGTGTGTCACGCCGCGGGACGGATACCGACATTTCATAACTTCGGGCGGCCAACGCCCGGCAGGATCGAGCATGGATATCGCAGACATCGCGACCCGCGAGCAGATCGAGGTCGACTCCGACGAGCGGCTCGGGAAGGTCCGGTCGCTGTTCGAGCGGGAGAACCCGAAGGGCATCATCGTCCTCGATGACGGCGACTACGCCGGGGTGATCACCGAGCGACAGCTCCTCTCCTCGCACGTCGAGGACGACACCAAGGCCGGCGCGATGATGAAACACGCCCCGCGTGTGGACCGGACCGAGGACGTCCGCGAGGTCGCGCGCATCCTCGTCGAGGGTGGCGTCAAGGTCGCCCCCGTGTTCGAGGCGGGCGACCTCTGGGGCATCGTCACCGAGGACGCCATCCTCGGGGCGGTGGTGGAGAACCTCGACGTGCTGACCGTCGACCAGATATACAGCGACGAGGTCGTCACCATCCCCGAGTCCGATCACGTCGGGCGTGCGATCAACCTCCTCCGGGAGAACGCTATCTCCCGGCTCCCCGTCGTCGACGACGACGGGCTGCTCTCGGGGATGCTCACCACCCACGACATCGTCGACTTCGTCGTCCGCGACGAGGGCCGGACCACCCGGGGGGACCGGTCCGGCGACTCCGACCGGATGCTCGACATCCCCGTCTACGACATCATGTCCAGCCCGGTCGAGACGATCGAGCGGGAGGCGACCGTCCGCGAGGCCGTCGAGCGGATGCTCGAACTCGACCTCGGGGGGCTCGTGGTCACCCCCGAGGACGACGACCGGCTCGTCGCCGGCGTGCTCACGAAGACCGACGTGCTCCGCGCGCTCACCTTCACCAAGGAGGAGCACATGGACGTCCAGATCACCAACATCGCGCTCCTGGATACGATCACCCGCGAGGAGCTCACCCGGAGCATCGAACAGGTGGCCGACAAGTACCAGCGGATGCAGGTCCACCACGCCCACGTCCGGTTCAACGAGCACAAGGAGAAGCTCCGGGGCACGCCGCTGATCTACGCCCAGATTCGCCTCCGGACCAACGTCGGGCAGGTCGCGGGCACCGGCGAGGGGTACGGCGCCGAGTCGGCGTTCCGCGTCGCGCTCGACAAGCTCGAACGGAACGTCATGGAGACGAAGGGGATGCAGTCCGACGAGGAGTACCAGGGCCAGCTCCTCCGGAAGCTCGGCGAACTGTAGTGTAGCGGGTCCGTCCCGCCGTCCGTCGCCCGTCCCTACCGCGGCTCCTCGACGTCCTCCAGCCCGGACTCGGTGATCCGGAACCGCGCGGCGTCACCGGCGGCCTTCGAGCGGTGCTTCTCGAGGGTCGCCCGGCGGTTCCCGCCGCGGAACCGCTCGATCCGGAGGACCGCCCCGGACCAGTGGGTGAGGGTGTGCCCGCCGAGCGGGCGGGCCCGTTCGGAGTCGCTCTCCGGGTCCGAGAACACCTGGTTCGTGATGACGACCGCGAGGTCGTGCTTGCGGGCCAGCGAGAGCAGGTGGGTGACCTGTCTGGTCACCGCCCGGAGCGTCGCCCCCTCGTCGCCGTCGTCGCGCTCGAGACGGTAGAACCCCGTCGCCGAGTCGAGCACGATCAGATCGACCTGCCCGGCGAACTCCGCGGCGTCCCGCACCGCCTCCTCCTGCTCGCCGAAGTCGAGCGCGTCGGTGATGATGATCCGCGAGGCGATCCCCTCGACGGTGGGCCCGCTACCCCCGTCCGGGCCGTCGGCGTCCGCCCGGGCGCTGGCCAGCTGCTCCAGCCGGTCGACCGACAGCCCCTCCGTGTCGATGTAGAGGGCCGTTCCGCCCGAGGCGGCCACCTCGACGGCCGCCGCGAGCGCCAGGTTCGTCTTCCCCGAGGCCGGCGGGCCGTACAGCTGCGTGACGGCGCCCCGCTCGAACCCCCTACCGAGCAGTTCGTCGACGGGCGAACACCCCGTCGGTATCCGGTGGCTCACTACGACCGGGTTCGGCGGGTTCGCGTATAAACCTCCGCGGTTGCCCGGCGGCACGAGCCGTCGCTCTCGTCGCTCCTCCCCTCGGCTCGCCACCCGACCGTACCTTTTTTTTCGCCGACCGCGTTCGACAGGACCGATGGTCCCGCCCGCCGGCGGTGACGACGACGGAGCCGAGGGAGGCGCCGAGCCCGAGCCACTCGTCTCGTGTACGCTCCAGGGCGGGACGCTCTCGGTCTACCCGGACCGCGTCTCCATCGAGCGGCCCTCGGCCTCGATGTTCGGGGACGAGGAGATCCCGATGACGGAGATACGGGGTGTCGACTTCACTGCGGGCATCACGACCGGCCACATCCGGATCCGGCAGGCGGGGACGGAGCCGAACGAGGCCGGCCTCCTCTCCCATCCCGTCGACGAGAACACGCTCTATTTCCCGCGGCTGCGGCGGGGCTGTCCCGAGCGGGCCCGCGACGCCATCCTAGAACGGGCGAGGATCGGACGCGACGACGGCGGGTGAGACACCGGGCCCGGAACGGAGGAACCGACCGTCGGCCTCCGAGGTCGCGGGGGCCGGACCGGCGGGAAAGCGCTTTACTCGCGCTCGGCCAAGGGAGGAGCGTGATCGTCGTCGCCACCGCCGACTTCGAGGTGTACCACGACGTCGTGGGCGAACTCCGCGACCGCGGGGTGACGTTCACCACCGTCGAGCCCGGCGACGACCTGCCCGAACGGACCCGCGTCGTCGTAGCTGGACCCGACGACGAGGTCGACCCCGGCGAGGCGACGCTGGTGCGGGCCTCCCCGGGCGAGTCCCGCCGGGCCGTCGAGGAGGCGCTCGCGACCCTCCGCGGGGGCGGCGGCCGGACGGTGATCGGCGTCGACCCCGGCGAGCGACCCGGCATCGCCGTCCTCTCGGGCGGGACGGTCGTCGCCGCGTTCGCCGTCCCGCTCGCCGACGCCGTCGGGGTCATCGAGCGCGAACTCGAGGGCGCCGTCGACCCCGTAGTCCGCGTTGGCGACGGTGCCCGCCTGCGGGGAGCCCACATCGTCGACTCGCTCGAGGGCGTCCGGGTCGAACTGGTCGACGAGACCGGGACCACCCCCTACCTCGGCCGGGGGACCCGCGGTACCGGCGTGGGCGACGTCCTGGCGGCGGTGAACATCGCCCGACTGGAAGGGGAGGCCGTCACCTCCCGGGACGTCGAGCCCACGGCCGGGGAGATACAGGTCGTCAAGAACCGTTCCCGCGAGCGCTCGCCGGAGAACCGCGAACTCGACGAGCGACTCGCCCGCCGCGTGGCCCTCGGGGAGCTCTCGCTTGAGGAGGCGATGGACCGGCACCGCGAGACCTGAAGCGGGACGAGCGGGCGACCGGGAGCCTCCCGATAACACCGCTCCGGTGGACCCCGTCAGTCCTCCTCGAGGTGGTCCTCGAGCGTCCGGAGGTTCCACTTGTTGGCCTTCCAGAACGCGTCGAACACCGGGCCGAGCACCGGCACGGAGCCGACCACCGCGTCGATGGCGACCAGTGCGAGCATCTTCGCGAGGGCCCCCCGCGACATCCCGAGGCGGTACGCCTCCACGACCGGGTACAGCGACACGAGCATGGCGACGCCGTCCCCGGCGACCGGGAGGATGCCGAGTATTGGGTCGAGCCCGACGCGGAAGTCGGTCCCGGGGATCGGGATGGCGTCGTCGAGCAGTCGGCTCACGGCCCGGACCCGCTTCAGCGCCGCCTGCTCGCTGGCCGTCGCTTCGTCGCCGACCGTCTCCTCCGCTTCCTCGCCGCCCGGAGAGGTGGACGTCGCCGGCTCCTCGTTGCCGACGCTGGTTGGCCGGCCCGTCGCCTCCTCGCCACCTTCGTCGGGCGGGGTCTCCCCGCCTTCCCGACGGTCGGTGCTCGCCTGGCCGTCGGTCGAACCGTCCGGGGCCCCGTCGCCCGTCGATCGTTCGTCATCCATATCCGGTGGAGGGCCTCGCGAGGAATAGGGCTCCTGCTGGCGTGTGCCGGGCCGACCGCGCGACCGCGGACGAGCCCTCGGGCCCCGGGCGGATCCGTGACGTCGCCATCGTCCTCCGCGGGCGGCGGGTCCCGTGACGGCCCGGTCGAGACGCTCAGCGCAGCGCCTCGGGGAGGACGTACCGGCCGTCCTCGCGCGGGAACGGGAGGACCTCGACGACCGCGTCGCGACTGACGGGCCCATAGATGTGCGGATACGCCCCGTCCGGCGTCTCCTCGTATCGGATCTCCGCGTCGAGTTCCGCGGGGTCGACGGCGAGTAGCACGGGGTCGACGGCGTCGGCGTGGTCGTACTGCGCCACGGCGAGTATCGAGTCGGCCGTCGAGAGGTGGACGAACCCTTCGGCGTCGAGCGAGTCCGGACGGTACGCGTCCCCGACCTCATTCCAGCGGTCACGCTCGAGGACGTGCAACAGGGGGTCGTCGGTCGCGCCGCCCTCGCGGGCCGCCAGCTCGGCGCGGCGGGCCACCTTCCTGACCGGGAGTCCGGTCTCGCGGGCGACGGCCAGCGCGTCGTCGTGCTCGGCGCTCACGTCGTAGACGGCGCCCGCCGTATCGCTCGCCACCTTCACGGGCACGCCGTACCGCTCGCCGTCCTCGAGAAGCGTCGTCGTCACGAACCGCCGGTTCGCGATCCAGCGGTGGCTCGCCCCCGCGTCGCGCACCCCGAGCGTCCCGGTCTCCTCGGCCAGCCGGCGGGCGACCCGCTCCGCGTTCCCGGGCTTGACCACCACCTTCACGAGGTGGCCCGGGCGGGCCTTCTTCATCGTCGTCGGGACGACCGTCACGTCCCGCGCGCCCGCCTCCGCGAGCGTCTCCTGGAGGCTCCCGATCGTCTCGGGCGTCGCGTCGTCGAGGTTCGTCTCCAGCACCCGGATCCCCTCGCGAACGAGCGAGCCCGAGGACTCGCCGACCGTCGCCCGGAGGACGTTCGGGTGCTCGGGGAAATCGTAGCCGCCGGCGCCGTAGCCGACCCGCTCGACCCGGAGCGGGGGGAGCGACTCGACGGCCTCGGCGAAGTGCGCGAGCAGGGCTGCCCCCGTGGGCGTGAGCAGTTCGGCCTCGACCGGTCCGCCCTCCAGCTCCCAGGAGGCCCCGGCGGCGAGGTTCAGTACCGCCGGGGCGGGCACCGGGTAGGTGCCGTGGCTCATCGACACCTCGCCGCCGCCCGCGGCGACGGGCGTCGTCACCACCCGCTCGGCGCCGTGGTCGTCGAGGAGGAGACAGACCCCGACGACGTCCGCGATGGCGTCGTCGGCCCCGACCTCGTGGAAGTGCGTCGATTCGAGGTCGGTCCCGTGGACGGCCGCCTCGGCCTCGCCGAGCAGTTCGAAGACCGCCCGCGCGTCCGACTCGACGCTCCGAGGGAGGTCCATCGACCCCACCACGTCCAGCACCTCCGCGTAGCTCCGGCTCGGCCCCGCGCCCTCCGCGTGGTCGTGGGTATGGTCGTGTCCCTGGTGGTGGTCGTGCGGGTGCTCGTGGTGCGTATCGGCGTCCTCGCTCTCACAGGTCCTGCCCGCGTGATCGTGTCCGTCCCCCGACCGACCCTCCCCGTTTCCCCCGTCGTTCCCGTCGAGACGGACGGTGACGGTCGTCGCGCGGATGCCGTTCTTCGTCGTCTCGCCGACGTCGTAGCGGACGTCGAGGCGGTCGGCGGCCTCGACGGGAGCCAGCGCCGCGCGGTCGGCGCCGGCCGCCAGCAGCGCCGCGAGCAGCATGTCGCCCGACGCCCCCATGCGGCCGTCGAACGCGAGCGTTCGCATACCCGAACGCCGCGACCGGGCGGGAAAAGCCGTTCGGGCGACGGTCGGCCGGAGTCGGTCGGGGTCGGTCGAGGTCGGGCGAGTCCGACGCGCGTCCGACCGAGGCCGTGTGAACGGAAGACATATGGACGCTGCGGACCCTGTTTCTACACACTACAGCCTATCATGAACGAGGTTCAACTGGAGGTGGCGAAGGCGTACCCGAACGACTCGGGTCGCGGAATCGCCCGCCTCGACGACATCATCGAGATCGAGGGGGCCGACACCACCGCGGCGAAGGTGTGGCGCGCGGACCGCCAGGACTGGAACACCGACACGGTCCGCATCGACGGGTTCACCCGGCAGAACGCGGACGTCGGCATCGGCGAGCGGGTCACCATCCGGAAGGCCGAGGCGACGAAGGCCGAGCGGCTGACGCTCGCGCCGCCGGAGGAGGCCAGCGTCCAGTTCGGCTCCGACGCCGCGGGAATGGTCAAGCGGCAGATCCTCAAGCGGCCGGTGGTCGGGCACGACATCGTCCCGGTGATGTCGAGCACGAACCACCCCTTCATGCGCTCGCCAGGGCAGGCCATCCCGCTCATCGCCGTCGAGACCGAGCCCGAGGGAGTCGTCCTCGTCACCGAGGACACGGAGGTGGAACTGCGCGAGGAGCCCATCTCGGGGTTCGAGAAGACCGGCGGCGGCATCACCTACGAGGACATCGGCGGCTTAAAGAGCGAGATCCAGCGGGTCCGGGAGATGGTCGAACTCCCGATGAAGCACCCGCAGATCTTCAAGAAACTGGGGATCGAGCCGCCGCAGGGCGTGCTGCTACACGGCCCGCCCGGGACCGGCAAAACCCTGCTCGCCAAGGCGGTCGCCAACGAGACCTCCGCCAGCTTCTTCTCCATCGCCGGCCCGGAGATCATATCGAAGTACTACGGCGAGTCCGAACAGCAGTTGCGGGAGATATTCGAGGACGCCAGCGAGGAGTCGCCCTCCATCATCTTCATCGACGAACTCGACTCGATCGCCCCCAAGCGCGAGGACGTCACCGGCGAGGTCGAGCGCCGCGTCGTCGCCCAACTGCTGACGATGATGGACGGGCTCGAGTCCCGCGGACAGGTCATCGTCATCGCCGCTACCAATCGCGTCGACTCGGTCGATCCCGCGCTCCGGCGTCCCGGGCGGTTCGACCGCGAGATCGAGATCGGCGTCCCCGACGAGAAAGGCAGGAAAGAGATCCTCCAGATCCACACCCGCGGGATGCCCCTCTCGGACGACGTCAACCTCGACCACCTCGCCGACGAGACCCACGGCTTCGTCGGCGCGGACATCGAGAGCCTCACGAAGGAGGCCGCGATGAAGGCGCTCCGGCGGTATCTCCCCGAGATCGACCTCGACGAGGAGGACATCCCGCCGAGCCTCATCGACCGGATGATCATCAAGCGCGACGACTTCCGCGGGGCGCTCGCCGAGGTGGACCCGAGCGCGATGCGGGAGGTGCTCGTCGAGCTCCCGAAGATCACCTGGGACGACGTCGGCGGGCTGGCCGACGCCAAAGAGCAGGTCCAGGAGTCCGTCGAGTGGCCGATGAACTCCCCCGAGAAGTTCGAGCGGATGGGCGTCAAGCCGCCCTCCGGCGTCCTCCTGTACGGGCCGCCCGGCACGGGCAAGACGCTGATGGCCAAGGCGGTGGCCAACGAGACGAACGCGAACTTCATCTCCGTGCGCGGCCCGCAGCTGCTCTCGAAGTGGGTCGGGGAGAGCGAGAAGGCCATCCGGCAGACGTTCCGCAAGGCCCGGCAGGTCGCCCCGACCGTGGTCTTCTTCGACGAGCTCGACTCGCTCGCACCCGGCCGGGGCGGCGACGTCGGCTCGAACGTCTCCGAACGGGTGGTCAACCAGCTGCTCACCGAGCTCGACGGGCTCGAGGACATGGAGAACGTGATGGTCATCGGCGCGACCAACCGCCCGGACATGATCGACCCCGCGCTGATCCGTAGCGGGCGGTTCGACCGCCTCGTCTACATCGGCGAGCCCGAACTCGAGGGGCGCGAACAGATCCTCAAGATCCACACGCAGAACTCGCCGCTCGCCGCCGACGTGAGCCTGCGCGAACTCGCGGAGATAACCGAGGGGTACGTCGGCTCGGACCTCGAGTCCATCGCCCGCGAGGCGGCCATCATGGCGCTCCGGGAGGACGACGAGGCCGAGACGGTCGAGATGCGCCACTTCCGGTCGGCGCTCGAGTCCGTGCGGCCGACCATCACCGACGAGATCCGGGACTACTACGAGCGCGTCGAGGAGGACTTCCGCGGCGGCCAGCCCGAGCCACGGAGCGCCGGCGGCGGCCGGATCGGGTTCCAGTAAGCACCGCTTTTTACTCGTCGGGTGTCCTCGTGCGCCTTCGGCGCGCTGCGGGCACCCCTCCTCGCAAAAACGTGGGGAAAAACTGCGCCCCTCGCTCCCTGCGGTCGTTGACGGCGGCCAGGGGCCGCCGTCTGCTCGGGAGAGCTTCGCTCTCCCGGCGCTCGGGGCGGATGAAACGACTCGCTCACTCCGTTCGCTCGGCGTGTGCTCTCCCTTATACGCGAGAGTGGAGCGGTTCGAACGTTCTGCTGCGTATCCTCGGTTAGTATCGGTAACGTCCTTCTTGCTCGTCCACTCGAACGTCTGGATGACGTCCCCCAGGCTCGGGGCGAGCGAGTGTGCGAGGTCCGTCGTCGTGACCACGGACGCGATCATCAGTTCGGCGACGGTCATGACCTCCGGGTCGTGTCCGGCGCCGACCCCGCGGACCACGTCCGACTCCGTGACGATACCGGCGGGGGCCCCCGTCTGCCGGTGACTACCAGCGACCCGATGCGTTCGTTCCACAGCACCCTCGCGGCGGCGACCGACAGGTCGCGGTCGACCGTCCGGACCGGACTCGTCATCACCTCGGTGATCGGCTTCTCAAGGCGTTCGACGTCCATCGTTCTCGTACGGAGCGGCCACGTGCCGCTCGGGTATCACGATCTTCGGTTATGGTACTCGAAACGGTTTCCAACGAGGAAACATTGGGTCACTGGCGAGTGTCCGGTACCGATCGGCGGGTCGACGGGCCGGTAGGGTCGACAGAGTCGGTCGCAGCCGCCGACGGGGGAGCGGGATCCCGCGCGGCGGGTCAGAACTCGCCGAGCCGCGACTGACCCCCCTCCCCGTCGTCCCGATCGCCGGCGAGCGAGACCGCCTCGTCCAGCGCCGCCTCGAACGTCTCCCCCTGGCTCGGGTCGTACAGCGTCGCGGCCGGGTGGACACAGACGAGCAGCCGGCGCGGGGCGTCGGCGACGCGCACGTCGTGGACCGTCCCGGACTCCTCCGTCACCGCCACGGAGCGGCCGAGCAGGTGCTCGCTCGGAACCTTCCCGAGGGTCACGATCAGGTCGGGGTCGACGCGGTCGATCTCGGCCTCGAGGTACGGTCGGCAGTTCCCGAGCTCTCCGGTCCGGGGATCGCGGTTCTCCGGCGGCCGACACCGGACGCAGTTGGTGATCCGGACGTCCTCGCGGGCGAGTCCGCGGTCACGGAGGGCCTCGGTCAGGACGTGCCCGGAGCGCCCGACGAACGGCTCGCCCTCCCGGTCCTCCTGCGCGCCGGGGGCCTCGCCGACGAACAGCAGCGACGCGCCGGGGTCGCCGACCCCGTTGACGATCCGCGACCGGGACTCGCGGAGGTCCGGACACCGCTCGCAGGCGGTCACCTCGAGGCCGTCCATCGCGTCTGGGGGAGTCATGTGCCGGGGTTGGACGCCCTCCGACTAAACCGGTTCGGCACCGTCGCGGGCTCCGGGGTCGTCCCCGGCCAGTTCCCGGCCGGCGCGGGCGGCCAGCCGGGCCACCCGGAGCGGTTCGGGGCGTCCGCCCTCGGGGGTGAACGCGCGGACGACGTCGCGGGCCTCGCTCGCCCCGCAGCCGGCCGCCCGGACGAACACCGTCTCGCCGTTGACCGGGAGGCGCGACCGGGCCGGGAGCCGCTCGAACATCGCCACGCGAGCCTCGAGTTCGTCGCCGGAGAAGGCGCGGGCGAGCGCGTCGTCGAGCGGCTCGTCGCCGGCCTCGAACGTCACCGCGAGGACAGGTCTGTCGGTCCGTTCATGGAGCGCGCGGAGGTCCAGAAGGTTGTACCAGGCAGGGGCGACGCCCGCCAGGAGGAGGTAACGGACGTCGGGGCGGTCGAGGTCGGTCCAGAGCCGAGCCACGGCGTCGGTCGCGTCCGTTCCCCCGACGGTACACGTCCCGAAGGCCAGCCCGTCGAGGACCCGGTCGGCCCGGAGCACGGCGCCGGCGAGCGTGCTTCGGGCGCCCTCCCCGGCGCGGGCGGTCCCCGGATAGGACTCGGCCACGCCGAGCGCGCGGACCCCCGACTTCACGGACGGTCCCTCATACGGTCGTGCGTAACGATGTACCGGCGATCGCCCGGCCGGGATCGGCGATCATCGGTAACGGACGACGCACGACCGTATCAGTCCGACGCCTCCCCGCCCTTGATCTCCTCGAGTTTGTCGAGCAGGTCGTCGCTGTCGGTGTCGCCGAACTCGTACTCCACGGAGCCCTCGTGGTCGTGCTCCGAGGTGTTCACGGCCTCGTCGTCCTCGAGGTCGGTGTCTACGGCTTGGTTCTCCTGTTCCGACTCGTCGTAGCTCCCGAAGCCCATGTCCACCCGGACCTTACGTGTTCTCGGAAATAAATCCGACGCCGAGCCGCTCCTTGCTCCCTATTTTACTCGCCTCCGAGCAAATCTATGCTGTCGTCGCCGACCGGCACCGCACAGATGAACGCTCCCCGATCCGGCCCCTCGTTGCGGTACCAGTGGACGGTCCCGGCGGGGATGAACAGCGAGTCGCCGGCCGAGACCTCGTGCTCCTCCTCGCCGATGCCGACCGTGTAGTTCCCATCGAGGACGTACTGCTCGTGCTCGACCTCGTTGGTGTGTCGCGGGACGGTCGCGCCGGGGTCGAGCGTGAACCGCCGGATAGCGAGGTTGCGCGCGCCGTCGGCCTCGCCGACCAGGACCCCCTTATCCAGCCCGTCGGCCGCGCCCACCGCCTCGTAGTCGACCTCCTCGGCGCGCCGGATCACCGGGTCCAGTCCGTGCGTGTCCGCGGGCCGTGCGATCTGCCGGTCGGTGCCGCCGTCCGTCGTCGGTGTCTCGCCGTCCATACCCGCGGTACGACCCCGGGTGTCAAACCCCCTTCGGCGTCGAACGAGCCCCCTTCGGCGTCGAACGAGCGGCGCCGACACCGGCTCGGCGCCGGAGCGTTCCGGGCCAGTGAAGTACCGTGGCCGCCTACCCCGGGCCGTGTCACAGCAGGTCGCCGAGGTGGAGACGCTCTTCCTCCACGAGCGCGACGGGACGTACCTCGTCGCGGTCGAACGGGACGACGAGCGGGTGCTCCGCGGCGTCCTCGAGGTGAAGGAGACCGGGGCCGGTCCCCGGCCCGCCCGCCTCCGGGTCAGGAAGGGCAACGACGAGGACCTCCGGGCGCCCGAGCAGTTCGTCGAACTCGCCCGGCGCGCCCGGCGGATACGGATCTCCGAGCAGACCTCCCGAGAGGGCCGAAACGAGCTCCGCGAGCTGCTCGACGGCTACCAGCTCGAGGCGAAGGTGACCCGCACGTGCCGGCTCTGTGCGAACGCCGGGCGGTACTCGCCGCTGACCACCGAGACCGCCATCGTCGACGACGGCGAGCACGTCTGCCCCGACTGCGCGATGCGGGAACTCGAGCGCGAGGCCGAGTTCCGGGGGCTCCGCTCGGGCGCACGCGACCGTCTCGAGGAGCTGCTGCTGGACGTGGGGGACCTGGAGCGCATCCGCAACCTCCTCTCGGGGGATCTCGACCCCGACCTGACGCGGTTCGACACCATCTCCGCGACCACCGACGAGGTCGACCCCGTCCGGGTGGACTCGCTCGACGCCCACCCTGACCTGAAACCGAAGGTCGAGGACCGGTTCGACACCCTGCTGCCGGTCCAGAGCCTCGCGGTCGAGCACGGCGCGCTCGACGGTCGCGACCAGCTGGTCGTGAGCGCGACGGCGACCGGGAAGACGCTCGTGGGCGAACTCGCCGGCATCGACCGCGTCCTGAACGGGGAGGGCAAGATGCTCTTTCTGGTGCCGCTGGTGGCGCTCGCCAACCAGAAGTACGAGTCGTTCCGGGACCGCTACGGCGACCTCGTAGACGTCTCGATCCGCGTGGGGGCCTCGCGCATCAACGACGACGGCAACCGGTTCGACCCCGGCGCGGACGTCATCGTCGGCACCTACGAGGGGATCGACCACGCGCTCCGGACGGGCCGGGATCTGGGGGAGATCGGCACCGTGGTCATCGACGAGATCCACACGCTCGGCGAGGACGAGCGGGGCCACCGGCTCGACGGGCTCGTCTCGCGGTTGAAGTACTACACCGAGCGCGGGACGACGGAGGCGTCCCGGAACGGGCGATCGGGCGACGCCCGCGAGCAGCGAAACAAGGACGCCCAGTGGATCTACCTCTCGGCGACGGTCGGCAACCCCGAGGAGCTCGCCGGGAAGCTCGGGGCGAACCTCATCGAGTTCGAGGAGCGGCCCGTCCCCATCGAGCGGCACGTCACGTTCGCGAGCGACGGCCGCGAGAAGGTCGACATCGAGAACAAGCTGGTCCGGCGGGCGTTCGACACGAAATCGAGCAAGGGCTACCGCGGGCAGACCATCGTCTTCACGAACTCCCGGCGGCGGTGTCACGAGGTCTCCCGCAAGCTCGAGTACGACTCGGCGCCGTACCACGCCGGCCTCGACTACGGCCGCCGGAAGAAGGTCGAGCGGATGTTCGGCGACCAGGAGCTCGCGGCGGTCGTCACCACGGCGGCGCTCGCCGCGGGGGTGGACTTCCCCGCCTCGCAGGTGCTCTTCGACTCGCTGGCGATGGGCATCGAGTGGCTCACCGTCCAGGAGTTCGAGCAGATGCTCGGGCGGGCGGGCCGGCCGGACTACCACGACGAGGGCACCGTCTACCTCCTCGTGGAGCCGGACTGTACGTACCACGGCTCCCAGGAGATGACCGAGGACGAGGTGGCGTTCAAGCTCCTGAAGGGCGAGATGGAGTCGGTCGACACCCGGTACGACGAGGCCGCGGCGATAGAGGAGACGCTCGCGAACCTCGTCGTCGCGGGGAAGGGGGCGAAACGCCTCAACGACCGGATGGTCGGGGAGGTGCCCACCCGGCACGCCCTCGCGAAGCTCATCGAGTACGAGTTCATCAACGGGTTGGAGCCGACGCCGCTCGGCCGGGCGGTCTGCCGACACTTCCTCTCGCCCGACGAGGCGTTCGTCATGCTCGACGGTATCCGCAAGGGGCACCACCCGTACGAGATCGTGGCCGAGGTCGAGCTGATGGACGAGCACGGGTAGAGCTGGGCGGAGCGTACGTATTTTGAAGTCAGTGTCGGTCGAAAGCCGACGAAAGATGCCGTCTTCGTCCCCTTCTGTGCCGGAGACTCTCTCGGAGTACCCGGAGTACGCACGACGGGTCATCGAAAGTAACCCACAGATGAACGAATCGAACACGAAGCACAAGCTCGTGGACCCGTTACTGAGGATTCTCGGCTGGGATATGGCTCTTGATGTCGAACTGGAGTACTCGGTCCAGATGGGACAGACAACGAAACACGTGGACTACAGCCTCCAGCAGGACGGGAGTCCGGCGGTGTTCGTGGAGGCGAAGGGATGTGACTCCGGACTCACGGAAGGTGATATGGACCAACTACAGTCGTACCTGAAACAGCAGAACGTGGACTGGGGTCTGCTCACGAACGGTCGGGTGTTTGAGATAGTCCGTCGACGATTCGACGGGGAGGATATCGTCGTAGATCTGATCGGAGACGTCGCCCTTGATGAGTTCCGGGACCGGTCCGCGTTACTGGACGCCTTGTCGAAGGAGTCGATCGAGTCCGGGAGATCAGCACGTTTCGCGAAGACCCTGCAAGAACTACGACAGGCGAAGAATAGACTGCGTGATGATAAGGAACGGATCGCGGAGCGTATCGTCGGTATCGTCGCCGATGAGGTCGGGGAATCGGTCACTCAACGCGCGGAAACCCACGCGAAGGGCTTCGTCGACGCCTTGGTGAGAGATATCGAGCGGGAGTTGACTCAGGAGCCGACCGAACGGGAGGACGGTGGAGACACACAAGAGGGGTTCTGGGCACGGCTCGAAGCACAGACCGGGGGGACTCGTGATGGAGACGAACTCGTGTTTCCGGAAGGACAGTCGGGGACGGCGTCCTTCGTGTCCCTCGTCAGGTTCGTCTGCGAAAAGGATCTCGTCGGCGAAGCGGATCTGCCGCTGCAGTTCGGCCGAAAGCGGTATCTCCTCCATACTGAACCCGTCCACTCCGACGGAGACAGTATGTACGAGCCTCGCGAGGTGGCCGAGGGAGTCTATCTAGAGACTCACGCGAACGTGGATCAGTTGAAACGGAACGCGAAACAACTCGTGGAGTACTGCGGGCTGTGGGATTGACGAAGAACGGCAGGTAACCAGCGGTGCTCCTCCGCCCGCCGTCGGGAGCTTTTTACCGACCGCCGGAGTCCCCCCACCGTGGCACTCCCGCCAGCGACGCCCGGGATGATCGCGGTGTTCGCCATCATCCTCGTCGCGCTGGTGCTGTTCGCGACCGAACCCGTCCCCATCGACATCACGGCCATCGGCATCATGGTGTCGCTGATGCTCCTCGGGACGGACGGACCGGTGAACCTCACCGAGATATCGGCGGCGGAGGGGACCTCGGGGGTCGCCTCCTCGGCGACGCTGGCGGTGCTCGCGATGTTCGTCCTCTCGGCGGGGATCCAGCGGACCGGAATCGTCCAGACACTCGGGCGTCGGATCGCCCGCATCACCCGCGATTCGCTCTCCCGACAGCTCGGCGCGACGATGACCGTCGTCGGGCTCATCTCGGGCTTTATAAATAACACCGCGGCTGTCACCATCCTCCTCCCGATGGTCACGGACCTGGCCCAGGAGGGCGTACCTCCCCCTCAAAACTGCTGATACTGTCGAACGTAAGCCCATGAACGACATCGCCCTACCGTGGTGGCGGTGATGTTCAGGTAGTTACGTCCGACAGTATGAACACCAACCGGAACTTCATCGTCGCCGCCGTGGTCGGCGTGGCCGCGCTCGGCGTCCTCCCAATCGTCGTCTCGGCGCTGACCGGCTCGGTCCTGATGGTCGTCACCGGCTGTCTCAAGCCGGCGGAGGTGTACAACGCCGTCCAGTGGGAGATCGTCTTCCTGCTCGCGGGGGTCATCCCGCTCGGGATCGGCCTGGAGCGGACCGGCGGCGCGGACCTCGTCGCGGAGCTCATCGTCGGGACCTCCGGGGCACTCCCGCTCCTACTGATCGGGGTGCTCGGGCTGATGTACCTCGTGACCGCGCTGCTGACCAACGTCATCTCGAACAACGCCAGTGTCGTCCTGATGATCCCGGTGGCGTTCGAGACGGCGCTGCAGGTCGGCGGGGACCCGTTCGCGTTCGCCCTCGCCGTGACCTTCGCCGCGAGCACGGCGTTCATGACCCCGGTGGGGTACCAGACGAACCTGTTCGTCTACGGCCCCGGCGGGTACCGGTTCGCCGACTACCTGAAGGTCGGGACGACGCTCCGGTTGCTGTTCGCCGTCGTGACGACGCTCGGCATCGCGCTCATCTACGGCGTCTAAGCGAAACGCTTTGGTTCGGGGTCCGCGTTGTCTCGACTACGGGACCGTGGGTTAGCCTGGTATACTTGCGGCCTTGGGTGCCGTTGACCCCGGTTCGAATCCGGGCGGTCCCATTTCTGTGCGAGGAACGGACGTGAGGAGCCAGAAATGTACGCCGACCGATTCGAACCCTGCCGTGGAGCGAGCGTAGCGAGCGGAACGGCTCCGGTTCAGATCCGGGCGGTCCCATTTCTGTGCGAGGAACGGACGCGACGAGCAAAGCGTGAACGGTCCCCGGATCTGAACCCTGCGGTGGAGCGAACGTAGCGAGCGGAACGGCTCCGGTTCGGGTCCGGGCGGTTCGACCAGCCTCGATCGGTGACGAGCCCTTCCGGGTCGGCGACGAAGGCTTGGACCCGATCGAGAAGCGCTTCCACGTCCTCGTCGATCGACTCGTAGCCGTAGTCGAGGTGCAGGGTCACGTGGTGGGACGGGTGGGCCGACACCCCGCCTTCCGAGACGTCGGTCTCGAACGCGTCCCGCGCGTGCTGCCCGTTCCGGCGGGCGGCGATCCCGATCGGGTCACGGCCGTCCGCGGACGCCGTTTCCGGCAAACCGTAGAGTGCCGTCGCCGTCCAGAGGGCGCTGGCGCCCCCGATGACGAGGGCCGATTTCATGAACTCCCGACGGTCGAGCTCCCCCCGGTCGTCGGTATCCGTCCGAGCCGCGTCGTGTCGCTCGTCGGTAGCGTTGCCACTATCGTCGTTGTGGACTGGGCATCCCATGTCGTGTCACTCGGCTGCTCGTCCCCCCCGAGCCCTCAGGGCCGGGGTGCGCGAACGTGACCGGTCTGCAGTTCTTAAATTCTTTTCCCGAGTGCGGTTCTAATGCACAACCCTTAGGAGCATGATTTCCCGGTAATTAGGGGTTCTATTCTTGTTCGAGATATCGAATATATCTGATATCGATGGTACAACAGTAGATCGCGCTCCGGACCCCGTATCGCTCTGCCTATCGTGGCCCGAACGGTCGGGTGCGCCGCCCGATCCGACGTCTCCCACGGGCGTCCGCGATCGCGTTGCGACGGGCGATCGCGACGGCCTCGAAGCCCCGAACCGCACGTCGCCCGGGAAGGGGTTTCCGGGGCCGGAGCGCGAGTTCAGGCCGTCAGGAACTCGACCACCGCACCGTCCTCAACCACCGCGAGCGCCCACGCCCGGGAGAGTCGCATGTCCCGGGGCAGGTGGACCTCGGGGACGAGCGGATCGGGCACCGGCCGGTAGGCGTCGGCCTTCATCGCCCGGAACGAGTCGTAGATGCCGACCTCCCGGCCCTCGCGGTTCCGGACGTGGACGCGCTTGTCGGCCTCGCGGCGGTAGGTGTAGGGAAAGGCACCGGGCGCGGGGCACGCGAGCGCGGTGTAGCCGTCGAAGGCGGCGTGTACCCGGTCGTCGGCCTCGAGGAGCAGTCGGGTGTGGTCCTCGCCGGTGACGCCCCCGCCCGAGGACTCGTGCCAGACGGGGTCGGCGTCGGCCCGGACCGCCCCGAACCCCGCGTCGCCGACCCGGCGAATCGTCTCCGGGAGCGACGCGTTGAGGTCGCGCAGCGTGTGCAACTGGATACCCGTCTTCATGCGGTCAGTCTCCGGATGATCGGTAGTTCGGGACCGCTGGGACACCGCCGAGTCCCCGCGAGCGGTAGATCTCTCCATGCGCGTCGGTGACGAATACTGTTTACGTTGTTAATGAGGACATACTAATATCGCGAAGCGGCCGTTCTGTCCAGCTTGAGATAGGACGCATGGAAACTCCGATCACTTGAATCTGCCCGTCTGTCCGGAAAGCCTCGATACTCGGCGAGAGATCCCCGATCTGCTGACGATCGGGGAACAGAGAGCGTCTCTTCTGGACGGAGGGACGGCCTGATTCGAGGAGTGACGCACGCACGAGGCGCTCGTCGGGATGAATAGGCAGACACGGATAGACGGACACGGGAGAGCGGACCGACCCGGGACGAGTAGATGGCTGCAGAGAGACGATCCGCTCGACTGAGAGCGTGAAGTACCGCGGGGACAAGCCCCGCGGCTTCACCGTTTTGACCGCACGTCCCAAACCGGGCCGTGCCGTCGCAGGCGAATTTAATTCCCCTCGACCTTCCCGAAATGGGTCGGCTGAAATTGACACCCGAACGCTCGGTGCGTCCGTGAGGGTCGGCGGCTCCACTCCGCCCGACAACTCCCGTCGCACCACGCCGAAGACGCGGATTTTGAGAGGAGTCGCATTTCCAAGTCGCCTCAGTCAGCGTTGGATTACGGTCTTTAATCCGTCTTTGTGGGTTTCTGACTGTACAAATTGTATGACTC
>PXRQ01000097.1 GCA_003022005.1 Halobacteriales archaeon QS_5_70_15
GGGGCGCCGACCCGGGACTTCTCGTCCTTCTCGTTCGAGTCGAACGCGCGCCACTCGGGGCCGCGGTCGATCTCGTCCTCCTCGACGACCAGCCCACACTCCGCACAGACCGTCTCGCCGTGTTCGGTGTCGTTCTCGAGCCGACCGCCACACTCGGGACACACGAGTTCGCTCGCCTGTTCGTCGCGCTCGTCGGTCTCCTCACGCTCCGATCGCTCGCCTCGCTCGCGCTGGAATCGCCTGACGTTGGTGTCGGACATTGGTGTGAAAGGGCGGACGTGGATGGCCGCGGGGTAGAATCCGCTCGTACCTGTCACAACGAGTCCGAACGACTTAAATTCTTCGACACGTTCCGTAACGGACTTTCCGGTACGTTTGGGACCGTGAATTGACAGGAATCGTATCGTTTTGACGGCCCGTCCGCGGCGGGCCGGGAGCAGGTCCCGACGGGTGGGGACGACCGGGGACCGCCAGTAGCGTCGGGTATCGGGCGACCGCGTCACGGGTCCGGGACCCCATCGCCCATCCGAAATCCTTACCGCCGGGCCGGGCGGGTCTCCGGGTATGCCAGACCGCGTGGACGACGCGGAGGTCCGCCACGTCGCCGGCCTCGCGCGCGTCGACCTCGACGAGGACGAGGTCGAGCTGTTCGCCGAGCAGTTCGCCGACATCCTCGAGTACTTCGACGCCCTCGACGACGTCCCCGAGATCGACGACGAGGCGGATCTCGACAACGTGATGCGCCCGGACGAGGTCCGCGAGGGGCTCACCCGGGAGGAGGCGCTCCGGAACGCCCCGGAGACCGAGGACGGCTACTTCAAGGGGCCGAAGGTCGGATGACGGGCGACCTCAACGCGTTCGTCACCCGCGAGGGGATCGAGCCGGACGGGGACGGCTCGCTCTCGGGCCGGACCGTGGCGGTCAAGGACAACATCTCCACCGGGGGGGTGCGGACCACCTGCGGGTCGGAGATGCTCGCGGACTACGTCCCCCCCTACGACGCGACGGTCGTCGAACGCCTGAAGCGGGCGGGCGCGACCGTCGTCGGCAAGACGAACATGGACGAGTTCGGGATGGGAACCACCACCGAGACGTCGGCGTTCGGACCGACCGAGAACCCCGCGGCGCCCGGCCGGGTCCCGGGCGGCTCCTCGGGCGGGTCGGCCGCGGCCGTCGCCGCCGGGGAGGCGGATCTCGCGCTCGGGACCGACACCGGCGGATCGATCCGGTGTCCGGCGGCGTTCTGCGGCGTCGTCGGGATCAAGCCGACGTACGGACTCGTCTCGCGGTACGGGCTGGTCGCCTACGCCAACTCGCTCGAACAGATCGGCCCGATCGCGCCGACGGTCGAGGGGGCCGCCGAACTCCTCGAAGTCATCGCCGGTCCGGACGACCGCGACGCCACGACCCGCGAACCCGACGGTCCACGGACCGACGACGGGACCCCCGACTACGCGAGCGCCGCCGACGGCGACGTCGACGGGCTCGACGTCGGAGTCGTCACGGAGCTCGTCGAGGGCGCCGACGAGGGCGTCGTCGGGACCTTCGAGAGCGCCGTCGACGCCCTCGAATCGCGGGGCGCGACCGTCCACGAGGTGTCGCTGCCCTCCGTCGAGACGGCCGTCCAGGCGTACTACGTCATCGCGATGTCCGAGGCCTCCTCCAATCTCGCGCGGTTCGACGGCGTCCGCTACGGCGTCTCCGGGAGGTACGACGGCGACTGGAACGAGACGTTCGCCCGGTCCCGCGAGCGGGGGTTCGGCGCCGAGGTCAAGCGCCGGATCCTTCTCGGGACGTACGCCCTCTCGGCGGGCTACCACGAGAAGTACTACGCGAAGGCACAGGACGCCCGTGCGTGGGTGAAGCGGGACTTCGAGGAGGCGTTCGAGGACGTCGACGTCGTGGCCTCGCCGACGATGCCCGTCCCGCCGTTCGAGATGGGCGAGAGCCTTGACGACCCCCTCCGGATGTACCTCGCCGACGCCAACACGGTGCCGGTGAACCTCGCGAACCTCCCCGCGATATCGGTCCCGGCCGGGGAGACCGACGGGCTCCCCGTGGGGCTCCAGCTGGTCGGACCCGCGTTCGGCGAGCGGACGCTCGTCCGCGCGGGGTCGGCGCTGGCCTGATACGGTCGTGCGTCGTCCGTTACCGATGATCGCCGATCCCGGCCGGGCGATCGCCGGTACATCGTCACGCACGACGTATGAGACGGTCGTGCGCGATTCCGTTCCGCCTCACGGGACAGGGATCCGTCTCATCGGTCTCGACACACCGACGTGTCCGAAGACCAAAACGGGTACGCACGACCGTACGAGAGCACGGTCCCGGACGAGCGGTGCCGTTGATCCGCGGTCGCTCCGCCCTCCCTCCGGAAGCGTGCCGATCCGTATCCGCCGAGGACCCACGCGAGTCCGAGGAGAGCCAGGTAACCGATACCGGTCGTGAAGAACACCGAAGTGAGCCCACCCCCCGACACCGCCAACGCGGGTAGCGGGAACAGCGACGCTAGGACCGTCGCGAGTACGGCGAGGATACGGCGCTGGGACGTATCGACCGAGTGGTTCGAGGGGACCCGTCGGCGGATGTCCAGTAGCTACCGCCACCTCTATCGGATCGGGGTGATCGACGCAACGCCCGCCCGGTCAGCACGAAGATGCCCGCTCCGATCATCGACGGTTCCGGCCAGGCGGCCCCGAACTGGCCGTGCTACCCCGTGACGGGCCTCGTTTCGATCGACGGGTATCGATACCTCGCTTCGGCTGACGGGCATCTACCGTCGGACATACCTCCTCCGATGTCATCGCCGCGACGGAGCGGCGACTCGTTCGGGGGTCGTGTCCGACAGTGGCCGGTGGCAGGAACCGTCGGGGATCAGAGGTCCCCGACGAGTTCGCCGAAGTGGTCGGTGGGCGTTATATGCATCGTCCGGGCCTCCAGCCCGTGGCGCTCGAGGGTCACGCCGGCCTGGAAGGCGACGTCCGTCGACGGTGCGTCGAAGATCACGACGAAGTCGACCTGTCCGAGCACCGCGTATGCGTTCTCCAGCGTCGCGTCCAGCGCGGCGAACTCCTCGCGTATCTGCCCCCATACCTGCGACATCTCCTGGACGTTCTGTACGTTCGGTTCATCGATGGTGACGAGCGATATGAACTTCGTGAACGAGTCGTTTGTTTCCAGTGACATAGTGGTCCTGTAGGGGTCCCGTGATCGGTCGTGGATCCGTCGTTCGCCGGTACCCTGCCGGGATCGTACCCGCTCGGAACGAGAGTTCGTCCTCCCGGCCGAGCGTTCGCGACCGGTCGTCGTAGTGCTTGCGCCCGACGTATCGCTCGTCGAGGTTCGCGATCACCGCGCTGTGGATCTCCTCGAGCGAGCGGTACGTCGTCTCCTCGGCCCGGTCCAGCACCGTCGTCAGTTCGACGGGTTCGCCGTTCGGCGCATCGAGCCGCGTACCCTCCAGCAGGGCCGCCATCCGCTCGTTCTCCACAGGGAACTTACACTCCTTGTCGAGACGGTCGCGGAGTTCGGGAAGGCGCATGCGTTCCCCGCTCGTGGCGTCCGACACGTACGCGCTGGGCTTGCACGTGACGGGGTTCGGTTCGGGGTCCGGACACGGGTGGCGGGGCGGTTCTCCCCGCGGGGCGTTCCCGGCGGCGAGCCAAACCCCTAAGCCCGACCCCGACTCACCCCCGTCCATGAAGTGGAAGCTCTTCGCCAACCTCGCGGAGACGGCCGGGACGAAGGAGGTCGAGGTCGACGCCGGTCCCGGGGACACGTTCCGGGACGCGTTCGACCAGCTCCTCGAGACCCACCCCGAACTCCGCGAGGAGGTGCTCGACGAGGACGGCGAGCTCCGCGAGCACATCCGCGTCCTCCGGAACGAGCGCAACCCGTTCGTCAACCACGACGGCTACGACACCGTGCTTGGGGAGGGGGATACGCTCGCGCTGTTCCCGCCGGTCAGCGGCGGGTCCCTGCGGCCGTGTCACCCCGTCGTCTGGTAGAGCAGTTCCTGGAAGACGGCGATGAGGAAGCGGTCGTCGCGGTCACGGCGAGCCCGAGCCACACGGGCCCGCTGGCGGAGACGCCGGCCACGAACGGGATCCCACCCAGCAGGTCCAGCACTCGGGGATAGGCCTCCGGCGAGAGCAGCCACGGCAGCGTCAGGAGGACGAGTACGACCCCGATAGCCCAGACGACGGCGTACGGGACGAGCGACCAGTACGGGACGGGTTCGAGCCTCGTCGACCCCGTCGATTCCCGAAGGACCGTCCGGTCGACCGTCGGCAGCGTCCCGAGGCCCCCGGCGAACGGCAGGCCGAGGCCGAACTGGACCGTGTACCTGAACCCGGCGTTCCCCACCCACTCCGGGAGGACCGTCCGGCGGAACTGCCCGACGGCCACCCGGAGGAGGACGAACAGGAGAAGAAACGCCACGACGAGCGCCAGCCACTGTCGGAGCGAGCGTCGGTGGACGTAGCGGACCCCGGTCCCGTGGTCCCCGTCACCGCCGGCTCCACCCGGATGGTCGGACCCACGGTCGGCGAACGGCGGGGTACGGCGGACCCGCTAGCGGGCCGTCCTCTCCGGATCCCCGGCACCGTCGCGGAGAACGGCCAGCAGGCAGACGAGGGCGAGGAGGCCGAGGAGAACGAGGGCGACACCCCGGAGCGGGCGGCGTGTGTCGACGGTCACGGCCGACCCCACGCCCGCCATCGTGGTAACGTTTCGCCACTCCGCCAGCCGCGGAGCCTCTCACCAGGGGGTCGACCGCCTGAGGTTCCACCACCCGGCCGCGGAACGTTTCAACGAACGGACAGGTCCTTCGCCAGCACGAAGTCCGGTTCCTCGCTGATGCCAGCCCCGGCGTAGGCGGCGTCGGAGACGTGTCGCGGTGTCTCGGGGATCAGCACGCGGGTCCTGTCGGCACTCACGCCGGCGGCGTCCCGCGCCACGGCGGCGAACAGCCCCCGGGCCGCCTCGATGTCGGCCCAGACCCCGACGCCGTACTCCGCCCGCGTCGCCGCCTCCCCGTCGTCGTCCTCGCGCTCGTACTCGCGGACCCGGTAGGTGCAGGCCCGGACCCGTTCGCCGTCGAGGCGGGACTGCACGAGCTCCGGGTGCTCCATGCGACCACGCATACCCCGCCAACCAATAAAACCGAAGGTGGACACGTCCCTGGAAACACGTCCACGCCGCCGCCGGGTCCTCGACCACCTCGAACCCCCCGACGTCGGCGTTCGGGTCGGGGTCCGGGTGGGCCCAGCGGAACTCCGTGACCGGCTCGAACCCCACGGAGCGGGACTGGCCGAGGCCGGCCCGGTTCCAGGAGAACACCACGTTCCGGCAGACGGTCGCGCCGGCGTCGGCGGCCCAGTCGAACACGCCGTGGGTCAGCTGCGGTGAGACGCCCATCCCGCGGTAGTCGGGGTTCACCCGCATCGCCTGCGCCCACGCCTCGTGGTCCGAGAGGAGCACCCCCTGGACGATGCCCGCGAGACCCTCCTCGCCGACGGGGTCGAGCACGAGCGTCCGCTGGTCCTCCCCTTCCGTCTCCATCCACTCCTCGTAGACGTGCGGGACGTAGTCCCCGCCCCGGTCCGGCCACGTGTCCTCGGTGAAGTCGACGACGGCCTCGTGGTCCCCGGGTCGTGCACCGCGTACCTCGAACGTCTCCGAGTCGGGAGCGCCGGGGGCGTCACCCCCGGGTTCGGCGGTTCCCCCGTCGTCCGGGCTCATCGCCACGCCGGCCGGGGGCCGGTTCCGTCCGTCCCCGTCACAGCCACGGGGTCGACCGCTCCCGTATCTCGCCGGCGAGCGAGCGACCCATCGCGTCCGCGACCGACTCGGGGGAGTCCCCGTCGGCGTTCGCCAGGGTCCACATCAGCTTCACGACCGCCGTCTCGGGGAGCGTGTCCTCGCCCTCGATGACGCCCGCGTCGAGGAGGTCCCGACCGGTGTCGTACACCCGGTCACAGACCCGTCCCTCCAGACACTGGGAGGTCATGACGACGGTCGTGCCGTCGTCGACCAGGTCGGCCAGTCGGGGGACGAGTTCCGTGTTGACGTGCCCGAGCCCCGTCCCCTCGACGACCACCCCGGCCTTGCCCTCGTAGGCGTCGAAGACTTCGGGATCCATCCCGGGGGCGAACTTGAGCAGTTCGACCTCCGTCTCCAGGTCGGGGTGGACCGCGAGGTCGGCCTCGCCGCGCTCGGCGTACTCCCGGCGGAACGTCACCTCCTCGGCGGCGTAGTCGACCTCGCCCATCGGTTCGGCGCCGACCGTCTCGAAGGCGTCCCGGCGGGAGGTGTGGTTCTTCCGGACGCGGGTGCCGCGGTGGAGCGCACAGACGTCGTCGGAGGAGGTCGCGTGCATGCAGACCATCACCTCCGCGGCGTCGGACTTCGCGGCCTCGACCGCACAGACCGCGTTCATCACGTTGTCCGAGGAGGGCCGGTCGGCCGACCGCTGGCTCCCCGTGAAGACGACGGGGACCGGCGTGTCGAGCACGAACGACATCGCCGACGCGGAGTACTGCATCGTGTCGGTGCCGTGCATGACGACGACGCCGTCGGCGCCCGCCTCGATCTCCTCGTGGACGGCGCGGGCGAGGTCCTGCCAGATGGCCGGCCGCATGTTCTCCGAGAGGATGTTCGCGACGACCCGGCCCCGGTAGTTCGCACGGCCGGCCAGGTCCGGCACCGCCCGGAGGACGTCCTCGGCGTCGAACTGCGCGGTGACCGCGCCGGTCCGGTAGTCGACGGTCGAGGCGATCGTTCCCCCGGTTGAGATGAGCGCCACCGTGGGGAGGTCGTCGTCGAACTCGATGGCCGAGGTGCCCTCCTCGTCCGTGTCCTGTGCGGACTCGACGTCGTAGACGTCCGACTCGAGGACGTCCGCGGTGGTGTCGGCGCGGGCCACCCCCACGTTGTACCCGCCGTCGAGCTTGACGACGAGCTCATCGGGCGTCGTCGAGGGGAGCAGGACGCCCTCGTAGACCGTCCCGCCCCGGTCGACGCGTACCCTGTCACCCGGATCCATGTCCCCGGATTGCCCGGCGCCGGACTTGAATGCACCTATGCGCCGTCCCGGCGGCTCCCGTCCCTGCGGCCGTGTCGTCGGTCTCCCGGTCCGCGACCCCCTCGACGACGCTCGTGCCCGAACCCTCGCGCGAGTCCCACGTCCAGTCCTCCGGGGGCCGCAGCCGTCGACCGCCGAGCATCTCGACCCGGCTCTCCGTGTGGCCCGTGGTCGTCCCGCCTCCGGTCGTCGCCCGTGCGTACCGGACGGACGGCGCGTCGTCGTCGCGGAGCCCGACGGGGAAACCGAGCCGGATCGACCCGCCCGAGTACCGGGCCCGGACGAGGTCGCCCTCCTCACGATAGTCGAACGTCGTCGCCGTCCTCGTTCCCGACCGGCCGGAACCGCCGCCCGTCGAGCGAGAGGTCCTCACACCCCCCGACGCTCGGAGGGGGCCTGATACGGTCGTGCGTCGTCTTTTACCGTCGATACCCGACTCTGTCCGGGGTATCGCCGGTACATCGTTACGCACGACCGTACGACTCCTCGGGAAAGACCGATGTACCCGCGCGACCAACGGGTGGTATGAGCCAGACGGACGAGCTCCTCCAGGACCTCGACGGCGAGGTGGCCGGCGACGACTTCGGCGCCGAGGAGGACCCCGAAGCCGGGCGCTCGAGTGCCGGGAGCGACGGACGGCTCGCCGGCCTCCGGCACCGGGCCGGCGGCGTCTTCTCGATACGCCGGTTCGCGGTGTCGGTCGTCCTCACCCTGGGGGGGTTCCTCCTCGTCGGCGCCGTCCCGTTCCTGGGGAGCGTCCCGGTCCTCGGGAGCCTCGCGGGGCTCCTCGGGGTGTTCACCGTCGGGTTCCTCCTCGGAGCCGTCGGCCGCGGGGGCTACACGGAGCTGCTGGTCGCCGGCGCGGCGACGGCCGGGATCGGCCTCCTGCTCGACCAGCTCGTCATCTCGTTTCTCGGGGGGTTCGCCCTCCCGGTCGCGGCGGTCGGCGCCACGGCGGGCGCGGTCGCCGCCGTCCTCGGTCACTACTTCGGCCGCGACCTGCGGGACGGGTTCACGCGCTCGCTCTGATCGGTCCCGTACCGGCCGGCGGACACCCGACCGCGTCCCCGGCCGTCCGTTGGCAACAGGGTGGCCGCCCCCGTCCACGGGAGGGCCGATCGGGGTTCGTCCTACTCCTCGCGTATCGTCCAGCGGTCGCCCTCCCGGGCGATCACGTCCGCGCGGGCGAGCACGGAGAGGGCCTCCTCGACCATCTCGGGGGCGGCGTCTACCCGGTGCGAGAGTTTCTGGACCGTGTCGGCCCCGTTCGCCATCGCCGAGAGCACCTCCGCGTAGAACCGCCCGTCGAGGCCGCCCAGGGCGTCGAACTCCTCGGAGAGCCTGCCCATAACGTCGGTCAGCCGACCCTGGACCCACCGCTGGGCCATCGAGAGCTCGTTCTCCAGGCCCTCTAGCCGGTGGAGCTCCGACGCGAGCGACTCCAGCCCGTCCCGGTCGCCCTCGCCCGCGTCGCCGCCGTCGGCCTCCCGGCCGACGTCCAGCGAGAGGTAGCGACACCGGCTCATGTCCAGCCCGCGGGAGGCCGGATACGCCGACTTCGTCCCGAAGCCGTACGGCGTGACGTTCACCTCCAGCCGGAGGTTCCGTGCGATGGAGAAGTACTTCCGGCGCTGGCTGTCGACCCGGGACTCGACCAGCCCCGCGTCCTCGAGCTTGCGCAGGTGGTCGATGACCGCCTTCGGACTCACCCCGAGATAGTCGGAGATCTCCGTGACGTAGCAGGGTTTGCGGGCGAGCAGGCGGAGGATTCGCCGACGGTTCTCGTTCCCCAACAGGTCGAGCAGCGCGGCGGAATCCATCGGCGGGGATTCGTGCCGAGCCGAAAAAAGGGTGTCTCCCCGGAGCCGACTCGTACGGATCGATTCGCGAGTCGTCCAGGTTAGATCGGAATCAGGGACTATGACCCTTTTCCAGGGTTATCCGAAGAGGGCCCGGAACCTTTCCCCGAGCCGCTCCCTTCGCCCTGGCCAGAACCGGAGCCGCTCCCTTCGCCCTGGCCAGAAGCCGCTCCCTTCGCCCTGGCCAGAACCGGAGCCGCTCCCTTCGCCCTCGCTAGAACCGGAGCCGCTCCCTTCGCCCTCGCCACCTCCTGAGTTCCCGCTCCCCCCGGAGCCGTTACCGTTTCCCGAACCACCGTCCTCGCCCCCGGAGCTACCGTCTCCCGAGTCGTCCCCTCCGGGGGAGTCGTCATTTCCCGGTCCGCCCGGCTCCCCGGCGCCCTCACCCCCGTCGGGATCGTCGGACGGGCCGGAATCCGTGCCGTTCCCGTCCTCCTCGGGGTCCTCCGGCGGGTCCGCGTCGGTCCCGTTGCCGGGCTCCTCGGGCGGCCCTCCGTCCCCGGGTGGCCCCGCGTCGTCCGGCGGACCGGCGTCCCCGGGCGGTCCCCGGTCGACGAAGCCGGGTTCCATTTCGGCGACCTCGCCGCCGGAGAGGTTGCGGGCGCTGCGCCGGAGCCCGGAGATCGCGTCCCGGTCGACGGTCACGTTCGTCCGGTTGGCCGCCTCGGTCATCAGCCCGATCGACCGCGCGAGGCCGTCGGCCTGCGTGTCGAGCCACGTGGCCTGGGCCCGCTCGCGTGCCGTCAGGTTCTCGGCCGAGAGGAGCTCCTCGCGCTCCTCGCGGAGTTCGGCGATCCGTTCGGCGATCTCCTCGGTCCGCTGGCCGACGAGCCGCTCGCGCCGGCTCGCGTTCGACCGGTTCCACTTCGCCTGGAACATCCCAGTCCGGACCTCGTTCTCGGCGTCGGCCGACGACGCCGCCATGAACGAGGAAACCTGCGTCCCGAGGGAGGCGTTATCGGTGTCGTTCGCCACGACTCCGTTCGTCGTTCCGGTACCGTTCGTCGCGTTGCCCTCCCCGTCGTCCGCCTGCGTGCCGACCGCAGGCGCGGTTGCCGGGGTGGCATCCCCACCTGGCGGTGCCGCCGGCGCGCCCCCGACCGCCCCGGGCACCGCGATGCCCGCGAGGACGACCAAGGCCGCGACCAGCACCACGGACCCGACCTTCCGTCTCATCTCTCGTTCACCCTTACGACGCTCCCCATCTAAAAAAGGGACCTTCGTTCGCTCCGTTCAATCGTCCCGTATCGAGGGTCGAGAGGCTCACAGAGCGTTCATCGTTCGCTCTGAGTCGACATCGACGGAAACGCCACCCACGCGAGGGTCACGGCGACGACCGACAGCGCGGCGGTCGAAACCGGGAGCGCGAGGCCGGGGTCGTAGCGCAGCGGCGGGTGGAGCCCGAAGCCGTAGTCGAGGAGGTCGTTGGCGAGCGAGAGGACCAGCGCCGCCGCGAGCGCCCCGCGGGTCGTCGTCCCGTACCGCGGGACGAGGTAGGCCATCGCGACGAACCCCGCGTGGCTCAGGAGGACACCGAAGTAGCCGAACGGGTCGGGAAAGTACGCCGAGAAGCCGAGGTTGAGCGCGAGCACCGTCCAGAGGCCGTACTTGACGAGCCAGACGAACGCGACCGTGTGGAGGTAGGCGAGCGGGAGGTTGGTCGGCGCCCCGTCGGCCCTGCGCCCGAGGTTCGGTAGCAGCGTCGCGAACGAGAGGGTCGCCAGCGCCGTCGCTGTCGGCGAGTCGGCGAACAGCGGCCAGAGGAACGTCGACACCTCCGCCAGCCCCCGGTCGACGTAGAACCGCAGGCCCACCAGCGTCAGGGCGGCGTTCCCGAACACCAGCACCGACAGGGACGGCGCCGCCTCTAGGTAGTGCCTAGCATAGCGTTCCGGGATGGGGTTCACACCCGGTGTGGGCGGCCGGCCCGCAAAGGCGTGTCGGGACCGCTCGGGGCGTCGCTCGACCCGTCAGGCTGACCCCGTCGGTCGCCGGCACGCGGCGGCGCCGAACCCGCTGATTGCGATTCGATAAAAGAAGTCCGGCGAAGGCTTATGTGTGTGAGTGTCACACACGAGGTGTGACGATGTTCGAGGAGTTCTCGAGCGGCTACTACCTGGGACGGCTCTACGTCGAGCCGTACGGTGGGGACCGCGCGGTCATGCACCGCGACCAGCACGAGCGCGTCAACGAACAGCTCTACGCCGAGGGGGACGGAGTGGAGCGGCTCGACCTCCCGCTCGTCATGAAGATCGGCGGGGCGCACTTCCCCGTCCACGGGGCCGACGGGGTCCCCGAAGGGACGGTCGCGCTCCCGGACGAGGTGGCAGACCGAACCGGGCTCCGCAACCCGCCGGCGCTGAGCGAGGTGTTCCTCGCCAAGGCCGACCGGGCACGACAGCTCCTCGACATCGAGGCGGAACTCCCGGGCGCCGGGGTGTAGCACCGGGCACCCCCGTCGGGCCATACCGTCGGCTATCGGGGTGGAGCGTCGGACACCGGCGACGGATCGGCGGACGTAGCCGCCGGCTAGATTTAACCGCTGGCGGCCGTCCGACCGTCCATGCTCGACGACCTGCTGGGTCGGACCGCGCTCCGCGAGCGCATCGAGGACCTGGAGGAGGGGCTCCACCACACCGAGCGGGAGCTGGAGGCCGAGCGCCAGCGCCGCCGCGAGGCGGTCACCGCCCGGCAGGATGCGGAGGAACGGGTCAACCGGCTCGAGGACCGCATCGCCGAACTCGAGGGGCGCGTCGAGGCTGCCGAGGACGGACCCTGGGACGCGACCGTCGGGTTCCGCCGCGAGGAGCGGCTCCGCGGGAGGGCGTGCTCACCGCGATGGTCGGGGACGACGTCCCGCCCGCGCTCGCGGACCTGCTCGGCGACCGGGTGGCGCTGGTCCGCCGGGCCGAGCCCTGCCTCGCGGTGGCCGACGACGCCGGCGCCCTCGCTCTCGCGCTCGACCCCCCGGTCGCGCCCGACCCGTTCCTCGAATGGAACGGGTCCCCGGTGATCGACCGGTCGTGGTTCCGACCCGCGGGCGAGCACGCGGTCGGGCTCGTCCGCGCGGACCTGTTCGCGCTCGGCCGGTTCGACGGCGAGGAGCGCGTCGGGTTCGAGGGGTTCGAGTCCGAGGTGAAGGGCGACCACTCGAAGGGCGGCTTCTCGCAGGGCCGGTTCGAGCGGGTCCGCGAGGGACAGATCGACGATCACCTCGACCGGTGCCGTGGGGCGCTCGAGGGGGTCGAGGGGCCGCTGTACCTCACCGGCGAGCGGGTCGTCCTCTCCGAGCTCGAGGACCTGGCGACGGTCACGAGGCCGGTCGACGCGACGGGCGAGCCGGAGGACGCCATCGACGATGCGGTCCGTGACTTCTGGACGACGACCTGCTACGGCCTCTGAGGCGTCACGACACTGGACAACCGTCGGGGACTTTCGAGACGGTTTCAGACGGTCGTGCGTAGTCTTCTACCGTCGATACCCGACCCTGTCCGGGTTATCGCCGGCAGATCGTTACGCACGACCGTATCAGCTGTGGTCCTTATTCCGCTGGACTTGCTTCGCTCGTCCAGCGACGTTCGCCTCGCTCCGCTCGGCTCACCGCCGCCGGGGTTCGCGTAGCGGTCGGCCCCTTTTAGTCCCACCCGACGTCCTATGCCCACCCGCCGCGCCGTCCGGGTCGTTTTATACACCCGTGTCGTGAGGGGCCGGTATGCACGACGGGACGCGTATCGCGATCCTCGCACACGAGAAGTTCCCCGACAGGGCGAAGACGGCCGTCGGCCTCCTCCGGTACGGCGACCACGAGGTGGTCGCGGTCCTCGACCGGGAGATAGCGGAGTCGGACCCCGACGCCCGCGTCACCGACTACGTGTCGGACGTCCAGGACGCGCCGATCGTCGGCCGGACGGCCGACGCTCCCGAGTTCGACGTCCTCGTGATCGGTATCGCGCCCATCGGCGGCGGGTTCGACCGGTCGTGGCGGCCGGACGTCGAGACGGCCCTGGAGTCGGGCGCGGACGTCTGGTCCGGGCTCCACTACTTCCTCGCCGACGACGAGGAGTTCGCGGTGCTCGCCGGGGAGCACGACGCCGAGATCTGGGACGTCCGGCGGCCGCCCTCGGACCTCACCGTCGCTGAGGGGACCGCCGGCGACGTCGACGCCACGGTGGTGCTCACTATCGGCTCGGACTGCTCGACCGGGAAGATGACGACGACGATGGAGCTGCTCGAGGGGGCCCGCGCCCGCGGCTGGGACGCCGGGTTCGTTCCGACGGGACAGACGGGGGCGATGATCGCCGGCGGCGGCATCGCCATCGACCGGGTGGTCTCGGACTTCACCGCGGGCGCGACCGAGCGGATGGTCCTGGACGCCGCGGACGAGAGCGATTACGTGTTCGTCGAGGGGCAGGGGAGCATCGTCCACCCCGCCTACTCGACGGTGACCTGCGGCATCCTCCACGGCGCGATGCCGGACGCGATGGTGCTCACCCACGAGGCCGGCCGCGAGGTCGTCCACGGGTTCGAGTCGTTCCCGCTGCCCGATCCCGGACGCCTCGTCACGCTGTACGAGGACCTCGCCGGGGCGGTCCACCCGTCGACGGTCGTCGGGGGTGCGCTGAACACGCGCGGGCTCGACGCGGCGGCAGCGTCGGACGCGGTCATCGAGTACGCCGACGCCATCGACGCGCCGGCGGTCGACCCCGTCCGCGGCGACGTCGACGCGCTCCTCGACGCCATCGAGGGGTCGGGATGACCTTGGATACCTCCTTCGAGCGGGTCGAACTCCCGCTGGACGAGCCGTTCGGTATCTCCCGGCGAACGACGACGACCGCCGAGAACGTCGTGGTCCGGATCGACGACGGCGAGCACGTCGGCGTCGGCGGGGCCGCGCCCTCGGCACACTACGGCGAGACGGCCGACACCGTCGAGGCGGTGCTGCCGGGGCTCCTCGGGGCGGTCTCGGACCTGGGGGACCCGCTCGCGGTCGACGCGGCACACGACCGGATGGACGCGGTCGTCCGGAACAACCCGGCGGCGAAGGCCGCCGTCGACGTGGCGCTGCACGACCTCGCGGCCAAGCGGGCGGGCCTGCCGCTCTACCGCTATCTGGGGCTCGACCCGCGGAAGGCGGTCACCTCCTCGTACACGGTCGGGCTGGCCGATACCGAGCGGATGCGCGAGCGGGCGACGGAGGCCGTCGACGCGGGCTACGGGGTGCTGAAGGTCAAGCTCGGGACGGAGCCGGACCGCGACCGGGAGGTCGTCGAGGCCGTCCGGGATGCCGCTCCCGAGGCCACGGTCCGGGTGGACGCGAACGAGGCGTGGACCCCCCGCGAGGCCGTCCGCAAGAGCGAGTGGCTCGCGGAGCAGGACGTCGAGTTCCTCGAACAGCCCGTCCCCGCGGAGAACCCGGAGGGGCTGCGGTTCGTCCACGGGCGGAGCGCCGTCCCCATCGCGGCCGACGAGTCCTGCATCACGGCGGCGGACGTCCCACGGGTCGCCGACCGGACGGACATCGTGACGCTGAAGCTGATGAAGACCGGCGGGGTGCGGCCCGCCCTCGAGGCGATCCACGCCGCCCGTGCCCACGGGCTCGAGGTGATGCTCGGCTGTATGCTGGAGTCGAACGCGTCGATCGCTGCGGGGGCGCACCTCGCGCCGCTGCTGGACTACGCGGACCTCGACGGCTCGCTCCTGCTCGCTTCGGACCCGTTCGACGGCGTGCCGATGCCGGAGGCCCGCCTCGACCCGGCGACGTACGGGGCGGCCGGCACCGGCGCACGCGAGGCGACCGAGGCCGGGGCGCGGAGCTGACGGGAGGTCGATGACCCGCACCGAGCACCACCGGAAGCTGGAGCGGATGTTCGCCGGGACGCCCTGCAACCAGGGGTTCGACATCGACATCTCGATCGAGGAGGGCGCGGCGGAACTCCGGATGACCGCCGAGGCGTCGATGCACCACCCTCTGGGTGGCGTCCACGGCTCGTACTACTTCAAGCTGCTCGACGACGCGGCCTTCTTCGCCGCCAACTCGCTCGTCGAGGACGTCTTCCTCCTGACGACGGACTTCCACCTCTACCTGGAGCGGCCCGTCTCGGAGGGCGAACTGACGGCGACGGGCGCGGTCGTCAACGACAACCCGCGCCAGACCATCGCCGAGGCGGTCTGCCACGACGAGGACGGGAACGAACTCGCCCGCGGGTCGGGAACGTTCGCCCGCTCGAACGTCGAACTGACGCCGGAGATCGGCTACGAGTAGTCCGCGGCCACGTGCGACGTTCACCGGCTCCGGGATCGTGGCCCCGGATCCGCGGTGTCCGCAGGTCCGGACCCCCCGGGCCGTGGCCGGCTCCGGCACCGACGTCACCGGAGGCGGCCGCGGCAACCGCCGACGGGAATCGTCCGGTGAGCCCGGACCTGTCTTTCAAAGCGTCCGGTCGAACCTCTCGCGGAGAGGTAGGGGAAGGGGAAGGGATGGACCGGGTCTCGACGAACATCAGGACGCTCGATCATCACCTCGGTGGGGGGATCCCAGCCGGCAGTATCACGCCGCTCGTCTCGCCGCCGGCGAGCCAGGTCAACCCGCTGTTCTACGCCACGATGGACGATCGTTCGTGGCTCCATCCCTCGACCTACCGTTCGGAACGGGGGGTCAGCGACGAACTCGACGAACTCCTCCAGGGGGACCTCGACATCGAACACCTCGGCGTCGAACGACCGGCTCGCCGGATGCACGAGGTCATCAAAGGGACCGAGGAGGACCGACACGTCATCGTCGACACGATGAACCCGATGGAGAAGATCGGCCGCGAGAGCCGCTACGTCGACCTGCTCAACGGGCTCAAGGACTACCTTCTCGACCACGACCGCGCGGCGGTCTGTTACTGTACCCGGCACGGCGATCCGCCGCTGCTGCGCGAGTCGACGCTCACCGTCGCGGACATGGTCTGGAAGCTCGACACCACCGTCGAGAAGCAGGGCATCGAGAACACCCTCGTCGTCCCCAAACACCGCCCGCGCGAGGTCATCGACGACGTCATCAAGCTCGACCTGGGCGAGGAGGCGGCCGTCGACGCCTCCCGGAACGTCGCGTAGGCTCCGGGGGACCAAGACCCCGGACGGGGCGCCGTCACCGGAGCGCGTCGGCGGGCGGCGACGCCGGACCTATATCCCGCAGCGGCGCACTCCGGACCATGACCGAGGGCGAGGCCGCACCGCTCGCCGCGAGGGACGGGCGGGGCCACGAACACGTCGGCTACTTCCGCGACGAGCCCACCGGATTGCGGTGTCTCGTCGCCGTCTCCGACACCCGGCTCGGGCCCGCCGTCGGCGGGACCCGGACGATGGCGTACGAGACCGAGGCCGGGGCGCTCGAGGACGCGCTCAGGCTCTCGGAGGCGATAGCCTACAAGACGGCGGCGGCCGACTTCGACGTCGGCGGCGGGAAGGCGGTCACCGTGGGCGCCCCGACTCGAAGACGGACGATCTCCTCCGGGCGTACGGTCGCGTCGTCGACTCCTACGGGAGGGCGTTCGTCACCGGTGAGGACGTCAACCTCGACGTCGCCGACCTCCGGACCATCGGCGAGGTCACGGACTACGTCGGCGGGGACGAGGGCGGGAGGGAACGCGCGTGACCGCCCGGGGGGTCCGCCACGACACTGAGGCCTCGCTCGCCGAGAGACGCGGCGACGACTCGCTCGCGGGCGCCCACGTCGCCGTCCAGGGCGTCGGAAAGGTCGGGCGGTGGCTGGTCGAGGAGCTCGTCGGGGCCGGCGCCGAGGTGACCGTCGCCGACGTCGGCGGAGCAGCCGCCGGGCGGGCCGAGCGGGAGCACGGCGTCGACTCCGTCGACCCGGACGGGATCTACGACGTCGACTGCGACGTCTTCGCGCCGTGTGCCCTCGGTGGCGTCCTGAACGACGGGACGATCCCCCGGCTGCGGTGTTCGGTGGTCCGCGGGTCGGCGAACAACCGGCTCGGGGCTCGGCGACACGCCGACCGGCTGGCCGAACGGTGGATCCTCTACGCGCCGGACTACGCGGTGAACGCGGGCGGGCTGATACCGGGAGTCGTCGAGCTGGAGGACGGTGACGTCGACGCCGCCCTCGATCGGGTCTCGAGTATCCGGACCCGCCTCGAAGGAATGCTCGAGACGCCCCGCGAGGAGGGTATCACGCCGCTCGCGGCGGCCGACCGCTACGCCGAGCGGCGGACGACAGCGGGCGGCGAGCCGGCGTTCCCCTGACCGGCTGCCACGGTCGCCTTCGGAGTCAGCGCCCCCCGACCGGCCGAGTCCCCGTCCGGCGCGTGTCGTCGGTCGGGAACGCCACCAGGCGCTCGGTCCGCGCAGGATGGCGACAGACGGTACCACGCGACGAGCCGCGTATCGGCGTCGCAGGGTCTCAACACACTTATGCCGGCCACACGATTCCGTTGTGGTATGAGCGACGTCGCGGTCACGTTACCCGACGGCTCCGTCCTCTCGGTCGAGGCGGGGTCGACGGTCGAGGACGTGGCGTACGAGATCGGCGCCGGCCTCGGACGGGACACGGTGGCGGGCGTGGTGGACGGCGAACTCGTGGACCGGCACACGCCCATCGAGGCGGACGTCGACCTCGTCATCGTCACCCCACAGTCCGAGGAGTACCTCCGGGTGCTTCGCCACTCTGCGGCGCACGTCTTCGCACAGGCGCTCCAGCGGCTCCACCCCGAGGCGAAGCTGACCATCGGCCCCCCCACCGACCGGGGGTTCTACTACGACGTCACGGGCGTCGACCTCGACCAGGCGGACCTCGAGGCGATCGAGGAGGAGATGGCGGAGATCGTCGAGGCCAACTACGACATCGAGCGGGTCGAGCGGAGCAGGGAGGAGGCGTCCGAGATCTACGAGGACAACCCCTACAAGCGGGACATCCTCGAGACGGAGGCCGCCGGCGAGGATCCCGTATCCTTCTACGTACAGGACGGCTGGCAGGACCTCTGTCAGGGCCCGCACGTCGACTCGACGGGCGAGGTCGAGGCGTTCGAACTGCTGGACATCTCCGCGGCGTACTGGCGGGGCGACGAGTCGAACGACTCGCTGACCCGCGTGTACGGGACGGCGTTCCCGAGCGAATCGGCGCTGGAGGGGTTCCTCGAGCGCCGCGAGCAGGCCAAGGAGCGCGACCACCGGAAGATCGGCCGCGAGATGGACCTCTTCTCGGTGCCCGAGCACTCCCCGGGCTGTGTCCACTTCCACCCCAACGGGATGTGCATCCGCCGGGAGTTAGAGGAGTACATCCGCGGGATGAACGACCGGCTGGGCTACGAGGAGGTGTGGACGCCCGAGCTCAACAAGGCCGAGCTCTGGAAGCCGACGGGCCACTACGACAACTTCACCGCCCAGGGGGAGATGTTCAACTGGGAGCAGGACGACACGGAGTACGGCCTGAAGCCGATGAACTGCGCGAACCACGCGTACATCTACGACCGGGAGAAACACTCCTACCGGGACCTCCCGATCCGGTTCTCGGAGTTCGGCACCTGCTACCGGAACGAGCAGTCCGGCGAGCTCTCGGGGATGCTCCGCGTGCGCGGGTTCACGCAGGACGACGGCCACGCGTTCGTCCGGCCCGACCAGATCCAGGGGGAGATCGTCGACGCGCTCGCCGTCATCGAGGACATCTACGGCGACGTCGACCTCGACGTGAAGTACGTCCTCGAGACGCAGGGCGAGAACGCGGTCGGGAGCGACGAGATCTGGGCGCAGGCGACCGAGGCGCTCCGCGAGGCCCTCGAGAACGAGGGGCTCGATTACGCGGTCGACGAGGGGGAAGCGGCGTTCTATGGGCCGAAGATCGGCATCAACGCCGTCGACGCCATCGGTCGCGAGTGGACGGTCGGCACGGTCCAGGTCGACTTCAACATCCCCGAACGGCTCGAGCTCACCTACGTCGGCGAGGACAACGAGGAGCACCAGCCGGTGATGCTCCACCGGGCGCTGCTCGGGTCGTTCGAGCGGTTCATGGGCGTGATCACCGAGCACTTCAACGGCCGGTTCCCGCTCTGGCTCGCCCCCGAGCAGGTGCGCGTGCTCCCCGTCACGGACGGGAACATCGACTACGCCGAGGAGGTGCGGCGCGACCTCGAGAACCGCGGGTTCCGTGTCACAGTCGAGGACCGCGACCGGACGGTCGGCCGGAAGATCCGCGGCGCCCACGACGACCGCGTCCCCTACATGCTGATCGTCGGCGACGACGAGGAGGAAGCCAACACCGTCTCCGTGCGCGACCGCCAGGAGCGCGAGCGCAAGGACGTCGACCCCTCGGCGTTCTACGACCACCTCGAACGCGAGCGCGACGAGAAGCGGGTCGCCCCTGACGTCCTGGCCGACTGACACCGCCGGACGCGGGTCCCCGAACGACGTCGCCGCCACAGCGTGGCGATGGCCTCGGAGCGTGTACGTCCGGCAGTACGCGGGGGCGTCCCCCGTCGTGTCTTCCGTCGGACGATCATCCGTTGATCGCTACGCACGACCGTATCACCCCCGTCCGGGGATCCCCGAGCGCGGCTTCGGCGTTCGGTAGCTCGACCCGCACCTACAGGATACGGTTGTTATGGAAGCTACGAGGCTGAAACCTCGCCCTTCAGGGCGGGGAGGATGTCAACTCCTCCACGATGTCCTCGATGGTCACGATCCCGGCGGTCGTCCCGAACTCGTCGACGACGATCGCCATACGGACCGCTCGGCGCCCGACTCCGTCAGGAGTTCGTCCACCGCCTTGGTCTCCGGGACGACGTACGGCTCCGAGGCGACGGAGCGAAGCGTCGTCCCCTCGTCCCGGTCGCGCGCCTGGACCGGGTCCAGGATGTGGACGACGCCGACGACCGTGTCGAGGACCTCCTCGTAGACGGGGAGTTGGGTGGCCCCGTGGTCCAGACACGCGTCGACGGCGGCGTCGAGGTCCGCCTCTACGTCCACGGCGACCACGTTCCGTCGGGGCACCATCGTCTCCTTGACGATCCGGTTGCGGAACCGGAGCAGCCGCTGGAGCATCCGGTGTTCCCCTTCGGTGAACACGCCCGCCCGCTGTCCGGCCGCGATCACCTCCTGGACCTCCGCACGCGTGACGTACGCGGCCTCGAAGTCGCCCTGGCTACCGTGATCTCGTTTGTGCTCCGGGGCAGCGCGTCGAACAGCTCCACGAGAGGATACTGCCCGACCTGGACGACCCGTAGCGGCCGGGCGACCTGGAGCGTCCACCGTTCGCTGTGTTCCACGCCGTACGACTTCGGTGCGGTCTCGCCGAACAGCAACACGAGCGACGTGACTCCGAACGTGGCGACGACGACGGCCTCGCCCGGCGTGAAGTAGAGGCCCAGCAGCCCCGTCGCGATGCTGGACATGCCGATGTTGGCGATGTTGTTCCCGACGAGGATCGTCACCAGCAGGCGGCGCGGGTCGGACTTGAGCGCGGACAGGATCGCCGCCCCGGGCGCTCCCTCCTCGACCAGCGCGCCGATCCTGTGCTCGCCGAGTGAGAAGACGGCGATCTCCGCGGACGCGACGAACGCCGAGCCCGGGACCAGGACGACGACCGCGAGGATGCCGAGTGCGGTGACGGTTCCCTGCGGGACGTCGAGAAGCGCGACGACTCGTCCGACGGGTATCGGCGCCACGACGGGTAGGGACATACGTCCGACGGAGGGACCGAACGTGTAACGTACCGGGCCCGGGGTTCCCTCGGCGCCACTCGGGGATACGATACCGGCCGTACCGCGGCTTCGGCGGGAGCGGGCTTCCGACTCTCCGCCGGTGCTCCCGCGCCCCCCCCGGGCGCCCGGACCCGCTACTCGTCAGTCGAGCGGTCGGTCCGCCGGAGGATGAACGGGCCGATCGAGAGGGTGCGTCCGGTGACGGTGGCGATGCGGAGGACGTGCGCGAGCAGGACGACGAACGGCGCGACGGCGACGCTGATGACGGCACTCACGACGAGGACGTTCCTCGGTATCCCGAGGACGGCCCCGCCGAGCGTCGCGACGTCGAGGAAGGCGAGTCCGGCGACCGTGACGACGAGCGAGGGCAGCGCGGTCGCGAGGACGGCCCGCGAGAGCGCGATGAGTTCGGACTGGAAGTAGAGCGTCTTGAAGTGCTCGCGGGCGGGGCCGAACAGCCGGAGCGCCTCGACGAGGTCCTCGAGCGGGTCGGTTGCGGGGTCGTCCTCGTCGCGCCCGGCCAGCGCCCGGCGGGCGGCGTAGAGCTTCCAGGAGTAGTTGAAGTCGAGCGCCACCGAGAGGACGTCGAACTCGCCGAACGTGGCGTCGTCCAGCCCCGCCGAGACCCGGTCGGCGTTCCCCTCGGTGCTGTCGAGCAGCGCCTCGAGCTCGTCGTCCGTACCGTTCGCCGCGTCCCGTACCGCGCGGGCACGGTCGCCCACGTGGTCGACCAGCGCACGGAGGAACGCGGAGGGCTCGGCCGGGCTGACCGGGTCGCCGAGGACCTCGGCGACGTCGTCGCGGAACGCCATGGCCCCGTCCATCCGCTCGCGCTGGTCCCCGACCGCGCCGAGCTCCTGGGAGAGGACGAGCTGGTTGAGCGTCAGGACGAGCGTGACGCCGGTGATCGTCGCGCCGATGAGCGCCTGGAACGCCGTCTCGACCGGGTCGCCGGTCCGGAGGGCGGCCGCCGAGCCGGGGAGGGCCACGGCGAGCCCCAGGAGCGACAGGAAGACCGCCAGGAGGAGCCCGCCGGCGACGAGCCGTCGGTCGGCGTCGAACAGCAGGTACCCCCCGACCGCGCTCCTGTCGGACCGCTCGCGCATCGTGTCGGCCGGCTCCTCGGGCATGGTGGTGGGTCGGGAGCCGCGGTGAAAACATCCCCGCTTGCGGATCCCGGGAGTCGGTCGACGGAGTGGGAATTTATACACCAGGCTCACGTACGAGGCCCATGGGAATCCTCTCTCGGGCATCGTACGTCATCCGCTCGAAGCTGAACGCCCTCATCGGCTCGGCGGAGGACCCCTCCGAAACACTGGATTACAGCTACGAGAAGATGCGCGACGAGCTCCAGGACGTCAAACAGGGTATCGCGGACCTGACGACCCAGAAGAAGCGCCTGGAGATCCAGAAGCGCCGCCTCGAGGAGAACGTCGAGAAGCACAACGGACAGGCCCGCGAGGCCGTGCGCCAGGACCGCGAGGACCTCGCCCGGCAGGCCCTCGAGAAGAAGAAGCAGAAGATGGGGCAGATCGAGGACCTGGAGGCGCAGATCGCCGACCTCCAGAGCACCCAGGACGACCTCGTGGAGAAGAAGAACGAGCTCCAGGACCGCATCGAGCGGTTCCGCACGGAGAAGGAGACGATGAAGGCCCGCTACGAGGCCGCGGAGGCCTCGACCCGCGTCTCGGAGGCGCTCTCGGGCGTCGGCGACGAGATGGAGGACACCGCGCGGGCCATCGAGCGGGCCCGCGAGCGGACCGAGGACATGGAGGCCCGCTCGGAGGCGATGGACGAGCTCTCGGAGACCGGCGCGTTCGACGACGCCCTCTCCGACGAGGACGAGATCGACAAAGAGCTCCGCACGGCCCGGACGGACACGGAGATCGAGGCCGAACTCGACACGCTCAGGGCGGAGATGGGCAAGGACAGCGAGACCGATGCCGAGGCCGGGACGAACGGCTCGGACGCCGACGCGGGGGCGACGGACGGCGAGCCCGCCGACGCGGAGGTCGAGGCCGAACTCGAGGAGCTCCGGGAGGAGGAGTCCTGACCCGAACGGACGGTCCGGCGCGGCGACCCGACTCCCGGCTCGGCGACACGTATTTGTGGCGGTGCGGGCAACGTAGCCCGGGCGTGGCTCGGTGAACACGATGGAGGAGAACACAGACTCGACTGGCGAGGAGGGGGCGGAGAACGCGGGTCGACGACTGTCAGAGTCGCTCCCGAACAGGCCGATCGGGGAGCAGGTGCTGGATGCCGTCCCGGAGATCGTGATGGTGTTCGACCCGGGGGGTCACGCCGTCTGGTGGAACGACGAGACGATGACGGTGACGGGCTACGGCAACGCGGATCTGGCTGCGGGCGACCCCCTGTCGATGGTGGCCGACGAGGACCCCGAGGAGCTCATAGAGCGGTTCCGAACGGCCGCCGACGAGGGTCGACCGGAGCCGGTCGAGGTGGACGTGGTGACGACCGAGGGCGAGCGGCTCCCCTACGAGTTCGTCGGGGCCCGGCTGCCGAACGCGGACGGGGAGTCGGTCGGCATCGTCGTCACCGGGCGGAACATCGCCGACAGGCGGGCCCGCCGGTCGCACAGGGCTATCTCTCGCTCGCTCGCGAGAAGCACGACACCGAGCAGCTGGAGAAGGCCGCCGAGGCCGTCGAGCGGACGGGCGCGCTCGTCGACGACCTGCTCGCGCTGGCCCGGGAGGGGCAGGGGGTCGGCGACACGACGCCCGTGGACCTCGGTTCCGCCGCCGAACGGGCCTGGGAGGGGCTCGGCGCCGTCGGCCGTCTCGAGGTGGAGGCCTCGCCGACCGTCGAGGCGGATCCGTCGCGGCTGCGCGAACTCCTCGAGAACCTATTCCGGAACGCGGTCGAGCACGGCTCGCCGAGCGTCGACCCGGGCGACATCGACGACGTGGTCGAACGGGGAGGGGTCGGGGAGGCGGACGCCACCCCGGACGGCGAGGGGCCGGGGATCACCGTCCGTGTCGGGCCGCTCCCCGACGGCGACGGGTTCTACGTCGAGGACGACGGGGAGGGCATTCCGGAGGACGAGCGCGAGCAGGTGTTCGAGTCCGGCTACACGACCTCCGAGGACGGGACGGGGTTCGGCCTCGCCATCGTGCGGACGATCGCCGAGGCACACGACTGGTCGGTCACCCTCGCCGAGAGCGAGGCCGGCGGTGCCCGGTTCGAGTTCGCGACCGCGGGGGCCTGAGCACCCCGCGGGGACCTGAGCACCCGCCTCAGGGGCGGACGCGTGGTCCGGTCCGGTCCGGTCCGGTCCAGTCCGGTCCGGCTTCCCCGGTCGGCGTTCCCGGCTCAGCCGCTCAGGCGTGCCGGTCGAGGAACCGCCCGAGCCTGTCGAGCCCCTCGCGTAGCTCCGCGGTCGGCAGGCCGAATCCCAGCCGGAAGCGGTCGGGGAAGCCGAACGACTCGCCCGGCGCGAGCACGACGGACTCCGACTCGACGAACCGCTCGCAGAACGACCGACCGTCCCCGAACCCGGCGGGCACCTCGACGAACGCGTTCACGCCGACGCCCTCGTACCACTCGAGGCCGTGTTCGGCGGCGAACGAGCGGAATATCCGTCGGTTCGCGGCGGCGTGCTCGCGGTTCCTCGCGAGCAGTTCGGCCTCGCGGTCGAGGGCCTGCCGGGCGACGTGCTGGCTCACGGCCGGCGGGGAGATGGTGGTGTAGTCCTTCCACCGCGCGGCGGCCTCGACGACGTCCGGCGGCCCGGCGACCCACCCGAAGCGGAGGCCGGCGAGGCCGAACGACTTCGAGAGCCCCGTCGTCGAGATCCCCCGGGGACCGAGCGAGGCCGCCGGCGGGAGCGGCTCCTCGGCGAGCAGGCGGTACACCTCGTCACAGAGGAGGTACGCGCCCGCGTCCGCGACGACGTCGTACACCGCCTCCACCCGGTCGAGGGTGTGGTACCGGCCGGTCGGGTTGTTCGGGTTGTTGAGCACCACCACGCTCGTCTCCGGTCGGACGGCGTCGGCGACCGCGTCGGGATCGAGCTCCCAGTCCGGCGGGGCGAGCTCGACCCGCGTGACCTCGCCGAACGCCGCCGGGACGGCGTGGAGCGACTGGTAGGTTGGGGTGACGACGACGGCGTGCTCGCCCATCGCCGCTGCGAGGGTGACGAAGTTGGCCTCCTGGGTGCCGCAGGTGAACAGCACCCCCTCGGACCCGCGGCCGTAGCGCTCGCCGACGCGCTCCCGGAGCGCCGGGTCCCCCTCGGTCGGGATGACGTAGCCCAGTTCGCCGGGATCGAGGTCGAAGTCGCCGGCGTGGAGCGGCCGAACGCCGGACTCGGCGAGCATGATCTCCGCCCCGTGCTCGTGTCGGGCGAACCACCGCTCGATCTCGAACGGTTCGATCTCCATGGACGCACCTCGGGGCCAACCGGTAAGTAGACTGCCGGTTGCGGCCGGGGTCACGGGGACCCACCGCGTCCGTCGACGGGTCAGGGCCGCGGCTCCGGGGTCTCGGTCGCTCACTTCGTTCGCTCCTTGCGACCTCGCTCCTCCCCGCTCGGATATCTGAGACGCTCCCTCCGGTCGCGTCTCCCTACTCACGGCTCGCTTCGCTCGCCGTTCGTGTGTAGATGGTCCTCGCTCCGCTCGGACCACCCTATTCCTCCCGCCTCTGTCTGAGGTTCTGCCGGGTGAACTGCGGGGTCGCCCGGATGCCCTTGCGCCGCCGGAACGAGCGGTAGAGCAGGCCGAGGACGACGACCGACGCGGCGAGGGAGGTCCCCGCGGCGAGCGGGTCGGAGAAGGCCCAGAGGATGGCGGTCGAGACGAACGACCCCGTCAACAGGAGCCCGAGGACGATACGCCGGGCGAGCCGATCGAACACCCGCTCGTCGTCGACGACGTTCGCGTCGAGCTGCAGCGACTCCCGGTTGATGCGGTCGAGCGCCTCCTCCAGCTTGGGCGGGGTCCGGAGCGCCGACCGCGTCGACTCCTGGAGCCGCTCGGCCTGGTCCTCGACGTAGTTCCTGATCCCCTCCTCGATGAAGCCGTGGTCCCGGAGGTACTCCGTCGCCACTTCGATGAAGTCGAACTCCGGGTCGAGCGTCACGCAGACCCCCTCGACGACGGTGGCGACGCGGAGGACGAGTGCCATGTTCGGCGGCAACCGCAGGGGGAACTCGTAGATGGTGTCCTCGACCTGCGAGACGATCTGGTTGACCCGGTACTGCTCGATGTCCTCGCCGCGGGCGTCCTGGATCGCCAGTTCCATGATGTCGCTCATCAGCTGGCGGTCGGCCTCGGGGCTGAGCGTCCCGAGTTCGACGAGCGTGTCGAGGATGTCGTCGATGTCCTGGCGGGCGACGGCGCCGTAGAACTGGACGATCTTCCGCTGGACGAACTCGTCGACCCGGCCGGACATGCCGAAGTCGTAGAAGACGAGCGTCCCGTCCTCCTGTACCGCGAGGTTGCCGGGGTGGGGGTCGGCGTGGAACGTGCCGTCGACGATGAGCATCTGGAGGTACGCCTCCTGGAGCCGGCGGGCGAGGTCGGTCCGGTCGACGCCCAGGTCGTCGAGGTCCTCGGTGCGGGAGATCTTGGTTCCCGGGACGTACTCCATCGTGAGCACCCGCCCGGTCGAGTGTGACTCGAGCACGTCCGGGATACGGATCATCGGGTCGTCGGTGAAGTTCGCCTTGATGTCCTGGAGCATCCCCCGCTCGCGCCGGTAGTCCATCTCCTCGCGGATCGTCTTGTCGAACTCGTCCGCGAGGGTCTCCAGCGAGAACGACCTGGCCTCGTCGACGAACTGCATCAGTATCGGCAGCGAGAAGCGGATGACCCGGAGGTCCGCCTCGACGAGCTCCTCGACGCCCGGCCGGCGGACCTTCACCGCCACGTCCTGCCCGTCGACGCGGGCGGTGTAGACCTGGCCGAGCGAGGCACCGCTGATGGGGTCGGTGTCGAAGTCGGCGAACCGCTCGTCGACGGGGCCGAGGTCCTCCTCGAGGACTTGCTTTGCTCCCTCCCAGGGGGCCGGCGGGACGCTGTCCTGGAGGCTCTCGAACTCCTCGACGTACTCCGGGGGCAGGACGTCCGGCCGGGTCGAGAGCAGTTGACCGAGCTTGATGAACGTCGGGCCGAGCGTGAGCATCGAGTCGAGCAGCGCCCGGGCACGGCGCCGACGGGTCTCCGAATCGACCCGTCGCTGGCTGCCGAACAGGAGGAACCGCCGGCGGTCCCTGGCGTAGGCGAGCAGCAGCGGGAGGAACTGGCGGGCGACGACGAAGAACCGCCGGTACGCTCTGAGGTTCACCACTCGGGCGACCCTCTACGCGTCCGTGACCTCTACCGTCGTCGCGGCCCCGCGTGTCGACTTGGGCAGCCGGAGTTCGAGCACCCCCCGGCTGATCGACGCCTCGGCGTCGCTCCCGTCGGCGTCCGGCGGGAGCGGGAGTTCGGCGTCCAGAAACAGCGATCGGCTCTCCTCGAGGTAGCGGAACTCCGGCGGGAGCGCCTTCTCGCGCCGCGCCTCGATCCGGAGCCGACCGTGCTCGACGGACACGTCGACGGTCTCGGCGGTCGTCCCCGGCAGGTCGACAACCAGGAGGTACGCGTCCTCGGATTCGAGCAGGTCGGCGAAGACGGCGTCCGGCAGGTCTCGCAGGGCGTCGCGCAACGCGCTCATGGCGTGAGATACGGGGCCGGGGGCGAAAAAGGCCCCGAAACGGGCCAGCCACGCGCCCCTCCCGCCGGGGCTCACGGAACGATTCGGTCCGAACCGACTACACGCCCGAGTGCCGACTCACTCACGAGATGTCGCTCCGAACGGCGCAGACTGGTCGGCACAGCCACTCGAGGAACCCCGACGGAGGTCGGGTCCACCTCCACAACGAGGAGTCACAGCCCCGGACCGTGACGGTGGTCGTCCGGGGTGGCGCCGACGGGACGAGCGTCGAGGACGTCCCGCTCCCCGCCGGCGCCGCCACCCGCATCGAACTCCCGGCCACCGACGAGCCTCTCGCCGTCGGCTGTCACAGCGACGACGGTCGGTCCGGCGTTCGCACGCACCGTCCGGACGACGCCGGGCCGGTCGTCTTCTCCCTCCGCGAGGGCTCGATACTGCTCGACGGGGGCTGACCGACACCCGCCCGTCCGGTCGAGTGCCGTCAGTCCGGGTCGAGTCGCCGCCGTCCGGGCCGCGTCGGGTCACTTCGAACCGCCTCGGCATACCTTCGAACCGCATCGAATCCCGGTTCCGAGGACCCGTAGACCGGGAGTCATCGACGGAGTTGCCTCCCGGACGGCCGGTCGGACGGCGAGGGACCGGGAGACGAGAGCGACAGGGGGACGGCCTCGCGATGGCCTTTTGCCCCCTGATCACGGGGTAGCGGACACACTCGCTATGCCCACACGACGGCGGTACCTCCGGTCGGTCGGCGTCGGGACCGCGGCCCTCATCGCCGGCTGCGTCACGTCCGCCGACGAGGAGTTCGACCCGCTCGCCTCGACCTCTGCCTATCAATCGTGGCGAGCACACCGCCGCGAAGTCATCCCCCGTGGCCGTCGGGGGCACCGACAGCGGCGACATCGTGATCGCCGGTGACACCGGGACGGTCCGGCGGGTGAGCGCCGACGGGACGGTTCGGTGGAGCACGGACGTCGAGCCGACGACCCGCGGGATCCACGGGACGCCCGCCGTCGCCAACGGGACGGTCTACGTCGGCGCCTACGACGGCGCGATGTACGCCTTCGACGTCGGGACGGGCGAGCGGCAGTGGCGGACGGGCATCGGCGACGCGATCGGCTCGAGTCCCGTCTACGTCAACGGCGTCGTCTACATCGCCGTCGAGTACGACGACCCGAGCGGGAGCGTCGCTGCCCTGGACGCCGGGACCGGCGACGTCCGGTGGATCGACAGGCGGCCCACCGACCACCCACACTCCACCGTCGCCATCGACCGGGAGGCCGGCCGACTCGTCGTCGGCTCGAACGACGGTGTCTGCTACGCCTGGACGTTTCCCGGCCTCGAACGGGCCTGGACGTTCGGGACCGACGGTGCCATCAAGGGTCCCGTCGCGACCCACGACGGCATCGCGGTGTTCGGCTCGTGGGACAGTCAGGTCTACGGGGTCGACCTCGAGGACGGGACCGAGGTCTGGTCGTTCGCGGCCGACGAGGACGTCATGTCCGGGCCGGCGGTCGCCCACGACGGGACCGTCTACATCGGGAGCCACGACGCGCGGCTCTACGCGCTCGACGCGGTGAGCGGGGCCGAGAAGTGGCGCTTCCAGGCCGGCGGCTGGATCATCGGCTCGGTGACCGTTACGCGCGAGCACGTGCTCGCGGGGGCGTACGACGCCCGGATGTACGCGCTGGACGCGTCGACCGGCGGGGAGACCTGGTACGTCGAGGGACGGGGTCACGCCACGAGCGCGGTGCTCGTCGACGACGGCGCGCTCTACTACGCCGAGCGCGCGACCGAGGAGGAGCCGGGACTGCTCTACCGGCTGGTACCGGCCTGATACCGTCAGACGCCTTCGGTCTCCGAACGACATACCCACGCCGCACCTGGCCGCGGCGCACGGTCGGTCGCGACCGACACGAACCCTAATTGCCCAGATACCTGACTCGCCCTGATGGCCGGTTCGGAAGTGGATTCCCGACAGGAGGCGGAGGTCGCCGTGGTCGGCGCGGGCCCCGGGGGAGCGACGCTCGCCTACCCGCTCGCCAGGAGCGGCGTCGACGTCACGCTGGTGGAGCGGGAACGGGACCTCGACCGGAGCTTTCGCGGCTACCTCTACCAGCCGTTCGTCCTCCGGACCTTCGACGAGATGGGCGCCCTCGAGCCGGTGCTGGACCTCGAGCACTACACCGTCGAGTCGCCGTCGCTGGTCGTCTACGGACGGACGGTCGCCCCGTTCGACTTCAGTACCTACGAGCCCCCGTACGACCGTGCGATGCTGATGGAACAGCCGCCGCTCCTGCGGCTCCTGATCGAGCGGGCCGGGGCGTACGACGGGTTCGAGTACCGGGGCGGGACGACCGTGCGGGACCTCCTGACCGAGCGCGGTCGCGTGGTGGGGGTCGAAGCGAGGGACCGGGCGGCCGCCGAGGAGATCGAGATCCGGTCGCGGCTCGTCGTCGGCACGGACGGCCGGTACTCGACGGTCCGGGAGGCGGCGGGCATCGACGCCGGCCTCCTCGACTCCTCGCTCAAGCTCGTCTGGTTCAAGTCTACTTCGGGCTGGGCGGCGGCGAGGCCCAGGTCGGCCACATGGTCGAGAAGGGGGGATTCGCCCGCCTGCGGTCGGACGGTGTGACCGCCCTCCACGACCGCGTCGTCGGCATCGACCCGTCGATCGACGGCGTCGTCCAGCGGAGCGTGACGGACGTGGGCGACTGTAGCCTCCTGCACATCGAACCGGGACTCGTCGACGGGTGGGTCGACGACGGACTGCTCCTCCTCGGGGACGCGCCCACGTCGCCTCGCCGGTCGGCAGCCAGGGGAAGGGACTGGCGATCGCCGACGCCGTCGCGGCACAGCCGGTGATCCTCGACTCGCTCGAGAGGTCCGGTGGCCCGCTCTCGGCCGGGGCGTTACGTCAGTTCGAGCGGCCCCAGCGGCCGACCGTCGAGGGGATCCTGAAGCTCCAGCGGCGGGGCGAACGGGCCGTCTCGGCGTTCGTCCACCACCGGAAGCGGGTGCCGGCCCCCCTCCGCGGGGCGCTGTTCCGCGGACTCGCCGCGCTCCCGTTCGGCTCCCCCCTGGCCGGTCGGCTCGGGGACCGGTTCGCCTGGGGAAGCCACGAGCCCGTCGACACCGACCGCTTCGTCGATCAGTAGTGCCAGGGGAACCGGTCGAACTCCGGTTCCCGCCCCTCGACGAACGCGTCCCGGCCCTCCTTTGCCTCGTCGGTCATGTACCCCAACCTGGTCGCCTCCCCGGCGAACAGCTGCTGGCCCACGAGTCCATCCGTATCGAGGTTGAACGCGTACTTGAGCATCCGGATGGCCATCGGCGACTTCGAGAGGATCGCCTCGGCCCACTCGACGGCGACCGCCTCCAGTTCCTCGTGGGGGACCGCCTCGTTGACCATGCCCATCTCGACGGCCTCCTCGGCCGAGTAGGTCTTCCCGAGGAAGAACACCTCGCGGGCCTTCTTCTGCCCGATCTGGTTGGCCAGGTAGGCGCTCCCGAACCCGGCGTCGAACGAGGCGACGTCGGGGTCGGTCTGGAGGAACTTCGCGTGCTCCTCGCTGGCGAGGGTCATGTCACAGACGACGTGGAGCGAGTGGCCGCCGCCGACGGCCCACCCCGGCGCGACGCAGATCACGGGTTTGGGGACGTGGCGGATGAGCCGCTGGACCTCGAGGATGTGGAGTCGGGGCGCCTGCCTGGCCCGGCGCTCGGCTTCGGTCTCGGCCCCGTCGGGGTCGTCCCGTCCGTCTTCGTCTCGCGGCCTCCGCCCGCTCGACCGTTCCGATGCGAGGGACCGTTCCCGGTCAGCAGGACACAGCCGATATCGGTCTGTCGCTTGGCGTGGTCGAGGGCGACGTAGAGCTCGTCGACCGTCTCCGGCCGGAAGGCGTTCCTGACCTCCGGGCGGTCGAAGGCGATCCGGACCGCGCCGACGTCGGTCCCGCGGTGGTAGGTGATGTCCCGGAATTCGAACTCCGAGACCGCCTCCCAGCGGTCCGGGTCGAACAGCTCTGAAACCATGCCGGGCCGACGCCCGGGCCGCACAAAAGGGTTCAGTTCGCCGTGTCCGACCGGCGCTTCGGGAGGCGACCGGTGGACGGTCGGCCCGCCCGATGTCGGTCCGTGTCGGTGGGGGATCGGAACGGGGCGACCGCGTCGGCGGGGGATCGCTCACGAGATCGGCCCGTACGAAGGGTTTAGACCCGCGGCCGAGGAGTGCGGACGATGGCGGGTTCCTCCGGGGGGTCGGAGCCGACGTTCTACGAGACGCTCGGCGTCGAGGAGGACGCGAGCGTCGCCGAACTACGGGCGGCCTACCGCGAGCGGGCGAAGGACACCCACCCGGACGTGAACGACGCACCCGACGCGAGGCGCCGTTTCAGGCGGATCAAGCGCGCCCACGAGGTGCTCACCGACGAGCAGGAGCGCCGGCGGTACGACCGCCTCGGCCACGAGGCGTACGTCGGGCTCGAGGATCGGGAACGGGACGGCGACGGGACGGGGGACGCGACGGGGAACTCGGCCGGGCACCGGCGGACCGGGGCCGAACCCTCGGGGGATGCGGACCCCGCCGGGGGGCCCGGTAGCGGCCGGTCCGACGGAGCGACGGGAAGGACGAGGACGGGGACGGGGACGGGGACGGGGACGACGGGAGGGTCGGGGCGCGGCGGCCCGGAGGGGAGGACCCCCGGCGGACCGACGGCCGGGCGGCCGGGAGGTAGTGCCGGGCACGCGGCGGACGCTCGGGGAGGGCGGAAGACGGAATCCGGGGCCGGACCCGCCGCCGAACCGGGTCGGCTCTACCGGGCGGCCTACCGGGCGGCGCGGTGGCTGACCGTCGCCGTCGCGCTCGTCGACGCGTGGCACGCCCGCCTGAGCCCCGCAGCGGCGGCGACCGCGCTGGCGACGTTCGCCGCCTACCCCGTGCTCCTCGCGAGCACCGTGACGCCCCTGTTCCCCGTCGCCGTGAACCTCGTCGTCGGGGCCTTCCTGTTCGGCGTCCTCGCCTATCTCGTCCTCCGACCCGCTGTCGGGGTCGCCGTCCTCGGGGCCTGGCTGCTCCTGCTCCCGGTCGCCCTGACGATCACCGGCGTCGGCGTCGTCTCGTTCGGCGGGCTGTACGCGGTGGTGCTGACCGGCGTTCCGCTGGTGCTCTGTGTCGCCACGATCCTCGGCGGGGTGGCCTGATAGGTCCTGCGTACCGGCTTACCGGTGGGCGCCCGACGGGGCCAGCGACCATCGCGGACTACGTACGACCGGACGAACCGGGTCGGGCTCACCCGGACCCGGTCCCGTCGACCCCGGTCCCGAGGTCGCCGGTAGAGTTCGCGGAGGGTTTCGCGGTCGCGGGTCCGGGCGAACTCCAGACCGTGGAGGTCGGCCGTCGGCTCGAAGTCCAGCCCGTGGGGGGTGCGGAACTGCTCGGTGAACGGCGGATCGAACCCCTCGATCGGCAGGAGGTGGAAGATGCCGCCGCCGTCGTTGTTCACGAGCAGCACCGTCGCGTCGACGCCGCAGCGCTCGACTGCGAGAAGGCCGTTGGAGTCGTGGTAGTACGCGAGGTCCCCCGTGACGAGCACGAGCGGGTCGCCGGCCGCGCTCCCGGCCCCGAGCGCCGTCGAGACGATGCCGTCGATGCCCGATGCCCCCCTGTTCCCCAGCACCGTGAGGTCGGCGTCCCGCGGCCGAGCGAACCGATCGAGGTCCCTGACGGGCATCGAGTTCGAGACGAACAGCGTCGCGGGGTCCGGCGCGAGCGCGGCCGCCTCGGCGAGGACGTCCCCCTCGAGGAACTCGTCGGGTCCGTTCCCGTCCCCCTCCCCGGTACCCCACTCCTCGGCCATCGACCAGTAGTCCCGCTCCAGGCTCGCGAGTCGGTCCCGGAACGGGCCGGGGTCGCGTTCGACGCGCCCGGAGAGCGCCGCGGCCAGCGGCGTCGGGGCGGCGACGACGAGGTCCGACGCGGCGAACTCGGCCTCGCGCCACCCGCCGGCGGGATCGACGACGAACTGGCGGGTGCCGGATCGGAGGGTCGCGTCCCGGAGGTAGTGTCGGAGCGTCTTCGAGGTGGGCGAGGCGCCGAACCGGAGCACCACCTCCGGATACGCGTCGAACCCGTCGAGATAGGAGTCGTATCCCCCGCAGACCGTGACGCCCGGGGCGTCGACGTGCCGGCCGAACCGGAGCCCGGAGAGCGGGTCGGCGAGCACGGGGAAGCCGGTCGCGAGCGCGAGCCCGCGCATCGCGTCCCGCGACGGTGTCGGCCCGTCCGCGGGGCCGCAGACGATCAGCCCCGAATCGGCGGACTCGACGGCGTCGACGAGCCGCGCCCGGTCCGCCGCGGAGAGTTCCCCACGGCCCCGCGTGGCGGCCACGAACGGGCCGTCGCGTCCACGGGCGGCGAGCGGGTGGGCGTCGGCCCAGTCCGGGGGGACGTCGCCCGGGACGGGCGTCGGCTCCAGGGGTTTCTCGAACGGGACGTTCAGGTGGACGGGGCCCGCCGGCGTCCCCCCGCCGGTGTGGACGGCCCGCGCGACGGCCGTCCGGAGCGATCGGACCTTCCGCGCGTCGGCTTCGGGTTCGGGCAGGGTCCGGTAGGCCCGGACGGCGTCGCCGTAGAGCTTCTCCTGGTCGATGGTCTGGTTCGCCCCCGAGTCCTGGAGTTCGCGGGGGCGGTCGGCCGTAAGGACGACCATCGGGACCCGCGACCGGTCCGCCTCGATCACGGCCGGGTGGAAGTTCGCCGCGGCGGTGCCCGACGTGCAGACGAGCGGCGTCGGCCGACCGGTTCGCCGTGTCCGGCCGAGCGCGAAGAACGCCGCCGAGCGCTCGTCGAGGTGCGAGAACACGCGGACGCCGGGGTGATCCGCGAAGGCCACGGTCAGCGCCGTCGAGCGCGACCCCGGGGCGATGCAGGCGGCCTCGACCCCGGCCTTCGCGAGCTCGTCCACGACAACGCGGCCCCAGAGCGCGTTCCGGTTGGGGGCGTCCGCGGGGTCGGGCCGGCCGTCGCGTCCGGCGTCCCGGCGCTCCGGTCCGGCGTCCCGGCCGTCCCGCCCTGTCGGTCCGTCCTCGCCGGTCATTCCAGTTCGTCGAGGATCGGCCGGTACTTCAGGTCGACCTCGTCCCACTCGCGGTCGGGGTCGGAGTCGGCGACGATGCCGACGCCGGCGAACAGGGTGGCGACGTCGTCGCGGGCGACCGCCGAGCGGAGCGCGACCGCGAACGAGCCGTAGCCGGCGGCGTCGAACCACCCGACTGGCGCGGCGTACCACCCGCGGTCGAAGCGTTCGGTCTCGCGGATGGTCCGCAGCGCGCGGTCAGGGGGGAGCCCCCCGACGGCGGGCGTCGGATGGAGCGCCTCGACCAGCGTCAGGACGTGCACGTCCTCGCCCAGCTCGGCAGTGATCGGCGTCTCGAGGTGCTGGACGGTCGCGAGCCGGCGGACGCGGCGGCTCCCGGCCGCGACGCTCGAGGCGAACGGCTCGAGCTGGTCGCGGATGGCGTCGGCGACGAGTTCGTGCTCGTGGGTGTTCTTGGGGTCGTCGAACAGCTCGCGAGAGAGCCACTCGTCCTCCTCCGGGGTGTCTCCGCGACCGGTGGTGCCCGCGAGCGCGCCCGTCTCGACGGTCCGGCCGCGGAGCGAGACGAGCCGCTCGGGCGTCGCGCCGAAGAACGACCCGCCGCCATCCGGATCGACGAGGAAGCGGTAGCAGTCCGGATAGGTGTCCTCGAGCCGCGAGAGGACGTCCGGAACCGAGAGCGGCGACGCCAGCGTCGCCCGGAGCGCCTGCGCGAGGACGACCTTCCGGAGTTCCCCGTCCTCGATGCGCTGGACCGCGGCGTTCACGCTCTCGCGCCAGTCCGACCGGGAGGTGGTTCGCTCGCGGCCGGACACGCCCGGCGGTCCGCCGACCGGGCCGGGGTCGGGAAGGTCGGCCAGGCTCGCCCGTTCGCGCTCGAGGCGCTCCTCGACGGCCGACGGCGAGACGTCCGGCCCGACGGCGTTCACGGTCAGCCACGCCGTCCCGGCGTCGGGCGGGTCGCCGGCGTCGTAGGTCACCTGCACCTCGGGGAGGAGGAACATCGCGCCGGGGAACCCCTCCCACGGCGGCGCGCCGGAGTGGTCGTCGTGGAAGGCGAGGCCGCCGAACAGCCGGGGGCGGGCGGCGATCGCGCCCGCGTGGACGTCGCCGGCGGCGAACAGGGCGTCGGCCCCGGCCCGGACCTCGTCGAACCGATCCCTCCCCGTGGCCGTGATCACCGTGGCGGCCCCGCTCCCGACCACGGTCGGTTCGTCGGGGGCCGTCCAGAGGATACGTGGCGGCTCGGCCCGTTCGAGGGCGGCCCGGACGGGCGGGGCCGACACCTCGACGCTCCGGCTGACGACCGGACCGCCGACCCCTTCCCGGGGCGGGGCCTCCTCGCCGCGCAACGGTTCCATTATCCCGTGTTGGGGCTCCAGCGTTTTGATGGTAACTATCCCGGAGAGGGCCGGGGGTCGCAGATCCCCCGGGTGAAGAGAGGTTCAGGCGTAGCGGTCCTCCGCCCACGGGTTCGCCGTCACGGAGTACCCCCGCTTCTCCCAGTAGCCCCGCTCGGGCTCCGTGAGGAACTCGACGCCGGTCACCCACTTGGCGCCCTTGTAGGCGTAGCGGTGCGGCGTGACCACTCGCAGGGGTCCGCCGTGGTCGGCGGGGAGCGGTTCCCCATCGAGCTCCCAGGTGAACATGACCTCCTCGCGCGCACAGTCGGGGAGCGGGAGGTCGGTCGTGTAGCCGTCGGCCGCGTGGAACATGACGTGGACGGCGTCGTCGCGGACGCCGGCGTGCTCGGCGAGGGTGGGGAACGTGACGCCGCTGAACTCGTTGTCGAAGCGCGACCACCCCGTGACACAGTGGAAGTCCTGTCGCTGCGTCTCGCTCGGGAGGTCGCGGAACGCGTCGAGCGAGAGGTCCAGCGGGTTCTCGACGGCGCCCCGGACCTCGAACGTCCACTCCTCGGGCTCGACCGAGGGGGTCCCGCCCTTGTCGAGGACGGGGAACGCGGTCGTCTCTCGCTGCCCCGGCGGGAGCCGGTCGTCGCCGAACTCCCGGTAGAGGTCGGTGACGTCCCGTACCGGGTCCGTGGTCTCGGCCATACCACAGGGACGGGGGGCAGCCGCCTACGTGTTACGGAACGCGGTCGTCGCCGGCCGATCCGGAGGGACCGGCACGACGTATTCGATATCCTACGAGAGTGGGCGAAACGGGAACTATTCTTGGCACTACACACAAAATACATCACCAGCTCCGGTTACGACTTTGCACGCGGAGAACCCACCCCACAGGACTTAAATATCCGACTGCCGAACTCCCGGGTGATCCGATGCCCAAGGTAGAGATCACCGTCCCGGAGCACCTCGAGATGCAGATCGCCCAGATGGTCGATCAGGGCGAGTTCGTGAATCGGGAGGAGGCCATCGAGGACCTCCTCTCGACGGGCATCCGCGCCTACAAGACCAGCGGCCCCATGGAGGACGAGGACCCGGAGTACGAGGAGGACGGGATGATGGGCCACGACGACGAGTACGTCTTCTGATCGAGGAGACGACCTCGAGTGGACGTCACCCGCACGGCCGCTATTGAGATCGGTTAGCGCGCAACCGTTTTAGTCGTCTCCCCCGCTAGGGGCGAGTATGCACAAGGAAGAACTCCTGGAGCTACACGAGCACATGGTCGCGATCATGGAGACGTTCCGCCGGATGGACGAGGTGGACGGATCGCTGTTCGACCCGTACGACGAACTCGACGTCTCGCCGGACGACGTCCACAAGTCCAAGAGCGAGCACAAACACGCCGTGTTCGTGCTCGGCAACGCGCTGGCGACGGTGATGAGCGAGGACGAGTTCTCCGACGCGGGCCGCATCGGCAAGCGGATGGCCGAACTCGCCGAGGACGCCGAGCGCAAACTGTAGTCCGGCGGCCGCCGGCGGTGTCCGCCCGGTGACCGGCTCCGATCGCGCTCCCCACCGGGTGTTCCTTTCACCGCTCTCGTCCCGGACCGTACGGTCGGAGTCCGTTTTACGTGCGTCCGGGCCCGAGGTGCGTGTATGATACCGCCGGTCGCCGACAACTTCGTCGCGGGCGAGACGGCCGAAGAGGCCATCGAGCACGCCCGTGACCTGGAACGACGGGGCGTGGGGACCATCCTCAACCTCCTCGGCGAGCACTACGAGGATCCCGCGGACGCCGCGGCCGATACCGCGGCCTACGGGGACGTCGTCGAGCGGCTCGCGGCGGTCAACGCCGACGCCTGCGTCTCGGTCAAGCCCTCGCAGGTCGGCCTCGACGTCTCGGAGGAGCTGTTCCGCGAGAACCTCGCCTCGATCGTCGAGGTGGCCGACGAGTACGGCACCTTCGTCTGGCTCGACATGGAGGACCACACGACGACGGACGCGACCCTCGACGCCTACGAGCACCACGCCCGCGGGACCGACGGGAACGTGGGGGTCTGCGTGCAGTCGAACCTCAAGCGGACCCGCGAGGACCTGGAGCGCCTGGCGGATCCCCCGGGGAAGGTCCGGCTGGTCAAGGGGGCGTACGACCCGCCCCGGGAGCTCGCGTACCAGAGCAAGGAGCGGGTCGACCGGGCCTACCGCGAGGACCTCGAGTACGCCTTCCGCGAGTTCGAGAGCGGCGTCGCGGTGGGGAGTCACGACCCGGCGATGATCGACCGGGTACGGGAGCTCCACGAGGGACACGGCACCGACTTCGAGATACAGATGCTGATGGGCGTCCGCGAGGAGGCACAGACCGAACTCGCCCGGGAGTACCCGGTGTACCAGTACGTCCCCTACGGCCGGAAGTGGTTCTCGTACTTCTACCGGCGGATCCGCGAGCGGCGGCGCAACGCGCTGTTCGCCCTCCGGGCGCTGATCGACTGATACGGTCGTGCGTAACGATGTACCGGCGATAACCCTGACAGGGTCGGGTATCGACGGTAAACGACTACGCACGACCGTACGACCGTCCGGGGCGAACGGACGGCCGGGACCCGAACGCCGGGATCGTGGCCCTCGCTCCCCGCGACCGGGGTTCGCGGCCCCCCGGCCGGCCCGGGGGCGGCGACGGTCGCTCCCCGGTCCGGGACGACGGGCCTCCCACGGTCGGGGGTGCTTATTAGCTTCCGTCCGCGTGAGTCGGACGTATGGCATCCGATACGTACCGGCACTACGTCGGCGGCGAGTGGACCGACGGGGACGGCACCGAGACGTTCGACTCGGAGAACCCCGCGACGGGCGAGACCCTCGGGACGTTCCGGCGCGGCACCGAGTCCGACGTCGAGCGGGCCGTCGCCGCCGCCGAGGACGCGTCGGAGGCGTGGCGCGGGCTCTCGTACATCGACCGCGCGGAGTACCTCTGGGGGATCTACAACGAACTACGGGACCGCCACGAGGAGCTCGGCGAGATCGTCACGAGGGAGTGCGGCAAGGAGATCAGCGAGGGGAAGGCCGACGTCGCCGAGGCCTGGCACATGGTCGAGTGGGCCGCCGGCGACGCCCGGCACCCCCACGGCGACGTCGTCCCGAGCGAGATCGCCTCGAAGGACGCCTACATGCGGCGCAAGCCACGCGGGGTCGTCGGCTGCATCACGCCGTGGAACTTCCCCGTCGCCATCCCGTTCTGGCACATGGCGGTCTCGCTGGTCGAGGGCAACACGGTAGTCTGGAAGCCCGCCGAACAGACTCCCTGGTGCGGGCAGATCATCGCCGAGATGTTCGACGACACGGGCATCCCCGACGGCGTGTTCAACATGGTCCAGGGGTTCGGCGACGCCGGCAACGCCATCGTCGAGGACGACCGGGTCGACACGGTGCTGTTCACCGGGAGCGCCGAGGTCGGGCACCGGATCGCGGACGAGGTCGGCGGCGAGCCCGGCAAGCTCGCCGCCTGCGAGATGGGCGGCAAGAACAACATCGTCATTACCGAGCACGCCGACCTCGACGTGGCCGTCCACTCCGCGGTGATGAGTTCGTTCAAGACGACCGGCCAGCGGTGCGTGTCGAGCGAGCGGCTCGTGGTCCACACGGACGTCTACGAGGAGTTCAAGGAACGGTTCGTCGGGGTCGCCGAGTCCGTCGCGGTGGGCGACCCGCTCGACGAGGACACGTTCATGGGGCCGCTCATCGAGGCCGACCACGTGGAGAAGGTTACGGGCTACAACGACCTGGCACGCGAGGAGGGCGTGAACGTGCTCGTCGACCGCACGGAACCGGACGACTCGGAGATCCCCGACGGCCACGAGGACGGCTACTGGGTGGGCCCGTTCGTCTACGAGGCCGACCCCTACGAGCCGCTCCGCTGCACCCACGAGGAGGTGTTCGGGCCCCACGTCGCCCTGCTGGAGTACGACGGCGGCATCGAGGAGGCCGTCGAGATCCACAACGATACGGACTACGGGCTCGCGGGGGCGATCATCAGCGAGGACTACCGGCAGATCAACTACTACCGGGACCACGCGGAGGTCGGCCTCGCGTACGGCAACCTCCCCTGTATCGGCGCCGAGGTGCAGCTCCCGTTCGGCGGGGTGAAGAAGTCCGGCAACGGCTATCCCAGCGCCCGCGAGGTCATCGAGGCCGTCACCGAGCGCACCGCGTGGACGCTGAACAACTCGAAGGAGATCGAGATGGCCCAGGGGCTCTCGGCGGACATCAAGACCCAGGACGATCGGGACCGGTGAGTCCCGCCCCGCGTGGACGAACCGCCAAATCGGCCCGGAAGGAGGAGTAGTCACAGCGACCCCTGCCCCGCGTGGGTGAGACGGCGATCCGTTCCGGACGGAGGACCGAACGCGAGGGAACCGTTCCCCTCTCGAACCGGGTCTCCGCCGGGTCGGTCCCGGTTCGCCCCGTCGGGAGCCGATCACGGGTGCCGCCGATCCCCGGGCCACCGCGTTCGTGTGGTACGCCAACGTTTATCTCCCATTCGGGTACACACCGAGTCGATGACGGAGCGCACGACTGGGGTGTACGGCTACGAGGGACCACCCTGCGTCGACCACGAGGGCCACATCTACTACGAACCCGACATCCTCCGCGAGGAGTACGACATCGAACCCGTTCCGGCGGACCGGCGCCTGGAGGTCGTCGTGTCCGGCGGGTCGATGGGCGGACTGTTCACCGCCCACGCGCTCGGGCAGTCCGGCCACGACGTCGACGTGTTCGAGCGGACCGAGCGCGGGGAGATGCGGGGCCGCGGTGCCGGCATCGTCCCCGACCCGGAGCTGCTGCTCTACATGGAGCGTCACGGCTTGGTCGAGGACCGCGACGAGGTGTCGGTGGTGATGGACCGGCTGGACTACCTCGACCACGACGGGAGCGTCCGCGAGTCCCGCCCGTACACCATCCGGTCGACGTCCTGGGACACGTTCTACCGCCCGCTCCGCGACGCGGTCGGCGAGGACGCCTACCACATGGGGACTGGCGTCGTCGACGTCACCCGGGAGGACCGCACGGCCACGGCCCGCTTCGAGGACGGCGGCTCGGCGACGGGCGATCTCCTCGTGGCGGCCGAGGGGTACGGCTCCCGGACCCGCGAACGGCTACTGCCGGACGTGGAACTCCAGTACGCCGGCTACGTCGCCTGGCGGGGGATCATCCCCGAGCGCGAGCTCCCCGACGACCTCGCCGAACACCTCGGCGAGGCGTTCGTCATCTACCACGGCCCCGACTTCCAGATCCTCACCTACCCGGTTCCGGGCGCGGAGGGTTCGACCGAGCGGGGGGACCGCCGGGTCAACCTCGTCTGGTACGAGAACGTGCCCACGGGCGAGGAGCTCGACGACCTCCTGCTCGACCGCGACGGCCGGCAGCGGGAGGGGGCGCTCCCGCCGGGGAAGCTCCGCCCGGAGATCCGCGAGCGGCAGAACCGCCTCGCCAGGGCGACCGTCCCCGAACCGCTCACCCGGTACGTCCAGACCCTCGACGACCTCTACATCCAGTGTATCTACGACCTGAAGGTGCCCCGGATGGTGTTCGACCGCGTCTGTCTCCTCGGCGACGGGGCGTTCTTCGTTCGGCCACACATGGCCGCGGGCACGTCGAAGGCCGCCGCCGACGGGTTCACCCTCGCGGAGGCGATCTCCACACACCCTGACCTGTCGACGGCGCTCGAGGCGTGGGAGGCTTCGCAGCTCGAACTCGGCGACCGGCTGGTCGAGATGGCCCGACAGCGCGGGGACCGCTACATCGGACGGTTCTGATCTCCGGGGGCGGAGCCGAACCGTCCGGAGCGGAGCCGAACCGTCCGGAGCGGAGTCGAACCGCCCCGAATCCGCCCGAACCACACGGTTCGATGGCGCCAGTCGACGGGTCCCGCCTCCCGTCCACGTGACCGGGTGACCGTCGACGGCCCCGGCGAGGTGTCGTCGGGTCCGGCACGAGGTATAAGTCGGCCGGCCGGCAATCACGCCCATGTCGTCCGGCTACACGATCCGCTCCCGCGACGAACTCGACGCCCGTCCGGACCGCCCGGGAACGCGGTGGGAGCTCTCGCCCGAATTCGGTATCGAGGCGTTCAACCTCAACGTCGCCGTCGTCGACCCCGGCGGACGGCTCTCGAGGACCCACTACCACTACCACGAGAACCAGGCCGAACTCTGTTACGTCGCCTGCGGCCGGTGCCGGGTCGAGGTCAGCGACGGCGGGCACGACCTGGGGCCGGGCGACGTGGTCACGTTCGAGGCGGGCGAGGCGGGCGTCCACGTCGTCCACAACCCGTACGAGGAGCCCTGCGAGGTGGTCGCCATCGGGTGGCCGCCCGACGGCCGCTACCCGGTCGAGAAGGTCGCGGAGACGGCGGATCTGCTCCGGGAGCGGTACGGGGACGAGGTCCCGACCGCCGAGGAGTGACCTGCGGGGAGAGGGCCGGGACCCGACGGCGGGAGCGATCGGTCGGCCGGGAGCCCTCCGAACGGCGCTCGCCCTACCCGTCCGTCGCGTCCTCCGTTCCTTCCTCGTCGTCCCCGTACGCCTCGCTCGCGAGCGCCGCGCGCACCTCGGCCGCGGTGCTCGCTCCCTCGAGCCGCCCCTGGAGGTCCGCCTCGCGCTCCTCGAGCGCCCGCACGTTCTCGAGCACCTCGTCGAGGCGGTCCGCGGGGAACTTCACCGCGCCGTTCGCGTCCATGTGGATTATCTCCCCGGGCGCGACGTCCATCCCCCGTATCGAGACGGGAACGTTCACCGCGTGCACCGCCATGTCGCCGTGTCCGGCCGCCGTGCCCGTGGCGAGGTACTGGAACTCCATCGGCCGCACCTCCTCGACGTCGCGTATCGGACCGCTCGTGACGCAGCCGACACAGCCGAGCGACCGCATCGCCGTCGTCATGTTGCCGCCGGTGAGCCCGACGCTCCCGGCGATCTCGGGCGGGAAGTCCTGCTCGAGCGCGAGGATCGCCGGCGCCGGCGACTCGCCGAGCGCGTCGACGACGTCCACGAAGCCGAGCTGCTCGAAGTTCGGGTCGGGGAGGCCGTAGACGCAGGTCACGGCGACCCCCGCACGGGGCCCGAGTTCCGGGTACACGGTCTCGATCGATCGGTCCGTGTACCAGTCCCGGCTCCACGGGTTGTAGAGGCCCAGACAGAGCGGGTCGTCGGGATAGGTCGCAACCACGTTCGTGACCGAGGGGGTGTCGAACGACTCCAGCTCCGCGAGCTTCTCCCGGCTCGTCATGGGTTCGGTCCTCGGGGACCGGGGTGAATAACCTTTCGCGGCGGGCGTCGCAGGGGGCCGCCGTGCCCGCCCGGACGAGCCGCGCCGATCACCCTCCCCCGACCGGTTCAACGCCGGCCGGTCTCAACGCCGGCCGGTCTCGACCCCGGCCTGTCCGCGGGTTCCGCACCAAGAGTTGATGTACGATCCCCTGCCATCGGAGGGTAGAGACCGAACCGAAGTGATGCTACGCGACATCGAACCCGACGACGCGACGACCGGTGGTCGGTCCCGGAGCGGACGGACGTCCGCCGGGCGGAGAGCGGAACCGAACGACGAACTGCGACTGCGCACGATACCCCTCACCGTTCGCCGCGACCGGAGCCCCCGAACGGGAGGAGGGCGTTTCCGACCGTCGGAACGACCGGGACACGTGCCCCTCGGGGCGTTCGCACGGAACCAGAGGGTGCGGCACCCCGATCCACGACGGGTCGGCGAGGCGCGGAGGTGGCGGTCGTGAGCGACGACGCGCGCTCCGGGGCGTTCGACCACCTGTTCACCGAGACCGTCCGCGACGGGCTCGGCGAGG
>PXRQ01000098.1 GCA_003022005.1 Halobacteriales archaeon QS_5_70_15
GCACCTGCCCCGATAGCAGCGACCGTTCGCCAGTCCGGAACGACTGGCGAAATGGTCGGATACGAGCCTTCTGTCGCCCATCGCTCGGTCGTGACTGGACTATGACGGTACGGCGATCCGTCGATACGGAGAATCGTCTCGCCGTCGGCTAGCTTTTTTTTGAGCTGGTCAGCGTCCTCGTTGAGCCAGCGTTCCTGCTCTTCGGCGTCTTTCTCAGCGGCTCCCTCTCTGGGGTTGACAGGGCGGTAGCCAAAGTCGCGGAGAATCCGCGAGCAATGGCGTGGCGTGTAGTCGATGGCAAACACCCGTTCAATCAGCGTCCCAACACGCTTGGAGGTCCAGAGATCAGTTTCCCAGCCGTGAGCCTGTGCCCCCTCTTCGAGCAACTCGGCGAGTTGCTCTCGATCCTGGTCATCGAGTTGAGAATCAGGTCCCTGATTTCGTTCATCAGTCGTGCTTTCGATACTGTCGGACATAACTACCCGAACATCATCGCCACCCCGGTGGGGCATTGTCGTTCATGGGCTTATGTCCGACAGTATGAGCCCCTCTATTCCTTCCTCTTCCAGCGTCGGTTTTCACTTGGAAACGGCCGATGGCGTCACGCCGCGATCCTCAGCAAGTTGCGCTTGACTCTTCTCACCTTCCAGAAGCTCCCGAGCGGCGGCCAATCGCCGCTGCTCCGTCTGTTCACGCGTGAGCGTGACTGCCGGCGAGAGCTTCTTGCTCATATGCCGTAATGACCGTCCACGGTAAAAAACGTCGAGTGAATCGAGTCTCAGTGGATATTCCAGCAGCGAGTCGTCGCTCTCGATGGTGTAGAGGGTCCGTGCGGCGATGTTGACGGCGTGGTCGCCCACGCGTTCGAGGTCCCTGACGACGAGCATGAGCGTCGTGACGTCCCCGACGAGTCCCTCGATGTCCCCGGCGTCGGTCACGTCGTGTTCGAGGAGCGCGCGGGTGATGACCTCCCCTGCGTGGGCGCACATCGCGTCGAGTTCGGTGTCGCGGTCGTCTATCTCGTGACACCGCCAGGCGCCTGCCGGCTCCGCGTACGCCTCGATGGCGTCCTCGAGCCGCTCGACGACCATCTCCTCGAGCGACACGACGTCCGCACGGAGCGAATCAAGCTGCCGGTCGAACGCCCGGCGGGACGTCTCTCTGCCGGCCGTGCGGATCCCCGGGACGTATCGTTTTCGCGTCGGACGGGTGTGTGGTCAAGAATATATAGTAGTAAAACAATATATAGCGTAGCGTACCCGTCGTGACCAGTACGTACGGATACGTCGCCGGCGGGACCGCGTACGTTCGGCGTAGCGGCGTGTAGCGTGCCGAGTATCGGGGTGAGTGTTCGCCCCGACAGGGCGGGTGGGAGCCCCGAAAGTCCCCCGAACTCCCGGATGTTCGGCGTCGATACGGCCGAACGGAGCGATTTGGGGTGCTATTCGTTTAAGTATATAGGAACAGATTGATTTATACTGCTCCGTTCGCACTGTCGGACATGGAAACCCGGAAGGTGCAGGTGACCGGCGGTTCGACGTACACCGTCTCGCTGCCGAAGACCTGGGCGACCGAGAACGGGATCAGCGGGGGAAGCGTGGTCGAGTTCTACCCGGAGGACGACGCGCTGCTGTTGACGCCCCGCCGCGAGGAGGTGAAGACCGAGGGCACGCTCGACATCACCGGACTGGAGGGCGAGGAGCTGACGCGTGCGGTCATCACGATGTACGTCTCGGGGTTCGACATCATCTCACTCGAGACCGCGCGGGTCACCGCCGACCAGCGCCGGACCATCCGCGAGGCCGCCCAGGGGCTCGTCGGGCTGGAGGTGATCGGCGAGACCTCCGAACACGTCCGCCTGCAGGACCTGCTCGACTCCTCGGAGCTGTCGCTGCACAACGCGATCACCCGGATGCGGCTGGTGGCGACCACGATGCTCGGCGACGCCGTCACCGCGCTCGTCGACGATGACGACGACCTCGCGACGGACGTCGTCCAGCGCGACGACGACGTCGACCGGCTGTGGGCGATGGTGTCCCGGGTGTTCCGCTCGGTGCTCCGGGACCCGGGTGCGGCCGCGGAGATCGGCCAGGACCGCGAGACAACCTTCGACTACCACTCCTCGGCCCGTCAGCTCGAGCGGATCGCGGATCACTCCGCGAAGATCGCCCACCACTCGCTCGAGCTCGAGACGGTGTCCGAGGACGCCGCGGAGGCGCTCCAGGACCTGCAGTCCATCGCCGAGAAGGTCATCGACATGGCGATGGACGCGTTGCTCGAGGAAGACGCCGAGCGGGCCACCCGTCTCGCGAACGACGCCAGACAGCGCGTCGAAGCCGCGGACGAGCGCGCACGCGAGGTCGACGCCCTCGTCCGTGACCTCGACCCACAGCAGGCCCAGCTGCTCGGACTCGTGGTCGACTCGCTCAGCCGGAGCGCGGACTACGGCGGCAACATCGCCGAGACGGCGCTCCAGAACGCCGCCCCCAAGCCGTAGAACCTCCTGTTCGCCGGGGAAGGCCCTCGGTCCCGCCGGTCGCCCGGCCCCGCTCGGCGACCCGTCCACGATGTGTAACCTGTCCTACCTTCTGTGGAAGTCGGTTTCGTGGGTTCCGGTATCGGGCGACACCCCCCCGGGTTGCCTGCCGGCAGCCGTCGAGCGACGTTCACGGACGGACGGCGACCGGGCGTCTACATGTACGCGGCGTCCCACCGCGTCGGCTTGCGGTGGTTGCCACAGGCGTTGCACTCCATCCCGCCCATCGCGTCCATCGAGGTGACGAGCGACTCGCAGTGGCCACAGAAGTAGCCGTACGCCTCCCCCCGGTGGCGGTCCATCCAGACGACGTGGAACGGCCCCTTCGAACCCCGGTCGGTGTCCGAGTGGTCGACGAACAGCCGCGCTCCGTCCGGTCCCGTGATCGGTTCCAGGTCGTCGTCGGCCTCCTCGGTGTAGATGTTCTCGACGTACGAGCTGTCGTCGATCTCGGCGCGCCCCTCGCCGGTCCTGACGAGGCCGTGGTCCTCGTAGAAGGTGTTGCCCTGCTCGTTGTCCGCGAGCACGCGCCCTCGGAGCGACTCGGCGCCGTGCTCGGAGAGCACCTCGCCGGTCCGCTCGAACAGCTCCGTCCCGACGCCCTCGCCGCGGTACATCGGGTCGACGTGGAGCCAGAGCACGTCCCCCCGGTCCCCGACGACGGTGCTCTCGGAGAAGCCGAGCCCCCCGTCCTCGGACTCGACGACGAGTACGAACAGCTCCTCGTCGTCGAACTTCTCGGCGAACTGCTCGTCGCTGTACCAGTTCCGGACCGCGGTGTCGACGGCGGCCGGGCTGAGCGAGTACGAGGCCTCCATCGACCGTCGCGCGATGTCTCGGATGGCCTCGGCGTCCGCCGGCGTGGCGTTCCGAACTTCCATGTGAAGGGGTACCGTCCACAGCGGCATAAAACCACACGAGTGAACCCACGACCGGTACGGAACCGGCAATTCTTCGACCAGCGACCGCGGAATGTCACCGATAACGAAACACGACCACCCCGGCCAGAACGCGTCCGGGCCGCGGTCGTCCTGCCACGCGAACGCGAACAGCCGGCGGGCCGGGACCCGCTCGAGCCGGCGACCGTCCTCGCCCCGACCGGTCGTCCGGTCCCAGACGGTCCCGTCGGCGCGGAACCGTCCTTCCCCGACCGGCTCGAACCCGGTCGCCGACCCCGGACCGACCCCCGGGTGCTCGTACCCGTGGACGCCGTCCGGGGTGGCGAACGCGACGACCGCCCGTTCGCCCTCGGTCGCCGCCCCGACCCCTCCCGCGGCCACGAGCCTCGACCGGGGGAACCCGAGCGCGTCGTCGCCGTCCTCGACGCCGAGGACGACGTCCTTGGAATGGAGGTCCTCGCGGAACTCGGCGTAGGTGGTCATCGCCGCCGGGAGCACCCGCAGTTCGGCCCCCGCGAGCGGTCCGTCGATCGCCCTGCCGGTCGACTGCTTCCACTCCCTCCCGGTCTCGCGGTCGTACATCACGAGGTCGGCGGCGGCGAGCTTTCCCGAGACGCCGAACGAGAGGGTCCGCGCGTCCCCGGATGGATCGTCACCGCCCTCCGAGCGACCGCTCCGGTCGTCGGGACCCGCCGGGGCCACCGACACCTCCCGGTCGTAGACGACCCCGAGCCACAGAGCGGACACCAGGTGACCGCGACGGGTCGCCCCCCGACGGCGTCGTTGACGACCTCGTGGAAGTCGAGTATCCGGACCGGATAGGCCCGGGCCTCGCCGCCGAGTTCGAGGACGAGCACGTCGTCGTCGGGCCCGCGGAAGTAGCCGGGCCGAACGTCGGGTCGTCGACGGTCGGGATGGCGTCCCGGGGGAGGACGCGTTCGACGTTCACGGGCTCACCTCTCGAGCTCGAACCGGAGCCGTTCGCGGTCGCTCCCGCCGGTCTCGCGGCCGGTCATCCGCACCTCCCCGATCTCCCGGGTGTTCCGGACGTGGGTCCCGGCGCAGGCCGTGCGGTCGTAGGGGTCGTCACCCTCGCCGGCGATCTCGACGATCCGCAGTTCGCGGATCGAGTCGGGGAGGAGTTCGATCCGGGTCCGAACCACGTCACCGCCCGCTCTGCCTCGATCAGGTCGTTCATCCGGGCCTCGACGTCGGCGAGATCCGTCCCGGTGAACCGGTCGTGCTCGACGTCGATCCTGGCGCGGTCGGCGTACAGCTGGTTCCCGCGGGTGGGCGCGTCGTACTCCTCGAGCAGCAGCGCCGACAGGAGGTGCTGTGCGGTGTGATAGCGCATGTGCGCGTACCGGCGCTCCCAGTCGAGCTCGCCGGTCACCGCCGTTCCCGGCTCCGGGGGCTCCCCGTCGACCTCGTGGTAGACGGTGTCGCGCTTCCGCACGTCCGTCACCGACCACTCCCGGCCGTCGACCCCGATCGTCCCCCGATCGGCGGGCTGACCACCCCCCTCCGGGTAGAAGTGGGTCCGGTCGAGGACGACCCGGGACGGGTCCTCGAGCGTCCGGACGACCGTCGCGTCGAACCGCCGTACCGACGAGTCGTCGAGGTAGAGCGCCTCGGTGTCCATATCAGGGCCGACGTCCGGACCGGGTTTATACTGTCGGTGTCGCTCCCGCGCTTCGGCGAGGAGCCGGACCGGCGGAGCCCTGCCGGCGAGGCGGGGTCCGCGGCGCCGCCCGGCCCCGGTCTGAGCGGGCCGCGTCCCTACCATAACCCTAAAGAGTTGACCTGACCATCCTTTCGGTAAGATGAACGTCGTCAGCGCGAACGCAGTCGTCCGGAGGTGGTCTGATGGGCGTCGAAATCCGTGAGTCCCCCGTCTCGGACGAGGACTTCGAGGGGATGAAGCGGTTCGTCCACGACTACCTCGAGGCCTCCGTCGAGAACGAGGAGCAGGGGGGACGGATGCGGTGGTACCCGTGGCACTCCGCGGAGTACCGGTTCAACCACATCCTCAACGTCGCGGACCTGGCGACCCACATCGCCCGGGAGGAGGGGGCGAACGTCGACGTGACCCGGGTCGCCGCGCTGTTCCACGACATCGCCAAGCTCGAGGCCGACCAGGACGTCCACGCCGAGGAGGGCGCCCGGGTCGCCCGCGAGTACCTCGAGACCCAGGGGGACTACCCCGCATCGTTCCTCGACGAGGTGTGTGCGGCCGTCACCGACCACTCCTACCAGGGTGACCTCTCGGACGTCTCGCTCGAGGCCCGGTGTCTGATGGAGGCGGACCTGCTGGACAAGGTCGGCGCCAACGGGACGACGCTGATGCTGCTACGGATGGGCTACGAGGCCCGGACCCACATGGACGCCAACGAGATGGTCGGACGGGTCCTCGAACGCGGCGAGGACGCCGTCGAGCGCGTCCAGTCCGACACCGCGCAGGGGCTCGCCCAGCGCCGCATCAAGCGCGTCCGGTGGTTCAAGGAGTGGCTCGAGGCCGAGGTGGCCGAGATGGAGGTCAACGACGAACCGGGGGCGTAGCGGCGAGGCAGTCAGAGCGCCGTCGAGAGTCCCCGGAGCGCGTCGTAGAGGAAGAAGACCCCGAACCCGGCGAGGACGGCGGCCGAGAGGTACGCGACGACCGGCGCGAGCCGCGCGACCCGACGCTCCGCCGCGACCAGCGCCGCCGGGAACCCCGTGATCCAGACGACGATGCCGCCGAACATCCCCGCGACCAGCGCCGGGCTCCCGGTCCTGACGACCAGCAGACCCCGAAACGACTCGCCCACCGCCTCCGCGAGCACGTCGATCGTGCCCGGTTCGAGCAGTCCCACCCCGACGGTGAGCCAGAACAGGATCTGGTAGGGGTTGGTGAGCGCGAGGACGAACGCCTTGCGGAACCCCTTGGAGTCCCCGGGTACACCGCCGTCGTCGCCCGTTCCCCGAAAGGTCGCCTCGGCGTCGACGACCGCGCCGTAGGCGAAGTAGAGCATCAGCAGCCCCCCGACGCCGACCATCGCCGCCCGCAGGAGCGGCAGCGACTCGACGAACGCGACGACGCCGAAGAACGCGAGGACGAGGAACGCCGCGTCGGCGCTCATCGCTCCCAGCCCGGCCCGGAACCCCGCGAGCCACCCGCGTACCACCGACTCCTCCGCGATGATGGCGTTCATCGGGCCGGGCGGGGCCGCCAGCGCCAGCCCGAACACCGCGCCCGCACCGAGCGTCGTCAGGACTCCCATCACCGCCCCGTATCCGGGTGAATGTGAAAAGGCCTGCGTGGTGACACGCCTCCACACGATCCGCCGCGCGCGGGCCCACGCCGCCACAGGGACCATTCGGCAGGCCACACGGGCGGCCCACATGCTCGACATCGAGTTCGAGGTGTGCACCGACTGCGGGAACCTCCACCTGGAGGGCGGACCCGGCCCACGCGACGTCGAGGAGTGTGCGGCCTGCGGCGGCCGCGTGACCGGCGTCGAACTGGAGGACGTGATCGGGCTGTAGCGACAATCCGGAACGGTACGTCGAGGTGAAACCGCCATTCAGCGAGAGCTGACCGCGTCTATCGTTGTCGGGCAGTCGCTCCTGGCCAGCATACGCCGAGCGACCGCAGGGAGCGAGGCGTTTCACCCGCCCCGAGGCCCGCAGGGCCGAGGGGCGCAGTTTTTCCCCACGTTTTTCCGACGAGCGGTTCGCGAGCGGAGCGAGCGAACCCGAGGAGGAAAAAGTGGTGGGTCCTAAATCCCCTTCCCCATCAGGTGGCTCCGGGCGACGTCGGCGTCCTTGTTGCCGGTGGCGGTGTTGAGCAGGACGACGGTGTCGTCCGGGTCGAGGTGCCCCCCCTCGGCGAGCTTCCAGGCGCCGGCCGCGGCGGCGGCGCAGGTGACGCCCATCTCGGGGCCCTCGTTCTGTGCGACTGTCACGAGGGAATCGAGGATCTCCTCGTCGGAGGCGGCGACGGCGCGACCGCCGGATTCCCGTACCGCCTCGAGGATCCAGGGGCTCGCGCCAGGGTCAGGGATCTCGATACCGCCGCAGATGGTGTCGGGGACCTCCCACGGCTCGTGGCGGTCGCGTCCGGCCTCGAACGCGTCGACGACCGGCGCACACCCCTCGGACTGGGCCGCGTGGAACGCCGGCATCCCGTCGGTCAGCCCGAGCTCCTCGAACTCCCGGGCGGCCTTGTACATCCCGACCAGGCCGACGCCACCGCCGGTTGGGTAGACGACGTGGTCGGGGACCTCCCAGTCGAGCTGCTCGGGCAGCTCGTAGTACATCGTCTTCTTCCCCTCGTGGCGGTAGGGGGTGACGAACGTCTGGACCGGGTACCAGTCCTCGTGCTCCTCGAGGGCGTCATCGAGGGCCGACCCGGCGTCGCCGATGCGCCCCTCGACGACCCGCATGTCGCCGCCGTGGACGTTCACCATCGCCTTGTTGACGAACGAGGCCCGGGACGGGAGAAAGACGTGCGAGTCGAGGCCGGCGCGGGCGGCGTAGGCCGAGGCGGCCTGTCCGGCGTTGCCCGCCGAGGCGAGCGCGACCTCCTCGGCGCCGTGTCCGACCGCGGCCGTGATCGCCGCGGACTGCCCGCGGTCCTTGAACGAGCCCGTGGGGTTGCGCCCCTCGTCCTTGATGTACACCGCCGCGACGCCGAGCTCCTCGGCCAGCCGGGGGGACTCGACCAGCGGGGTCGTGCCCTCGTCCATCGACACCGCCCTCTCGCGGGGGAACGGCAGCAGCGCGTCGTAGCGCCACATCCCGTCGAACGGCTCGGCGTCGAGGTCCTCGCGGGAGAGGTCGACCGACCCGTAGTCGTAGGCCGGGTCGAGTATCCCGCCGCAGTCCGGACAGCGGTGGGTTCCGGTCCCGGGGTCGAACGTCCCGCCACAATCGCGGCACTCCAGCCCGACGAACGCGTCCGTCGTCTCCATGCTCCCGCCTCGGAGGGCCGGGACTAAGACCTGTCCGTCGACGGCCGGCGCCTCTCGTCGAACAAGTGCCCAACGGTGGCGGTAGTTCTCGATCCTTCATGAACGTACATGTCGGACACGCCCGACCGTTCCGACACCGGCGGACGGGGCCGGCGTCCGTGCGCCGCGCCACCCCACGGATGGGCCCCGTCCGCCGGTGCGGCCGCGCCCGAGACCGCGTGCGGGACCGTCCCCTCCGGAGGCACCCTCGCCGCCCCGGCACGGTTTTGTGACACCGCCGGTTACCGTCGCGTATGACGGACGTAGCGGTCGTCGGCGGGGGCATCGCGGGACTGGTCGCGGCGAGTCGGCTCGCCGAGGCCGGCGCCCGGGTGCGACTGTTCGAGGAGTGCGGGACGGTGGGCGGCCGCGTGCGGTCCGTCCACGAGGACGGGTTCACGTTCGACGACGGGTTCCAGGTGCTGTTCACCGCGTACCCCGCCGCCCGCGAGGAGCTGGACCTCGACGCGCTGTCGCTCCGGCGGTTCGCCCCCGGCGCGACCATCGCCCGTCCGGACCACCGCTCGACGCTCTCGGACCCACTGCGCGACCCCGGTGCGGCGCTCCCCTCGCTGTTCAACCGCGACGTCACGCTCGGCGACAAGCTCCGAGTCCTCCGGTTGCAGCGCGAGCTCGCCCGGCGGACCGAGCGGGAGGTGTTCGCGGGCGAGGACACCTCGATCCGCCGGTTCCTCGCCGACTACGGCTTCTCGCGGAAGTTCGTCGAGAACTTCGTCGAGCCGTTCTACGGCGGCATCACGCTCGACCGGTCGCTCTCGACTTCAGCGTCGGTGTTCCGCTACACGTTCAAGATGCTCTCGGAGGGAGCCACGGCCGTCCCGACCGACGGGATGGGCGCCATCCCCGAGCAGCTCGCGGCACGAGCCCGGGCCGCGGACGCCCGCATCGAGACCGGCACCCGCGTCGAGGCGCTCGACGGGACGGCGATCGACCTCGGCGGCGAGACCGTCGACCCCGACGCCGTCGTGGTGGCGACGAACCCTCGTGAAGCAGCGCGGCTGACCGGTGTCGACACCCCGGAGGAGGCCCGGGGTTGTGTCACGCAGTACGTCTCCATCGCGGCCCACGACGCGCTCGACACGGGGAAGCGGATCGTCCTCAACGCGGCCGACGGCCGGCCGAACACCGTCGCGCCGATGTCCGCCGTCGCGCCCGAGTACGCGCCCCCGGATCGCGAGCTCCTCTCCGTGACGTTCCTCGGCCGGCAGGAGGCCGACGACGGGGCGCTGTTCGAGGAGGCGCTCGCGGCGCTCGGGTCGTGGTACCCCGAACACCGGTTCGACGACGCGGAGCTCCTCCACACCAACCGCGTGGCGTTCGCGCAGTTCGATCAGCTCCCGGGGTTCCGCGACGACCTCCCGACCGTGCGGGAGCCGGCCGGTGACGTCTACCTGGCAGGGGACTTCACCCGGTGGTCCTCGATCCAGGGGGCGCTCGGTTCCGGCGCCGCCGCGAGCGGGGCCGTGCTGGCCGACCACGGCGTGTAGGAGACCGGGTCTGCGCCGAACGGGGCGAGCCGGGGGATTCACAGCATTCGGCGGAACTCGGCGAGCGGCGGGAACGTCAGCGGCTCCGCCGCCGTCTCGTCCCACACGACCGGTCGGAACGCGCACACCCGGCGCGCGAGCGGGGACATGAGGTCGCCGTCCCGGGCGCCGTTGAGGGGCGTGCCGGCGGCGAGGCGGGTGAACGCCGGGAGCATCAGCACGTCCGCGCCGCGGTAGACACCCTCCCCGTAGAGGTAGCACGGCCTGCGCCGTCCCTCGATCTCGATCGCCGGGTGATCGTGACCGACGAGGTAGCGGTCGGCGGCCGCCTCGGGCGCCTCGTGGCCGTGGGCCACGAGCCAGTCGCCGCGCCTCCGCCTCGCGGGCCGCCGACCGCAGTCCGTCAAGCGTCTCCATCACGCCCCGCGGGAGCGTCGAGAACGAGTGGAGCAGATCGCCCGCGAGCACCACCTCCTCGGGGTCGAACCGCTCGACGAGGGCCGCGAACCGCCCGGTGACGTCCTCGCGTTCGCCCAGGCGCATCTCCACGTTCGAGACCGCGTCCTTGCCGAGGTGGACGTCCGCGAGAACGAGCGTCCCGGACGACTCGACGTACGCGGCCCGGTCCCGGAGTACGACGCCGTCGGGGCCCTCCATCGCGGGGACGTTGGCGAGTCCGTCACAAAGCCGTGGCGCTTCCGTCGGCGGGCGTCGTGGGGCTCCGGTGACGGCGACCGGGGTGCCCGGACGACACACGAGGGGCTCCGACGAGCCGGGGTAGGGGGCGGTCCGCGTCGGCGAGCGGACCGCCGGGGTCGCGTGGGTTCATGCGGTCGCCACCCGTCACGGCACCCGGGTGGGGGTCCTCGATAGCAAGCGGTCGGCGACGAAGTTCCGGGTGCTCGTCGGGATCGCCGACCGCCAGCCCGCCGTCAACCAGGGGGAGATCGCCCCGGCGGTGGGCGTGACCTCCCAGGCGGTCAGCGAGTACATCCGCGAACTCGTCGCGGACGGCTTCGTCGAGACGGAGGCCCGGTCGCGCTACCGGGTCACCAAGGACGGCGTCGACTGGCTGTTCCAGCAGGCCGCGGACGTCCGCCGGTTCGCCGAACACGTCACCGGCGACGTCCTCGGGTCGATGCAGGGGGACGCCGCCGTCGCGGCCGCCCCGATATCCGAGGGCGAGACGGTCAGCCTCTCGATCCGCGAGGGACTGCTCCACGCCGCGCCTGGGGACGACGGGCCGGCCACGGGCGTCGCCACGACCGACGCCGATCCCGGCGGGGTGGTCGGCGTCACCGGGTTCGAGGGGGTCATCGACCTCGGCCCGGGCGACGTGACGGTGTTTCAGGTCCCTTCGGTCCGGACGGGGCTCCCCGGGAGCAGCGAGTCGCTCCGGGCGGCCTGCGAGTCGGCCGACCTGGTGGCCGCCGACGCCGCCTCCCGGGGCCTCGACGTGGTCGTGGTCGTCCTCGTCACCACCGACTCCGCGGGACGGGTCACCGACGCGCTCCGGGACGCGGGGCTCTCCTACGAGGTCGACGACCTGTAGTCCGGGGGCTCGCCGCTCGCGGCGGACGCGGCTCCGCCCGCCGCCCGGTCCGGCCTACGTCCCGATGTCGGGACCGGTCTCGCGCCCCTCGCAGGCCTGCTCGACCGCCTCGTAGTACGTCGCGGCGTCGGCGTCGACGATGAACCGCGCGAGTTCTGAGAGCTCGCGGCGCCGGGCGAGCGCCCCGACCTCGAAGCGGTTGACGGGATCCTCGATCTCGCCGGTCTCGATGACCTCTCGCAACTGGGCGACGACGGCGTCGGTGATGGGTTCGCGTGCCATGGGGTGTCGTATCAGGAGGCGTGTTTCCTCGCGGTCGTGTACGCCTCCCGGACCCGGCGGAACTCGTCCTGGCTCCCGCCGTGGTCCGGGTGAACGTCCTTGACCTTCGCTCTGTAGGCCGACCGTATCTGCGCTTCGGTCGCCGTCCGGGGTACCCCCAGGACGGCGAATGCCCCCCCGACCGGGTCGGTCTCCGGTTCGGCGTCGTCCCCGGCGCCGTCCTCGGACTCGACCTCGGGCGTCTCGAACGGCAGCCGCGAGCCGAGGTGGAACCCCGGCATCTCGTGTTCGACGAGGACCGCGTACGTCGGCGATCGCTCGATGATGTAGTACGCCCGGGCGTCGAACGTGATGGCGACGTCGCGCTTCGGGAGGTAGAACTCGACGGTCTGTCCGTCGACGGGGTGGTCCTCCGCGTACTGTTCCCCGACGGCGTCGAGGAACTGCCGTATCTCGACCACCCGCCGGGCGTCGCCGCTCCGACTCGCCGACCGGGTTTGCGGGGAGCCGGAGGGGAACAGCCGGTCGCCGACGTAGAACAGGCAGGCGGCACCCAGGCTGGCGGCGAGCCCGAAACCCAGGCCGAGGACGAGCCAGCGCGGCAGGCCGAACAGCACCTCCTGAACCACACCCCCGGTTGGACCGGGGCGAACAAGAATCCGTCGGGAGCGGCACCCTCTCGGGGGTCGTGCAGTCGCAGTCTCTTACCGGTGAGCGTCGACCCGGCCCGGGGACTCGCCGGTCGATCGTTACGACCGTCCGTATCACGGGTCGTCCCGCCCGGCACGGAGCGACCGGCCCGAACGGATCGGGACGAAGAACTCCCCTGGATCCGTCGGTCCCCCGGCGGGTGGCGGGGGTGCTACCCGATGTACCGCAGGTCCTCGTCGCTCGCGGTCGGCCCCTGCTCCATCTCCTGGATCTTCTTGACGACCTCCTCCATCTCCTCGGCGCGCTCCTCGAGGCTCGCGTAGTCGATGTCGAAGTCCAGCAGGTCCTGCAGGACCTCGAGCACCGCCCGGGCCGACCGGGGGTCGACGAGGTAGCCCGACGTCTCGCCCATCAGGCATCCGACGGCGAGCCCGCGCCGCTCGCCGAGGCCGAGCAGGAGCCCCGAGATGCCGAAGACGCCGCCCGCCGGCTCGTCCTCGCGGAACTCGACCCCGCAGCTCTCGAGCTCGTCCACGAGCTCGTCGGTCGTCGCCGCGCCGAGCACCGCGTACTCCTCGATGAGTTCGCCGGTCGGCACGCCGCCGAGGGCGAACGCCCGCTCGACGCCGAACCCCTCCGCGACGTCGAGCACGCGGCCGGTCAGCCGGTAGTGGCCGATCCCGTCGCCGGCCTGGTGGTCCCCCGAGAGCACGAGCACGTCCCGGCCGCCGACCTCCACGGCGTAGAACTCGACGCAGGCGAGCTTCGACCGGCCCTCCTCGACGGTCACCTGCGGGGGGAAGTGCTCGGAGTAGATCCGACGAACCAGCCCGCTCTCGAACTCCTCGAGCAGGTGCTCGATCGCCAGCTTTCCCACGTGTCCCACGCCGGGTAACCCCTCGATGAGCACCGGGTCCTCCAGCTCGGGGTCGGCGTGGACCTCGATGTCGAACTCGTCCATACGAGCTACTCGCGCTCGCGCCGCTTAATAGCGCGTCGGTACTCGCCGTAAGGGTCCTCGGGGTTGAACCGCGCCGGGACGCTGTTGATCGCCTCCGAACCGCAGACCGGACAGCGTTCCTCGAGGGTGTAGACCGGCCGGTCGTGCTCGGTCTCCCAGTCCGCACACACCCGGATGTCCGACTTCACCCGGCGTCACCCCGACCCGACCCGAGAGCGGCCGTTCCCGTTTCGCCCGTCCCACGAGCGGTCGGTCCCGTCACTCCTCGTCGCTGCGGCGCTCGCGGTGGTAGTCGGCGGTCCCGCCGACCGCCTCGACGGCCTGGCGGGCCCGCCCGGCGCTGGCCTCGAGCTCGCGCTCGGCGGTCTTGTAGTTCGGGGCCTTCACGCGGATGCGGTACTCTGGGGCGCCGACGTACTCGACGTCGAGCTCCACCTCCTCGGGCACCTCCCCGTTGCCCTCGGCGGCCTCCAAGGCCGCGCGGACGTCCTCGACGCCGTCCGCGCCGGGTGCCCGGAGGTCGACGTAGCCGGTGACGCGAACGTAGGGGACCGAGACGTTCTCGCGGGCCGTCCCGACGATCGCCTCGATCTCGTCCTCCGAGAGGTCGGTGTCTGCGAGCGCGTCCGGGCCGTGGATGGCCGCCTGCTCGAACCCCTCGTACATCGTGCCGAACGCCGCGAGCAGCTCGTTGGCGACCGCCGCGTACTGCTCGTCGGACACCCCCTCGCCGAACGCCAGCTCCATCCACTTGTCGGCCTTCTGCTCGGACTTCCACTCCTGGACCTTGTCCGAACGCTGGTGGTCGTTGACGTCCTTGATCGATAGGTCGATCTGCTCGGAGCCCTCGTCGACCTCGAGCACCTTGCAGACGACCATCTGATCGACGTTGGCGTGGTCGCGGATGTTCTTGATCCAGCCGCTTGCGACCTCGCTGACGTGGACCAGCCCGCGCTTGTCCTGGTACTCCTTGAGGTCGACGAAGACCCCGAAGTCCTCGATCTCGTCCACCCGGCCGACGACGAGCTCGCCCGGCTCCGGGAAGCCACTGAATTTCATGTACGGACGTATCTGCGCGCCGGGGTTAAAAGCGTCTCCACACGGGCGCGCGCCCCGCGGCCGTTCGGCTACGACGAGAACTGGGATCCGGGTTACCGACGGACCCGGGGTCGGAACGCGGACGGGACAGGTGGAGGTCCGAACCTCGGATCGGGTAGCGACCGCCGTTCAACGGGCCTGGACGACCTCGAGGAGTTCGCCCTCGACGTCGGCCTCGCCGCCCGTCGGCCGGGCCAGGACGTGGCCACAGACCGCACACGCGACCTCCGCGGAGGTCTTCCCGAACAGCGTCTGCTCGTTCTCGCAGTCCGGACACCGGACGCGGTAGAAGCTCCCGGCCATTACTCCTGGAACTCCAGCCGGCCGGCGCGCCATCCCTCCCGCAGGTGGGCCTTGCCACAGTCCGAGCACCGGTACTTCAGGTTCGTCTTCTTGGTCGGCTTGTCGCCACCGGGCACCTTCGAGAAGCGCCCGGCGTTCCCGATAACCGACGTGTTCCGCCGGGTCCGGCGGGCGTCCCACTTGGTCCCCGAGGCGCGGCCCCGGCGGACCTTCTCGACCTCCACCTCCCGGTGGCCGTCGCAGTACGGACAGTACGTGTTGAACCGGCGTGGCATCTCCATGGTCTCGACGGAGCTACTTCGCCGCGGGTTAAAACGGGTTTGGTTTCGGGGTCACGGATCCCGTTCGAGGACTCGGGGCCGGCGCTCCCTGCGGTGCCGTCCGGCGGTCGAACCGGGTGCGTCGACCGAAGACACTTACCCGGACAGTGCGAACCGTCCGCCACGATGCGTTCCCGAGCCCTCCCCGCGGTCTGCCTGCTGTTCGTCGCCCTGCTTGCCCTTCCGGCCCCATCGCTGGCGAGCCCACGGCCGACCCCCGTGTGTGGGTTCTGCGGCGGGCAGTTCGCCGACGCGGCAGACGAGTCGGGTGTGAACGTCACCGTCGCCGAGAGCAGTGTCGTCGTCCGAGTCCACGAGAACGGGTCGGCGGCCTGGACGGTCCGGAACCGGCTCTCGAGCGGCTCCGAACCGTTCCGGGAGGAGTCCGAACTGCTCGAAACTACCGCTTCCCGGCTCGCCACCGACCACGACGGCCTCCCGGAGGAGCCGTCGTTCGTCTCGGCGCGGATGGACGGCGACACCGCCGTGCTCGTCTACCACGACTCGGACGCCGCGACGCGGCACGCGGGGCTCCTCGTCGTCGACTACCTCCACGACGGGGGGCACGAACCGTGGTACCACGTCAACGCGGAGCGGTTCACCGTCCGCGGTCCCGAGGGAACGGTCGTGGCCAACACGCCCGAGAGCGGCGCCGTCGAGGGGCGGAACGCGACCTGGACCGGCGGCACCGGGGACGGCTACTACGGGAGCGGTGCGGATCTCGAGGGGTCGCCGTACGTCGTGTTCGGCCCGGACGGCTCGGCCGGGACGACCGTCCGGACGGCCGCGGCGCTCGGGCTGGCGACGCTCCCGATCGTCCGCCGGAGCCTCCAGCAGTTCGCGCTGTTCCAGACGGCCACGTTCGCCGCCGGGCTCGGGACCGTTCTGGTCGTCCTCCGCCGGTGGTCGCCGGAGCCGACCCCCGAACGGCTCGGCGGGCTTCTCGCGGGGCTCGGTCTCCTCGGCGTCGTCGGTCCCGTCGTGGATCGGGGGTTCGCGCTCGACGGCGCGACCGGTCCGCCGGTTTTCGCGCTCGGCCTCGGGCTGCTCGTCTGGAACGGTCGACTCCGCGAGCGGCTACGGGACGTCCGCTCACAGGCGCTCCTCGCCGCCGGCCTGCTGGCCGTCGTGCTCGTCGTGCTCGCCCCCCTCTACGCCTTGGGCACCCGCTTCGACCGGCCGCTGTTCGTCGCCGTCGAGAGGACCGTGTTCGCGGTACCCCTCGCGGTCATGCTGCCGCTCGGCGCCGTTCTCGACGATGACCGCCGGGCCGTCCGGTGGTGGCTCCTGGCCGTCGTCGGGTTCCTGACTCTCGTCGTCGCGATGGTGAACCCGGCCGACCCGCCGAGCGGCCTCGGCGCCGGGCTCGCGATGCTGTTCCTGTTCGGCCTCGCGCTGGTCGGCCCCCTCGTGGGCGTCCCGGTGGTGGTGCTCGGCCGTCGGCTCGCGGCGACCCGCGAGGAGGCGACCGGTGACGGACGAACCACGGCGGCCCCGGCCGACTGATAGGAATTATCGTAACCGGCCGGGGAGTCGATCCGCCACCGTACTCCGGTCGCGTGGTCCTGGGTGGAGAAACTGTGGGTAACTACGATAATCCCAATGAACCCCTTCGAAGCGTTTAATCGGTCCCCCGCGTAGTCGCGGATATGAAGAACCTCATCATCCACGGCGACCCCGGCGTCCGCACGGACGGGATCATCGAGGTAGACGGGGAGGAACTGGTCTGCTTCAGCGTCGCCCGGCAGGGCGACTGGCACGGCCCCGACCGCGTCCAGCTCTGGTGTACCGTCGGGACCGAGGACGAGCGCAACGACTTCGACCGGCGGAACTACGTCCCGATGCATCTTGAGACCGAGGACGTCGACGCCTCCGCCGTCACGGTCCTGAAGGCGGAGGGCGACCTCGCGGTTTAGTCGATCAGTCGCCGCCGTCCGTCCGACCGATCGAGGCGCCGTTCCCGCCGTCCAGTTCCTCGCGGAGGGTGCCCAGTTCCGCGACGCGCTCGGCGTGGGCGTTGTGCTGGTGGATCGACTCGTCGTTGGACTGTTTCATCGTCACGACCACGTCGTCGTCGAGGTCGGGGAACCCCTCGACGACCCCCTCGGCCATCGACCGCACGCAGTCCTCGACGAACTTCGCGTTCGCGTGGGAGTGGTAGGTCATGTGGTCCTCGTCCGGGCGCTTGGCCATGTTGTAGATCCGCGCCGACATCGAGTCCCGGGCGATGTCGATGATCCGGACGAGGTCGAGATCCGGCGATCCGTCGCTGCGGAGCGTGAGCGTGGCGTGCCCGCGCTGGGAGTGACCGGGCTGTGGGACCCGCTCGAGGAACTCGTCGACGACCTCCCGCTCGACGTCCAGCTCCTCGAGGACGGTCCGGGCCCGGGACTCGCTCATCCCCTGCGAGCAGGGACAGACCGTCATCCCGACGACGTGGGCGCCGATCTCCTCGTGGGTGCCGTCGGGGTCGGCGGTCGCGGAGGCGAGGATGTCGGCGGTGAACTGCGTCGGCCGTCCCGACTCGGGGGTGTCCTCCCGGACGACGAACTCCGCCTCCATGTTCACCTCCGCCCGCGAGGTGTAGTCGTGCTTCTCGAGCAGCCGCTCGGCGACGTCGCCACAGAGGTCCTCGACGCGGACCTGCCGGCGCTCGAGCGCCTCCTCGAGTATCTCGTCAACCACCTCCATGTTCCGGGACATGTCGATCCCCTTGCGCCAGGACGGGAGGTCGACGTACACCTCGAACTCGGCCATCAGGACGATTGGCCGTCGGTCCTCGCGGTCGAGCTTCACGAGCTTCTCCACGCCGGTCACCCCGACGCGGTTCAACCCGACAGTCACGTCCGGGCGCGACGCCTGCACGTCCGGGAGCTGTTTGCTCATCGACCGTACGAACGGTTCGGCCGCGGATAATGGTTTTGGACCGAAGGGCGGATACCGGCCCGCTATCCCCGGAATTTGCCGGTTCCTCGGTCGAACCCGCCTCCGCGACGGGGTGTGCTTCCGCCGGTCCGACGACCGGGCACCGGGGGTTCCTCTCCCGGGGGAGCGTTCAGTCGAGCTTGCCCAGCGCGGCGAAGAAGTCGAGCGGCGGGCCGGCGACACGGAGCGGCTCCTCGGCGGTCCCGAGCGAAACCCGGGACGGTGTCTCGAGTTCGCGGGTCGTCCGCCCGTCGGCCACGACGGCCGCCGAGGGGGCGTCGTCGACGCGGACCGTCAGCTCCGCGTCGGGCGGAACGGCCAAGGGCGGCATCGGGTCCATCCCGCACATCTCCGTGACCAGCAGCGCCCCGACGTCGGGGTGGACGAGCGGCCCGCCCTCGCTGAGGTTGTACGCCGTGCTCCCCGTCGGCGTCGCGACGAGGACGCCGTCGGCGTGCGTTCCCCCGTAGAGCGACCCGTCCACCCGGACCTCGATCCCGACGCCGCCGCCGCGGCCCCGCCGTGGTCCCATCACCGCCACCTCGTTGACCGCCGGGGGGAGCGACAGCCCGTCCCCTGCGGCCCGCACCTGCGGGAGTTCCCGGACCCGCGGCGCGCCCGTCTCGCGGATTCGTTCGACCGCCTCCCGAACCGTCCCGACGGCCTCGTCCGGCGGGACCGCGTTGAGGAACCCGACCTCGCCGAGGTTGACGCCCATCACCGGCGCGCCGTCGACGCCGCGAGCCGCGTAGAGGAACGTCCCGTCCCCGCCGATGCTCACCACCAGGTCCGAGTCGGCCAGCGCCTCCACCGGGACGCCCGGAACGCCGATGGCGTCGGCCGTCGCTTGCTCGATACGGACTGACGCGTCGATCGACCGGCGGAGGGTGGCCGCGAGCTCGGCCGCACGGGCGTTGTCCCGCCTGGCGACCACGCCGACGCGCACCCCTGGCATGGAACGACGTTCGAACTCACGTGAGAAAAACGACGCGCAAATTAAACCCTCCCCGGGCGGACGCCAATCCACATGTGGGTACACGGGGCGTGGTCGGAGTGAGCGACGACCCCGAGGACCGGTCGGCGGAGGACGTCGGGTCCGAGGAACCGGGTTCCGGGTCGGCGGAGGCGCCCCAGGACGACGACGGTGACGACGATACCTTCGCCGACGGGGGCGACGACCCGTTCGCCGACGGGGACGGCGGCCAGGCGTTCGGCGGCGATGGCGATGCGGACCCGTTCGGCGGGGACTTCGGGAGCGCGTTCGACGCCGGCATGGGCGGGGACGGGTTCGAGGAGGAGTTCGACTCGGACCTCCCCCGGATCGACGTGGGCATCGAGGGGCTCGACGAGATGGTCCAGGGGGGCGTTCCGGCCCGGTCGCTGCTCGTCACAGTCGGGGCCGCGGGGACCGGCAAAACGACGTTCGGGCTCCAGTTCCTCCACCAGGGGCTCCGCAACGGACAGAAGGGGGTGTTCATCACCCTGGAACAGGACCGCGAGGCCGTCCTCGAGACCGCCGAGGAGATGGGCTGGCCGTTCGAGGAGTACGTGGCCGAGGAGTCGCTCGCGGTCGTCGACCTCGACCCCATCGAGATGGCCAACTCACTCGCCTCCATCCGCTCGGACCTCCCGCGGCTCGTCGGCGATTTCGAGGCCGAACGGCTCGTGCTCGACTCGGTCTCCCTGCTCGAGATGATGTACGACGACCAGGCCAAGCGCCGGACGGAGGTGTTCGACTTCACCCGGTCCCTCAAGGAGGCCGGCGTCACGACGATGCTCACCTCCGAGGCCAGCGAGGCCAGCCCCTACGACACCCGACACGGCATCATCGAGTACCTCACCGACGGCGTGTTCATCCTCCAGTACGCCCGCACGGAGTTCCGGGAGACCCGTCTCGCCGTCGAGATACAGAAGATACGCAACGCCAACCACTCCCGGGAAACGAAACCCTACGAGATCACTAACAGCGGCATCTCCGTCTACCAGGAAGCGTCCATCTTTTGAACCTCTTTTCACCGGGGGGTCCCTCGCTCCCTCCGGTCGCTTCGGGACCCCCCGGCCAAAACCCGTTCGTGCCAAAAGCCGTTCGCTCGGCCTCCGGCCTCGCTCGCGGTACAACTGAGTAGCCGCCCCTTCACGCTGTCCGATGAGTCGCCGCCCCCTCCCTCGCCAACCGGATCGAACGACGCTCGCGGGCCGTCGGCCGCCACCCGTCGTATTCCTGCTACTCGTCGTATCCCTCGTCCTCTTCGTCCTCGTCTGCGTCGTGTCCGTCCCCTCGCTTGACGTCAGCGTCGTCCTCGCTGCCGGTCGGCACGCCACACAGGTTCCCGTCCTGGTCGAAACGTTTCGCCCGGAGGAACCGCGCGCGGTAGCGGTTGGCGGGCTCCTTGACGTCCGCCTCGCGGATCTCGTGGGCCCTGCCGTCCGCCACCGTGTCGATGATCTCCTCGACCTGCTCCTTCTCGCTCGGTGTTAGCGTGAACTCGTAGGTCCGTTCGTCCTCGGCCTCGATGCGGGTCCACTTTCTGGCCGCGGCGATCACCAGCGAACACGGCTCCCGGCAGGGGAAGACGCCGTCGCCACCGTCCACGTCGAGCTCCGTCTCCCCGTCGTACTCCCATTCCCGTCGCTTGAGACACTGGGAGTCCTCACAGCAGGTCTCCGCGACCCAGTTGACGTGCTCGTGGCCCTCGCCCCGGTCCCACGTCTTCACGACCCCGTAGATGCCGGTCTGTCGCTCGACCGTCTCGTGCCAGTGGGTCACGTCGAGGTCGCCCGCGCGCTCGAGGTGCCAGTTGGTGACCGTGGCGGGATAGACGAACCCGACGGCGTCGGTGAGCGCCGCCCCGTCGAGGTCGGCGAACGCCCAGCCCGTCGGCAGGGTGGGGGCGGTCTTCAGCGGTCGGTAGCGGCCCCTGTCGTCGAACGTGACGATCTCGCGGGCCTCGCGGGGGTCCGCGTGAACCTCCAGGTCCGCGAAGCCGACGCCGGCGTCGGCGACGTTCCGGAGGTGGTAGCGCCGCGTCCCGTCCTCGCCGAGTTCCGCCTCGACCGAGAGCTCGCCCCAGGTCCGCGAGACGCCGTCCGCGAGCGCCTGGTACCGCTCGGGGACCGACCGCTCGCCGGCCGACTCGACCCACCGGAGGAACGCCCGGTCGGCCTCGCCCCACGACCCCGTGGTCCAGTAGTGCCAGTTCGAGACCCACCACGGGTTCTCCTCGCAGACGGCCCGGAACTCCTCCTCGGTCAGTCCTTCGCGACGCGCGTCGGGCGTCGCGAAGACGTACCCGTCCGCCTCTCTCGCGACGCGGAGCCCGTCGAGTTCCACCCCCGTCCCGGCCGCCTCCAGCAGCGCCGAGAGCTGGTCGCTGTGCATACCCCGTCTCGGCGCCGTGCCCTGATAAACGCGACCACTCCGGACGCGTTCGGTGGGGTCCGAGGCCTTCGCGGTCGCGGAGCCGGCGCCGGACGCCCCCCAGCCCGGGCGTCCCCGTCGACACCGACCGGCGCCTCGCGTCCCGCCACCCCGGCGGCCGACCCGTCGCGGTTCGACCCGCACCCGTAGATTTATTTCACGCTACAATTATTGTATTTAATACGGGAGCCCCCACTCCTATCCCCACCCCCCACCCCAACGATCGTTCGACGGACGACGGATCCCCGGCCGCAAAGCGCCGG
>PXRQ01000099.1 GCA_003022005.1 Halobacteriales archaeon QS_5_70_15
GAACTCGTGGTTCGCATCGGTCATACCCGTTCCTGTGACGGTCGAGCCGCTGTACGAGGTCGACCAGCCCGCGCTGGTGGTCCACGGGACCGCCGATGCCGTCTGGCCGCCCGCCGGCGGGGCGGCGCTGGCCGCGGACCTGCCGCGGGGCCGCCACGTTCCGGTCGAGGGCGCGGGCCACCTCGTCGGCGTCGAGCGCTCCCGGACGGTGAACGACCTGCTGACGGGGTTTCTCGAGGAGCACACCGACACGGCGCTCGACTGAGCCGGGCGGCCGGTCAGAGCCGCTTCCGGAACCGCGCCACGTCGGCGCCGAAGACCTCGTCGTGGGTCGTCCCGACGCGCTCGAACCCCCGCGAGCGGTAGAACGAGACGCCCACCTCATTGTCGGTGAAGACCGACAGCGCCAGCGCCCGGCCCCCGCGCTCGCGGACCGCCCGCTCGCAGCGGGTTAGCAGCGCCGTCCCGACGCCGAGCGCGACCCGCGGCGGGAGGAGCCGCGCGAACGCCGTGCTCAGCAGGAACGCGGCGGCGACGGCCGCGACGAGCCACGCGACCCCCCCGACCACGTCGACGAGGTGGTAGAAGACGTCGAGGAAGGTGGCGATGAGCGTCGTCCCCGCGAGCAGCGCGAGCGCCCGGGGGGTCCACAGCCGACGGACCAGCGACCCGACGGTCCGGATCGTCCCCGCCGGCGACGGGCCGGACCGGGCGGTCATGTCGGGGCTGGCGGTCGCCCGCTGGCGTTCCGCGTCGATACCATGGTTCCTCCCGGCGGGGCGTCCCCGCGGTTCCGTTCTGACGGGAGGCGCCGCAGGCGAATGTATCTTTCCGGTGCCGGCGGACCGACCGCACGCCGGCGGGCGGGACGTGCGGACCGGGCGGGGTCACCGCCGGGTGGCGTGGGGCGCCGACCGGCCACGCGGTGTCCTGGCAAGCGGACCTACCACCCCTCCCGTTCGCCGGACGTCCCGTCGTTCACCACGCCTCGTGGATCACGTCCTCCAGTTCGTCGGCGGTCGGGTCGAGGCCCGGCGGCGACCGGGCCAGCGCCGCGTCGTCCATGATGAACTCCGCGATGGCGGGGGCGTCGGCCCTGTCGACCGGGTCGAGCGCCCGGAGCCGCGCCGGGAGCCCGAGACCGTCCCTGACCGCGGCGACCCGCTCGACGACCGCCTCGGCGACCGCCTCGTCGGACAGCCCCTCGGTGTCCACCCCGAGGCCGCGGGCGAGCAGGTCCCGCCGGGCGTCGACGCGGTCGAAGACGTACCGGAGGACGTGCGGGACGAGGATCGCGTGGACCACCCCCTGCTGGACCGGGTAGCGCCGGGAGAAGCCGTGACCGAACGCGTGGACGATGTTCGTGCTCCGCTCGAACTGGACGAGCGCGATGCCGGTCACCGCCCGGTCCATCGCGCCGGGGTCGCCGTCGCCGAGCTTCGGGAACGCGTCGGTCAGCAGCGATAGCCCGTGGATCGCCGTCCCGTCGGTGATCGGGGTCGGGGACTCGCCGTAGATGGTTTCGAGGCCCTTGTCGAAGCCGTTCATCGCCGACCCCGCGAGCGCGCCCATGGGCGTCGTCTCGAACAGCGCCGGGTCGTAGCGCACCTCGACCGGCGCCGCCCGCGGGTCGCCGATGCCGACCCGGTCGACCTGTCCGACGGGCGGCTCGTCGACGCTGGCGACCAGCAGCGATCCCCCCGAGGAGACGTCCGCGCCGGCGAAGGTGGTCGGGACGGCTACCATCGGCGTCACGTCGCCGCCGTCGCTCCGGACGGGAGCGATGCCGCCCTCCCCCTCGGCCTTGGCCTCCGCGAGCAGGTCGTCCATCGTCCGTCCGTCGGCGTCGAGCACGCTCATCGCCCGGGCGACGTCGATACTGCTCCCGCCGCCGACGGCGACCAGCGCGTCCGCGTCGACCTCGCGCATCCGCTCCAGGCCGTCGGAGGCGTCGACGGCGGCCTTCGACGGCCGCGTCCCGTCGAACACCCCCGCGAGACGGTCGCCGAGCCCCTCCCGCACCGGGCCCATCAGCTCCTCGTTTGCCCCGACGTTCGATCCGCAGACGACGAGCGCACGTTCCAGTCCCCGCTCGGCCAGGTCCTCGCCGAGTTCGGCGATGCGACCCCGCCCGTAGACGAGGTCCACGCCACAGTGGTCGTAGTCGAACGTGTCCGGGATCGGTAGCGCGGGCATGAAACGCCCCTCCTTCGGCTACCCTCATCACTGTTGGGGCACCGGAGGCCGGGACGTCGCCCGCGAGAGAGAGGAGGCCGGTCGGCGCCGGCCCTCTCAGACGGCGGGCAGGTCGAGGCCGAGCGGTTCGATGGCCGTCTCGCTGTCGGGTGCGACCGTCACGAGGCTGTTCCGGGGGCCCCCGCCAGACGCGGTCGTCCTCGAAGGGCGGCTCGCTCGCGATCAGCGTCGCCGCGTCCCCCTCCGGGGCCGTCGTCCCGGCGAACTTCCCCGTCGGCCACGAACGAGCCGGCCTCGCCAACGTAGAGCGACTGTGCGGAGGCGTCATCGGGGCTCGCGTACCGCGTGGCGACGACGGACTCGCCGTCGGTCGGACAGGAGTTCGCCCACGTGGTCTCCACCGCCCGGCTTCGTGTTTCAGCGTCTCCAGGTACGCCAGTCCGTCGCGGACCGCGGCTGCGAGGTCATCGGCGTCGGGATCGAGGACGGCCTCGCCGAGTTCGTCCTGGATCACCGCGAACGCGTGCCGGCTGTCGGTGGTCCCGCGGATCCCGAAGTAGAACTCCTCGTCGAGCGCCTCGCGGAGCCGTCGGATCACGTCCTCGTACGCGCCGAACCCACCGTTGTGCATGAGCACGAGCTCCTGGCGGGCCTCCGCCACTCGACCCCGGTCCCGCCGGTCCTCGAGGGCCTGCCGGCCGCCGGGGAACGGGTGACAGTTGAGCCGCTGGACCGCGAGCCCGGGGCTGGCGGCCCGGACGTGCGCGAAGTAGAGCGGCGTCTCCACGAGCGGGCTCACCTGCGTCATGGTCTCGTCGTTCCAGGCCGGACGGACCTCGCGGTAGACCGCCGGTTCGGGCGAGATCCCGGGTCGGTACCAGCCGACGCCCCAGCCGTCGCCGTTCAGCGGCTCCTCGTGCTCGCGGGCGTCCGTCGACTGCCGGATGATGGAGTGGTCCGGCTTGTAGAGCAGTTCGTCCAGCTGGATGGGCGGGCCGTGGTAGGCGACGAACCGACACGTACCCCGACGTCAGCACCCACCCGCTCGAGTCCGGCGCCCGCGACGGGAGCGGCCAGCCGACGCTCAGTAGAACGTCTCGTCCTCGCGGGCCATCTCGAGCAGCAGGTCACACGGTAGCGCGTGGTCGATCTCCCTGATGTCCTCGTGTTTGGCGGCGAACCGCGTACACTCGCGGATGACCGGCTCCAGCCCCACCTCGTCGGCTTTCTCGAGGGGACCGCTCGGCCAGTTCCCGCCGAGCTTCGCGCCGGTGTCGATGTCCTCGGGGCTGGCGACGTCGTGCTGGACGAGCTTCGCCGCCTCGTTGATCGTCGGCGCCCAGATCCGCAGCGGGTCGAACTCCTCGCCCGCCGCCTCGGGGATGGTCGGCTGGTCCTGGTCGGAGTAGTCGTAGTAGCCCTTCCCGGCCTTCCGGCCGTAGTGGCCCTGCTCGTACTTCTCGTGGATCAGCTCGGGGACCGGCGTGTCGTAGTTCAGCGGCCGGTCGTCGGTGAGGTGGCCCTCCTCGGCCTCGACGGAGAGCTGGATCGAGCCGGTGTAGTCCGCGAGTTCGAACGGCCCCATCGGGAAGCCGGCCTGGTACTTCATCGCCGAGTCGATCGCCTCGATCCCCGCCTCTCCCCACTGGACGTACCAGACCGCCGTCCGGCCGTACGGGCGCATCAGCCGGTTGACGATGAACGAGGGGATATCGATCCGACAGCGGATCGGCGTCTTGCCGAGGTCCTCGATGAACGCCTCGGCGGTGTCGGCGACCTCGGGGTCGACGTGCTCGGTCTCGATGACCTCCACCAGTTCCATCAGCATCGGCGGGTTGAACCAGTGGGTGCCACAGACCCGTTCCGGACGGTCGGTGGTCTCGGCGATCCTCGTGATGTTCAGTCCCGAAGTGTTGGTCGCCAGGATCGCCTCCTCGGGGGCGTTCGCGTCGATGTCCCCGAAGATCGACTCCTTCAGGTCCTGGTTCTCGGGGGCCGCCTCGGTGACGAACCGGGCGTCCGAGACGCCCTCGGCGGTCTCGGTGTAGGTCTCGATGCGGTCCATCGCCGCGGCCGTCTCCCCCTCCGTGGCGCGGTCGTGATCGACGGCCTTCCCGAGGCTCCACTCGATCTCCTCGATCGCCTCCTCGAGCTGCTCCTCGTCGACGTCACAGAGCGCCACCTCGTAGCCGCCGAGCGCCGACACCGCGGCGATGCCGCGACCCATCTGCCCGGCGCCGACGACGGCCGTCCGCTCGATCTCCTCGAGACTCGCGGTCATGTCCGGCGACAACGGACGGGCGGGTCATAAACGGTCGGCGTTCGGACGGCCGCGATCCGACAGAAGTGTTTGTATCGAAAGGGAGGCTACTCCGCTCCGAGTTCGGCCAGCAGACGGCGGGCGTGGCCGACGGAGTACCGCACGCCGAACGCCCGGTGGACGTGTTCGCGGAGGAGTTCGGGCGACCAGGCCGGTTCGTCGAACCCGAACTCGCCGGGGGGATCGCCGAGGTGAGCCGCGAGCGCGGCCCGCTCTTCGGCGTCAAGTTTCGGAGGTCGACCGGGGCGGTCGTCGTCGTAGAGGGCGTCCGCCAGCGGCCGCTCCTCGAACCGGTCGAGCCAGGAGTAGACGGTCGACTGGGGAATGCCGTAGCGCTCGACGAGCGTTCCCACGGGAACGCCGTCGAGGTACGCGAGCGCGATCACCAGGCGTTTGGCCGCCTTCGGCGTCTCGGCCGCCGCCAGCGCCTCGCGGAGTTCCGTCGCCGTGACCCCCTCGATATCCGGCATGTCGGTCGCTCGGGACCGGAGCCATATAACTCCAGCTACTTGTGTTACAGGACGGTCGAGGAGCCGACCGGGATCGGCCGCCGCACCCGTCGGGAGTCGAGCGAAACCCTCAGGGCCCGTCCGTTCGGCGTCGAGCGTGGAGATGACAGACGAGGGAACCGGCGGCGGGGCCAGCGGAGTCGACGAGGCCGGCGAAGGCGGCGGACAGGCCTGGGACGCCGGCGCGTACGACGGCGACCACGCGTTCGTCTACGAGTACGGCGAGGCGCTGCTCGATCTGCTCGCGCCCGGCCCGGACGAGCGGGTGCTGGACCTCGGGTGTGGGACCGGCCACCTGACCGCCGTCCTCGCCGAGTCCGGCGCGTCGGTGGTCGGGGTCGACGCCTCGCGGGAGATGCTCGTGGAGGCCCGGGCGACACACCCGGATCTCCCGTTCGTCAGGGGCGACGCCCGACGGCTCCCGTTCGAGGGGTCGTTCGACGCCGTCCTCTCGAACGCGGTGCTCCACTGGGTCGACGGGGCCGACCAGGACGACGCGATCGCCTCGGTCCGTGACGCGCTCCGCCCGGGCGGCCGGTTCGTCGCCGAACTCGGCGGGAGCGGGAACGTCGCCCGGCTCGCCGCCGCCGTCGAGGCCGAACTCACCGACAGGGGGTTCGATCCCGGCGACCCGTGGCACTTCCCGACCGTCGGCGAGTACGCCTCGCGGCTCGAACGCCACGGCTTCGAGGTCCGGTTCGCCCGACTGTTCGACCGACCGACCGAACTCGAGGACGGCGAGGCGGGGCTCGAGAACTGGTTGCGGATGTTCGGCGAGGAACTCCTGGGTTCGGTCCCCGAGCCCGAGCGGGACGCGATCCGCGCGGCCGCCGCCGACCGCCTGCGGGGGGAGCTGTTCGAGGACGGGACCTGGACGGCCGACTACCGGCGCCTCCGGTTCGTGGCCGTCCGCGAGTGAGGGCCGGGGACGACGGACGTCCCCGTCGGCACCCTGTGCGGGGGATGGGACAGGTTCGGGGGATGGACAGGTCAGGTCCGGACGAACGGACCCGCTCTCCGGTTTCGGTGTAGGGAGGCGGTTTCGTGGTCGGCGTAGAAGGCGTAGACGATGTCCTGGCCCCAGACGGTGTGACCTTCGGCGTGAACGTAGACGTAGCCGACACCGGGGACTTCGTCCCCGACTTTCTGGGTGATGGTGTCGTCGAGGATGATGTAGCCGTCCTGTGACGAGCGTGTTTCACCATGGTTCTGAAGTTCCTCGAACCGTTCGTGAATGAGTTGGTCCGCGTCCCAGTCGTACCCGGTGAGGAACGGTGACGTTGCGGTGGAGACGGCGACTCGAACTCGTCAAGCGCTGACGTGCACGACAGAAAGTCCGTGATCGGCATCATTCGTCGGTGCGTCCACCTACATCACGCTCCCCCTTCAACGTGCAAAGCTGAACAGTAAACTGAAATATCCTCTCACGGGACGTAGGAGTATTCATGGAGTGGTCGCCCGTTGCTGTCGCCTTCCTACTCGTCGCGGGACTGTTCCTCGTGGCGGCATGGACGGCCTGGCGCCACCGAGAGGCACCGGGCGCCGGCCTGTTCGCGGCCGTCGCCGGTCTGACGGTCGCGGGCGCACTCGCGATCGGCGCAGCCGTCGTCTTGGATCTCCCGCGAATGATCATTCTCGCATCGGCGATAACTACCAGTCTTCTCGTCCCGGTCCCTTGGCTGTTGTTCTCCTTTGAATACACAGGGCGGAACGAACTGGTTTCCGCCGGCATTGTGGGCATCACTGCGACGGTGCCAGGTGTGGGGTTGGTGGCGACAGCACTGATCTTCGGTTCACAGTTCCTGTCCTCGCTACGACTTCCGTCCCCGGATATGGCCAGTGGTCTCTACGGCGTGATCGTGACCGTCCTCGGGATAGTACAGTGGCTCGCTCTCCTCTATGCCGGTGGACTAATACTGATCGGGAGCGGTATACTGCTGTGGACGTTCCACCGCTACGAACACCTCGATTCGGCGACCGGGACGGTGCTGGGTGTCTTTGGGACAGTTCCCTGGATGTCACTTTTGTTCGGGATCCGAATAGAACACATCGCGCCGCTCGCCCTCCCGAGGACGAGCGCGGTCGGTTTCCTCGCAGGCGCCATCGCCGTAGTGAGCGGCCTCAAACGCTATCGTCTCTTCCAGAACGTCCCGGGAGCGCACAACATCGCTCCGGCGACCGTCATCGAAGAGCTAGAAGACGTCGTGATCGTGATCGACGGGGAAGGAACGGTGGTGGAGGTCAATCCCGCCGCCAAACAGGTACTTGATATCACGACGCCCGAAGTGGTCGGAGCCGACATCGAGGGGCTTCTGGAGGCGCCCTTTCCGGACCTCCGGGAAACCGAGACCGTCGAACTGCAGGCCAGTACAGGACGGGAGTTGTTCGAACCGACGGTCTCGGAGTTGACCGGCCAACACGGCCACTGTATCGGATACACGATCGCCCTACGCAATGTAACATCCCGGATTACCCGCCAGCAACGCCTGGAAGTCCTCAACCGGGTACTCCGACACAACCTCCGTAACGACATGAACGTCGTTCTCGGTCAGGTGGAACTGCTCCAGAAGAGCGTCGACGACCCCACCCTCGTCGGTTACACCGAGACCATCGTTCGGACCGCACGGGACCTGACCCGTTTCTCGGAAGAGGCTCGCGAAATCGATCAGCTCATGGCGACTACTGACAGGAACTCCCGCGACGTTCCCCTTTCGCCTCTGGTCGAGGAGCTACTGGCATCAATCACGGCCGATCACCCGCGAACGACCTATGACTACGACGTTCCGTCCGGTGTCGTCTTCGGGGGGTCCGAAGACCTGATACGCCTTGCGCTGACGAAGCTCGTCGAAAACGCTATCCAACACAACGACACCACGGAGCCTTGCGTCGAGATACGGGCCAGCTACGATCCTGACCGGACCTATCCCTTGAGTGTCTCAGTCCTGGATAACGGGCCCGGTATTCCGGACCACGAGAGGAAAGCGATCGTACAGGGGGACGAATCTCCTCTCCAACACGGGTCCGGTCTCGGCCTGTGGGTGGTCCGGTGGATCGCTACGCGTCTCGGCGGGGAAATAGACATCAAGCGTCGCGAACCTCGCGGTACTATCGTCACGCTGAACCTTCCCCGGGCGCACCGGAGCAAGGTGGAGACATCGGTATCAGGTGGTGGACGCGACTGACCGTCACTCGCACTTCGATCCAGTCACTCCTACAGAGGAGTCGACGAGAGGAGATCGGATTCACTCCCTGATCGTGATCGTTCCGTAGTGCCAGTTTCCGTCCCCGCTCGTCTCGGCGCGCAGATCGTATTCACCTGCGTCGGACGGGTTCTCTACGCCGTCGAAGATCACGACAACGGAATCGTTCGGGCTGGCAGTATAGGCGGATCCCGAGAAGCCGATTTTCAGGGCGGTTCCATCGTTCTGTATCTGCCAACTATCGACGTCGTCGGTGATGTACTGATCGATGGTTCCGTCGCTCCCCTCGTCGACACCGACCCACTTCAGATCGGCCAGTTCGGTATTCGAAAACATGGCCGGGGATCCGGTTGTTACCTCCAGATAGACGCTATTCAGGGAGTTACCGATCGTATTGGATCCCGGTCTAATCGTGAAGTTCACGCGGTAGGTCACGTCTGTTGCGCCGGCTCGGTTGTTCGCCACCCGAACGAGGTCTCCCCGCTCCCCGCTCCAAGGGTTCCCCGACATCGTTTCGACCGCCCCTTCGAACTGTCCGTCTCTCTCGTCGAGGTCTTCACCGAACGTTAACGTCTCCACGGCAAAGATGGACGCAAGTAGGATGGTTATCACTATCATCAGGAGAACCCCGATTACCGGGCTTAATCCCCGTCGTGGCCACACCATGTCTTAGACTCGATGGACTAACAAGAAATAAGTACGGACTGCTATAGTACGTCCAAGCTTTGCAGCGAATCCAGCGCTGTACCCTTGGATGCAGTACCGAAATGGAGTAGCGGGCCTGTCCACGGCGGCGTAGCCACTCGCAGACGGCGGGCAGCTCGGCCTCAGTCGGTGACCAACCCCGGCGGCGGACGGTCCCCTCCCGCGGCATCGGTACCCCCGACCGTTTCCGAGCCGCGTACTTCGCCTCCGTGAGACGTTCCTTCTGCCGCTCTTTTTCTCTGTCACTCAACGAAATCCGCGATCGGCATCATTCGTCGGTGCTGTCGCCTACATCACGCTTCCGCTTCGACGTGCAAATCTGAGTACCGTTGTCTATCCTGACCGACGAACAGGTTCCGAGCGCGTTCGTCACGACGCTCCGCTCGAACGGGTACGAGGTCGTCCAAGCCAGGACGGTGTTCGGCGAGGCTACGAACGACCAGCGACTACCGGAATACTGCGGCGAGCACAGGCACGTTCTCGTTACACACAACAGGACGGACTTCGCGGGGAGGTCTCCGACGAGATCGAACACACGGAAATCGTGACACATACGAACCACCTTCGTGACGACCCGGAAGGTGCAGTCAACCCTCGAACAGGTCTGCTTACTACACACCAAGCGAACTGGCGAACGAACTCGTCTGGCTGGACCGGTGGCGTCGGTAACACCGCTCCGCAACCACTAAACGCGCTACCCGCCACCCTCCGGTAATGACCGACTGGACGGAGAAGTACCGCCCGACGACGCTGTCGGAGGTCCGCGGCAACGACACGGCCCGCGACCAGCTCCGGGAGTGGGCCGAGTCCTGGGACGAGGGCCGGCAGGCGGTCATCGTCCACGGCGCGCCGGGGGTGGGCAAGACCTCTGCGGCGCACGCGCTGGCCGAGGACATGGGCTGGGACGTCATGGAGCTCAACGCCAGCGACTCCCGCACCGGCGACGAGATCGACCGGCTTGCGGGCGGCGCGGCGATGAACCAGTCGCTTCGGACCATCGACTACGAGGGGGGCGACAGCGGGGACGGCGGCGGTCGCGACCCCGAGAGCGGCCGGCAGCTGCTGATCCTCGACGAGGCGGACAACGTCCACGGTAACGCCGATAGAGGTGGAACCCGCGCCATCACGCGGCTCGTGAAGGAGGCCGGCCAGCCGGTCGTGCTCATCGCCAACGAGTTCTACGACATGAGTCAGGGGCTCCGCGACGCCTGCGAGACGATCGAGTTCAGGGACGTCTCGCCGCGCTCGATCGTGCCCGTCCTCCGGGACGTCTGCCGGAAGGAGGGCATCGAGTACGAGTCCGACGCGCTGGAGGCCATCGCCGAGCGCAACCGGGGGGACCTCCGGGGCGCGGTGAACGACCTCCAGGCCGTGGCCGAGGGGAGTCGCGTGCTCAGGGAGGAGGACGTCGTCACCGGCTCGCGGGACAAGGAGCGGGGCATCTTCGAGTATCTCGACACCGTCATCAAGGAGGCCGACGCGCAGGAGGCTCTAGAGGCCTCCTACGACGTGGACGAGACGCCCGACGACCTGATCAACTGGATCGAGGACAACGTCCCGAAGGACTATGCGGGAGCGGAGCTCGCCGACGCCTACGAGCACCTCGCGGACGCGGACGTCTGGCTCGGGCGGACGCGGGCCACACAGCAGTACCGCTTCTGGCGGTACGCGACCGACAACATGACCGCCGGCGTCGCGGCCTCGCGCCGCGAGTCGAAGGGCGGGTGGACCCGTTACGGCCCGCCGTCGTTCTGGTCGAAGCTCGGACGCTCGAAGGGCACGCGCGACAAGCGGGACTACGTCGCCCGGAAGGTCGCCGAGGCCGAGGGGATGAGCGTCGCCACCGCGCGGCGGTCGGTCCTCCCGTACCTCTCGGCGATGACGGCCTACTGCAAGCCCCGGGAGCTGACGGTGGCGATGGCCGCCCGGTACGAACTCGACGCCGAGCACGTCGCGTTCGTCACCGGGTCGGGCGAGTCGACGAACAAGGTCCAGTCGATCGTCGAGGAGGCCGAGGAGCTGCGGGAGCGCGAGGCCGTCGAGCACTCGGGGGACGCGTTCCTCCCCGGGGAGACGCTCGGCGGCGCGGGCGAGGACAGGGCGGACGGCGACGGAGCGGACGCGGACGCCGGCGAGGACGGCTCCGGGGAGCCCGACACGGGCGGGCAGGCCACGCTGACCGACGCGACGGGATCCGAAGAGGAGGACGCCGCCGGGGCGGAGACGGATCAGGCGGACCGCGCGGACGCCGCCGGGGAGGACGACCAGCAGTCCGGACTCGAGGACTTCGTCTAGTCGCCGCTCGCGGCCCCGCCCGTGGGCGTCGCCGGGTCGCGGTCGGCGCGGAGCCGCCGGGCGGCGAGGCCGGCGGCGACGAACGCGACGAGCGCGCCGCCGAGCATCAGCAGTTCGCCCGTCGCGCCGTAGGACTGTCGGCCGGCGACGAGTTCGACGAACAGTACCGCGGCGCTCGTACCCGCGAGGACCCGCGAGGGCCCGTCGGCGGGGCGAGTAGACGAGCAGGAGCCGCGGGGAGAGCACCGCGTAGACGGGGAGGAGTGCGACCGCCAGCAGGGCGGCCTGTCGGCGGCGGACCGGGAGGTCGACACGGCCCGCGTAGGCCCACACCGCGGCGGCGACGAGGAGCGTGAGGATGGCGAACGCGGTGACGAAGTGCGCGACGAGGATCAGCAGTTCGTACCGGGTTACGGTGAGCGCCCCGAGGATCACCTGCGACGGGAGCATGAGCGTCGCGGCGGCGAGCGCGCCGGCCACCCGGCGGTCGGCGTCGCCGCGCCACGCGCTCAGCGTCGCGCCGACCACGACGAGCCCGGTGACCATGGCCCAGAGCCGGTGGAACCACTCGACGAACGAGGGGAGGTCGGCGGGGAACAGGCCGAAGACGGCGCCGTCACACAGCGGCCACCGCTGTGCGCAGGTGAGCCCCGCGCCCGTCGCCGCCGTGTACACCCCCAGCAGGACGAGGACGAACGTCAGCGCGGCCGACGCGCCGGCGAGTCGGCGGGTACGCCGATCCATGCCGGTCCTCGGGGCCGGGACGACTTGTATGGTACGTTCCGCCGCCGGGGACGGTCGCGCCGCGAGCGTCGCCGTCGGCCCACCGGATAGCTTTTTGCCGCTCCACGACGGCGACCCGTCATGGGACTCGACGAGGACTCGCTCGAATATCACCGCCAGGATCAGCCGGGCAAGATAGAGATCTCCACCACCAAACCGACGAACACGCAGCGCGACCTCTCGCTCGCCTACTCCCCGGGCGTGGCCGCGCCCTGTATGGCGATCCACGAGAACCCCGAGGACGCCTACACCTACACCACCAAGGGGAACATGGTCGGGGTCGTCTCGAACGGCTCGGCGGTGCTCGGGCTCGGCGACATCGGCGCCCAGGCGTCCAAACCCGTCATGGAGGGGAAGGGCGTGCTGTTCAAGCGGTTCGCCGACATCGACGTCTTCGACATCGAACTCGACCAGCAGGATCCGGCCGACATCATCCGGTCGGTGAAGGCGATGGAGCCGACGTTCGGCGGCATCAACCTGGAGGACATCAAGGCCCCGGGCTGTTTCGAGATCGAAGAGCGGCTCCGCGAGGAGATGTCCATCCCGGTCTTCCACGACGACCAGCACGGCACGGCGATCATCTCCGGGGCTGCCCTGATCAACGCCTGTGACATCGCCGGCAAGCAGCTCGGCGACCTCGACGTCGTCTTCTCGGGGGCGGGGGCCTCGGCCATCGCCACCGCGCGGTTCTACGTCTCGCTCGGCGCACGGAAGGAGAACATCACGATGCTCGACTCCTCGGGGATCATCACCCGGGAGCGGGCCGAGGCCGGCGACGTCAACGAGTTCAAGCGCGAGTTCGCCCGCGACGTCCCGGAGGGCGATCTCGCCGACGCGATGGCAGGGGCGGACGTGTTCGTCGGCCTCTCGGTCGGGGGGATCGTCGACGAGGGGATGGTCCGGTCGATGGCCGACGACCCGATCGTCTTCGCGATGGCGAACCCCGACCCGGAGATCCCCTACGAGCGGGCCAAGGCCGCCCGTGACGATACGGTCATCATGGCGACCGGGCGTTCGGACTACCCGAACCAGGTGAACAACGTCCTCGGGTTCCCGTTCATATTCCGGGGTGCGCTCGACGTCCGCGCGACGGAGATCAACGAGGAGATGAAGGTCGCCTGTGCGGAGGCGCTCGCCGAACTCGCCAGACAGGACGTCCCCGACTCGGTCGTGAAGGCCTACGGCGACCAGCCGCTCCAGTACGGTCCCGAGTACATCATCCCGAAGCCGGTCGATCCGCGGGTGCTGTTCGAGGTCGCCCCGGCGGTCGCCCGCGCGGCGGTCGAGTCCGGCGTCGCCCGGAAGGACCTTGACATGGAGCGGTACGTCGACCGCTTGGAGGCCCGGCTCGGGAAGTCCCGGGAGATGATGCGCGTCGTGCTGAACAAGGCCAAGTCCGAACCGAAGCGTGTCGTCCTCGCGGAGGGCGGCGACGAGAAGATGATCCGGGCGGCCTACCAGCTGCTCGACCAGGGGATCGCCGAGCCGGTACTGGTCGGGGACCGCGACCGGATCTGGGAGCAGAGCCAGCGGCTCGGGCTGGACTTCGACCCGGAGATCGTCGACCCCGAGGAGGGGAACCTCGAGGCGTACGCCGACCGGCTCTACGAGCTCCGGCGGCGCAAGGGCATCACCCGCCGGGAGGCGAGCGAACTCGTCCGGGACGGCAACTACCTCGGGAGCGTGATGGTCGAGACGGGCGACGCCGACGCGATGCTCACCGGGCTGATGCACCACTACCCCTCGGCGCTCCGCCCGCCGCTCCAGGTCGTCGGAACCGCCCCCGACGTCGAGCACGCCGCCGGCGTCTACATGCTCACGTTCAAGAACAGAGTGGTCTTCTGTGCCGATACGACGGTCAACCAGGCGCCGGAGTCGGACGTGCTCGTGGAGGTGGCAAAGCGGACCGCGAAGCTCGCCGAGCGGTTCAACGTCGACCCACGGGTGGCGATGCTCTCCTACTCGGACTTCGGGAGCGTCCAGAACGAGGGGACAGCGAGGGTCCGCGACGCGGCCCGGCGGCTCCGGGCCGACCCCGACATCGAGTTCCCGGTCGACGGGGAGATGCAGGCCGACACCGCCGTCGTCGAGGAGATGCTCACCGACACCTACGAGTTCTCCGACCTGGACGAGCCCGCGAACGTGCTCGTGTTCCCGAACCTCGAGGCGGGGAACATCGCCTACAAGCTCCTCCAGCGGCTCGGCGGCGCCGAGGCCATCGGCCCGATGCTCGTCGGGATGGACAAGCCCGTGCACGTCCTCCAGCGCGGCGACGAGGTCAAGGACATCGTCAACCTCGCGGGCGTCGCCGTCGTCGACGCACAGGAGAACGGGGAGTAGGCGCCGTCCCGGCTCGTCCCGTCCGGCGACCCCGATCGCCCTCAGTCGTCGCCGAGCAGCCGCTCCCTGACCCCCGCCCGGTCGACCGTTCCCGAGGCGGTTCGGGGGAGCTCGTCGGCGAAACCGACGGTCCGGGGGAGCTTGAACCCGGCCAGCCGCTCCCGACAGTGCCGGTCGAACGCCTCACGGTCGAACGCCTCACGGTCGACGACGAGCAGCGCCGCGACGCGCTCGCCCCACTCCTCGTCCGGCAGGCCGACGACCGCGGCGTCGATCACCCCCGGTGCGTCCCGCACCACGTCGACGACCTCGCCCGGGTCGACGTTCTCGCCCCCGGTGATGATGCGGTCGTCGAGCCGGTTGAGCACGTAGAGCCGGCCGACCTCGTCGCGGTAGCCGACGTCGCCCGTACGGAAGCCGAACGAGCAGAACTGCTCGCGGGTCGAGGCCGTCTCGCCGTAGTAGCCCGGGGTGAGCGTCGGCCCGGCGACGACGAGTTCGCCCGTCCCCCCGGGGACGACCTCGCGGCAGTCCTCGTCGACGACGGTCACCCGGGTGAACAGCAGCGGACTCCCGACGGTCCCGGGGTGTTCGCGGGTCTCCCGCGGCACGGCGGTGGCGACCCCCGAGGCGGTCTCGGTCATTCCGTAGGTCGGACAGACCGGCACGTCCCGCTCGGCGCAGGACTCGAGCAGCGACGCGGAGGCCGGCGCGCCGCCGAGCAGGACGAACCGGAGCGCGTCGGGGAACGGGTTCCCCGCCCCCTCCCTGGCGTCGAGGAGGCTCCGGAGCATCGTCGGGACCAGCGACGTGCAGGTCGCCCCGTTCGAGGCCACGACGTCGAGCGTCCGCTCCGGGTCGAACCCCCCGCGGGTGTCCTCGACGAGGACGGAGGTGCCGTAGAGCACCGACCGGTAGACCGGGGCGAGCCCGCCCATGTGGTACATCGGGAGGACGACGTGCCAGCGGTCCCCGGGGTCGAGGCCGAGCCGGAACGCCGAGGTGGCGGCGCTGGCCGCGAGGTTCGCCGCCGTGAGGGGGACCGCCTTCGGCCGGCCGGTCGTCCCCGAGGTGAACGGCATGGCCTCGATGCCGTCGAGTGTCATCGCGGGCACCTCGAACGCCTCCGGGTCGGCCCCGAGGAGGTCGGTCCCGCCGTCGGTCCCGCCGTCGATCCCGGCGACCGGGACCGCCCGGTCGGCCAGGTCGGCCGCCTCGACCGCCCGCTCGGCCGTCCCGGCGCCACACAGCAGGCAGTCCACGTCCGCGACCTCCAGCCGGTCAGCGAGTTCCGCCGCCGTGAGCCGCGTGTTCAGCGGGACGAGCGTCGCCCCCACGCGCATCGCCGCGTGGATCACCTCGACGAACGCCGGGCGCGTCTCCATGACCACGCCCAGATGGTCGTCGACGCCCGTCCCGTGGGTCGACAGTCGGCCCGCGAGCTCCTCGACGTCGGCGTCGAGGGTCGCGTACGTTGTGACCGTGCCGTCCCCCTCACACAGCGCCGGGGCCTCCGGGGTCGCGTCGGCACGGTGGGCCAACCAGTCGCGCATACTCCGCCGTTGAGGTGGGTGACCCCTATTGAACTTTCGACCGGCGGTCGTGAAATCTCACTCCCCATCCCCGGGGAGCCGAGGGGTCGCCGCGACGTTGCCCGGCCCGGACGGGGCCCGAGCGACGCCGTCGACCACCGGCGCGGGGTCCTCCTCGGTGAGGTCGGTCGTCAGCCACGGCCCGGTCGCCAGCCCGCAGGGCGCGACGGCCGGGACCGACGCGGCCACGTGGACGGCCGCCGCGCGGGCCAGCGACCCGTCGATGGTGGTGGTGACGACCGGTTCGACCCCCGCCGCCCTCGCGCGGAGCGCTGCCTCCCGCGCGCGGGCGGGACCGCCGAGCGCCATCGGCTTCAGGACCAGGACGTCGGCCGCCCCCGCCGCGAGGGTCTCGTCGACGGTGGCCGGGACGAGCGACTCGTCGAGGGCGACCCCCACCCCCTCGCCCCGGAGGCGTGCGTGGCCCGCGAGGTCCGCCGCGGGGAGTGGCTGCTCGACGTACGCGACGTCCAGCGGTGCCAGGTCGCGGAGCCCCCGCCGGGCCGTCCCCGGGTCCCATGCGCCGTTCGCGTCCGCGCGGAGTTCGACGTCCGGGCAGACCTCCCGTACGGCGGCCAGCCGGTCGAGGTCCGCGTCGAGCGGCCGCGAACCGACCTTCACCTTCACTGCCGGGAAGCCCTCGGCGACGGCCTCGCGGGCCTCGCGGGCGGTCCGGGGCGGCGGGCCGTCGCCGACGGTGGCGTTCACCGGCACCCGGTCGACGGTCCCCTCGCCACCGAGATAGCGGGAGAGTGGCTCGTCGCGCGCGTGCGCCGCGGCGTCGGACAGCGCCAGTTCGAGCCCGTGACGGGCCGCGGGCGTCCCGTCCATGCCGGCGAGCGCGAGCGCCGTGGGATCCCCGTCGACGGCATCCAGTGCCGCCCGGCACTCCTCGAGCGACTCCGTCCAGCCCGGGAGCGGCGTCGCCTCGCCGTAGCCCGTCTCGCCGTCGCGTTCGACCCGGACGAGGAACCCCTCGCGCTCGACGATGTCGCCGCGTGCGGTCGAGAGGGGCCGCGAGAGCTCCAGCGCGAACGACTCGACGTTCATACGAGGCGGGGGAGCGCGAGCCCCGCGGCGAACAGGACCGAGTGCGCCGCGAGCAGTTTGCCGGTCGCCTCCAGCGCGGGGTTCAGCGCCGTCCCGTCCGTGCGGGTGAACACCGTCCGGCCGACCCGTACCGCGAGCGGGGCGGTCAGAAGCGGCAGGAGGACGAACGGACCGAACCCCTCGAGGGAGAGGACGACGGGGACGACGTAGGCCATCCCCACGAGGAGCGCGAACTCGGCACGCGACCAGCGGTAGCCGAGCATCACGGCGAGGGTGCGCTTGCCGGCCCGCCGGTCCGTCTCCCGGTCGCGCACGTTGTTCACGACGAGGATGGCCGTCGAGAGGCCGGCGGCGGGGAGCGACGCGACGATCGCCGCGAGCGGCACGGTCCCCGGCGGTATCGAGAGCGGGAACGCGCCCACGGGGGCTGCGGCGACAGCCTGGACGTAGTAGGTTCCGACGACCGCGACCAGCCCGAAGTAGACGAAGACGAAGAGGTCGCCGAGCCCTCGGTAGCCGTACGGGTACGGTCCGCCGGTGTAGAGGATCCCGGCGGCGATCCCCGAGAGCCCGACGACAACGATCGGGGAGCCCCCGATGTAGACGAGGTAGACCCCGAGGAGAACCGCGACGGCGAAGGCGAGGTACATCGCCCGTCGGACCGACCCGGCGGGGATGAGCCCGCCGGCGGTCACCCGGGTGAACCCCTCGCGGTCCTCGGTGTCGGCGCCCTTCACCGCGTCGTAGTAGTCGTTGGCGAAGTTGGTTCCCACCTGGATGCAGAGCGCCCCGAGGAGGGCGAGGAGTGCGGGGAGGGGCGCGAACACCCCCTCGTGGACGGCCAGCCCCGTCCCGACGACGACGGGCGAGGCGCCGGCCGGGAGCGTCTGGGGCCGGGCGGCCATCACCCACGCCTCCCGCCGCGAGACCTCCTCGCCCTCGGCGTCGGCGTCCACGGTGTCCGCGCTCATCCCGGGGAACTCCGGCCGGGCGGGGTATAGCGCCTGTGGTTGCGGACCGGACGGCCCCGCCGAGCGCGGGGACCGGGATCGGTCGGGGCGAGCCGTCCGACCCCGGTCGTCGGGAGGGAGCCGCCAGCCGGTAGGGGTGCCCCCGGGTCCGCACACGAGTCGTAAGGTCGGGCAGGCTTTTATCCGACGATCCCGCTCCGTCGGTATGGACCGGGTACCCGTCGCCGGAGTGGGGCTCGCGCCCTTCGGCGCTCACCCCGATCGGACGGGACCTCTTCGCGGAGGCTGCTGTGGCCGCCCTCGGGGATGCGGACGTCCCGCGGGGGGAGGTCGAGGCACTGCTCTACGGGAACTTCATGGGCGAGGTGACCGAGGCGCAGGGCCACCAGGGACCGCTGATGGCCGAGGCCGCCGGCCTCCGCGCGCCGGCGACGCGCTACGAGAGCGCGTGTACGTCGGCGGGCGTCGCCGTCCGAGAAGCGGTGAAACAGCTGCGGAGCGGCGAGGCCGACGTCCTCCTCGTGGGTGGGGCCGAGCGGATGCACAACGTCGGCACCGCGGGGGCGATCGAGGGCCTGGCGATGGCCGCGGACGACCTCTACGAGGTCCGCGCCGGGGTCACCTTCCCCGGCGCGTACGCGCTGATGGCCCGGGCGTACTTCGATCGGGACGGGGGGACCCGCGAGCGGATGTAGCGATCCCGGCCCCGGCGGAGGTGGTGGCGTGACCCCCCGGTACCGCGACGACGGTTACGACGACCTGTTGGAGGCGATCGAGGCCGGCCACGGGTTCTACCTCGCCTGCGAGAACGGGCACAACTACCTCCCGCCGCGGCGGGTCTGTCCGGACTGCGGGTCGAGCGAACTCGAGGAGACGCCCCTCCCCGGGACCGGCGAGGTGATCACCCGTAAGGTCGTCCACGTCCCGCCGCCGCGCTTCGAGGACGACGCCCCGTACGTCACCGCGGTCGCCGAGTTCGGCCCCGTCCGCGTGACGGGGATCGTCCTCGACGCCGACGCGGCCCCGGACGTCGGCGGGGCGGTCCGGCCGGTCGTCGGGAGCCCCGAGACGCGGGACGACCGCCTCCTGGCCTTCGAGCCCGTCTAACCCCGCTCGATCCACTCGCAGTCCGTGCAGGGGAGCGGGCCCTGGCAGTTCGCGAGCCCCGAGTCGCACTCCGGACAGCACCGGTCGAAGCGGCCCGACGACCGCCCGGGAGCGAGTGTCGGTACCATACCGCACGGTCCTTCGGCAACCGTCCACATACCGTTTCCCCCGGATCCGCGACCAGTGCGCGCGGTCGGTCGAGGCGAACCCGCGGGGGGGACCCGGGCCACGCTTATGAGCCGGGCGGGTGAACCGGTGGACATGGCAGACCTGCTCACAGACGAGGAGATCGCCGAGCGGCTCCCCGAGAACTGGGACCGCGACGGCGACGAGATCGTCCGTACCTACGAGTTCGACTCCTACCTCGAGGGCGTGGGATTCGCCTCCGGGGCGGCCGGCCTCGCCGAGGAGGCGTTCCACCACCCCGAACTGATCGTCACCTGGCGCGAGGTCGAGGTCCGGCTGACGACCCACGACGCCGGCGGGATAACGGCGAACGACACGGACCTCGCGGCCCGGTTCGACGAGCTGTACGACTGAGCGTGGACGCCGAGTACGTCTTCCGCGTGACGTTCCGGCTCGAGCCGGTGGACCCGGACGTCTCGGTCGACCCGGAGACGTTCGAGACGGTGCTCCGGAAGCGGGCCGTGCCCCCCGGCGAGGACGGCTGGCTGTTCTTCAGGGACAACCTCTGGCGCGGCGAGGTCAACGACGAACCGCACCTCCGCGACCTGGCGGAGGAGTCCCTCGGGGTCCACGTGGCCTCGGTCGACTTCCGCGAACTCCGGACCGACGAGGCGTACCTGTCGGGGCTCCGGGAGGCCGTCGCCGCCGACCTCGGAGCGTTCCGGGCCGACGATGTGGCGGAGGTCCTCCACAAGTACCTCGGATCGAGCCTGCGGGTCACCGGGTCCGGGTAGGCCGGCGGTGGCGGGCCCGGCGACGGGGTTCCGCCGAACCCCGTGGGTATTTCCTCCGTCCGGAACACCGGCCGCCAATAGAGGGTCACCGCCGGCTGTACGGCTGGGATCCGGGGTCGGTCGCGCTGGGGGCGGCGTCGCTGCTCGTCCCGCTGTGCGTGATCGCGCTGGGCGGCGACCCGTTCGAACTCGGGCTGCTGGGGGCGGTCGCGGCGTCGTCGGCACCCCGGATGCCATCGTCTGGGGACGGCTGGCCGACCGGACTGGGAACCGCCGGTCGGTCTCGTGGCGAGCCTGCTCGGGGTGGCAGTCGGTCTCGGCGCCACGCCGTTCCTGTCGACGCTCCCGCCGGTGATCGGGGCGAACGCGCTGCTGTGGCTCTCGTTCGCGGCCGCGGGGCCGGTGCTGACGCTGCTCGTCGTCGCGGACGTCCCCGAGGACCGGTGGAGCACGGAGATCGCGGCGCTGAACAAGTACCAGGGCTACGGCTGGGCGAGCGGCCTCCTGCTCGGCATCGTCTGGTCGGCGACCGTGGGGCGGCTCGTCGGGCCGACGACGAGCCAGCGCTACCTGTTCGTCGCGTGCGCGTCTCGGCTGCCGTCGCCGCGGTCGTCCTCCATCGGACGATGCCCGCCCCCTCGGAGCGGAAGATCAGGCGCTGAACCGCGACCGGGCCGAGCGGTTCCTCTCGACCGGCCGGCGAGGAGCCCGGGGTGCGACGTTCCAGTTCACCCCGACGCGGCTCTACTGGCGGACCCGGAGCCGCCACCCCGAACGGATGGCCGAGCGGTTCACGCCGACGCTGACCGCGGACTTCCTCGGCGTCGTCCTCTTCTTCACGGGGTTCTCGGCGTTCTTCGCGCCGCTCCCGCTCTACCTCACCGGCGTCGGGTTCTCCTCCGACCCGGTGTTCGCGCTCTACCTGATCGCGAGCCTCGGCGCGGCCGCGTTCTACACGGGCGCCGGGCGGCTCAGCGGGAAGTACGACCTCCGGCTGCTGCAGGCGGGTGCGCTCGGCGTCCGGAGCGTCGCGATGCCGCTGGTCGCGGTGGCGGGTGCGGCCGTCGCCGCGAGCCTCGTCGGAACCCTCGTCACGGGGGTCCTGTTCGTGCTCATCGGGATCACGTGGGCCGTCATCGTCCTCGTGCTCCGGGGCATCTCCGATCGAACGGGGACGGGGACGGGGAGCCGGGCCACCGGAGCGGGAGCCGACGGTGGCACGCCGGGCGGCGACCGGCTGTAACAGGACGAGGGTCCCCACGACCCCATCGACGACCCGACGGATCACCGGGAGGTCCTCGGCTATCCCGGTTCCGAGCCCGGCGCGGCCCCCACCGCCAGGGCCGGGCCGACGGCGGACCGCAGCCCGTATCCGGGCGAGCGGTCTCGGCCGGGGCATGCCCGGCGAGAAGGAGCGGATGCTGCGCGGCGAGCCCTACGACCCGACCGACCCCGAACTGGTCGCCGAGCGGGAGCGCGCGAGCTTACCGGACGGTTCAACCGCGGCGAGGCCCACGTCGAGCCGCCGTTCCGGTGTGACTACGGGTACAACGTCCACGTCGGCGACGACGTCTGGATCGGCGGACGCGCGGCCCTCAACCCCGGCGTGACCGTCGGGGACGGTTCGGTGGTCAGTTCCGGCTCGGTCGTGACCGGGGACGTCCCGTCCGGGGTCCTCGTCGGGGGCAACCCCCCGGAGGTCGTCCGTGAACTCGACGGGGGGCGGTGACGTCCGGCGGGCCGTTTCCGGCCACCTCCGGGGGCCGGAGCCGCGACTATACCGTCGGCTCACGACTCGGCAGAAAAGCATATACTCATCTATCCTTTAGCTAGCTGTCCGATGGTCGCCGACGAATACGACGTCTGGCTGCTCGACCTCGACGGGACGCTCGTCGACACCGAGCCGGGATACGTCCACGACGTCATGGGGAGAGTGGGGGACCGACTGGGCCACGAGATCACCGAGGAGGGGGCAGAGACCGTCTGGCACTCGCTCGGCGGCGACCCGAACGCCGTCGTCCGGTCGTGGGGGGTCGATCCGGACCGGTTCTGGACGGTCTTCCACGAGGAGGAGGACCCGGTCGCCCGCGCGGAGTCGACGTTCCTCTACGAGGACGCCGAGTGGTTCGCCGAGGTGGACGCGCCGCTGGGGCTCGTGACCCACTGCCAGTCCTACCTCGCCGAACCCGTGCTCGAGCACCTGGGCATCCGCGACTGGTTCGACACGGTGGTCTGCTGTACGGACGAGACGGGGTGGAAGCCCGATCCCGGGCCGGTCGAGCGGGCGCTCGCCGACATGGGGCTGCTCGACGCCCGCGAACGGGGCATCCTCGCCGGCGACGGCCCCCACGACGTCGGTGCGGCGTGGAACGCCGGCCTCGACGCGGTCCACGTCGAGCGCCACGGCCACGACCGACGCGGCCTCTGCGTGCTCGGCGACCACCGCGTGGACGGGTTCGACGAACTCCGGCGGCGCTGGGGACTGGGCCCGGCGGCCGACTAACCAGTGCTTCAAGCCTCGGCTTGCGAGTTCATCCCCTCATCAACGGGTAGATAGTATCAACGCCTGACAGAAACAGCGTGCGAGATGGAGAGGCTGAATGCAGCAGTTGACCTTCGCTGGTCTCTCACCAATTCGGATGAATCAGCCGGTCAGTAGAAGTGCGAATTGACCACTAAGGTTCCTACCAGTTTCATATGATGTTCGGAGTCCCGTGCAAGATGGAGGGCGCGTCTCGGTCATGTAACAGATTTCCGAGTGTCGGTCGCAGTACCCGGTTCAGAACGCCTCGTCGATGTACGCGAGAACCCGGTTTACCCGAACAGAGTCGTACGCCCAGAGGCCGCGGTAGACGTTTGATCCTGTTTGGATGGCGACCATAGCGGCGTGGGTGGGGAGACGGTCGCCTACAGTGGTCCCCTCGGCCGCGCGGAACGCGAGTACCCACGAGCGGCGGTACGGTGCGGTATTATCACTGTGGACGGACAGATCCAAATCCGACACGACAGTCGGATCGTCCGCGACGCCGTAGACGTGCGTCTCGACGTCGCTCTTACCGAGCCACTCGTACAGCGTTCTGGTTCCGTACTCATCGTCGAGGAGCGACAGCCGCTGGAAGGTGGTGTGGAGCTGGCCCGTTCCCGTCGAAAGCGCCAGATGTTCGATAAACCGGGAGATAAGAGTCAACAGGAGCTTCTCTTTGTTCGAGGTGGGAAAGCCCCTGACGGTGAATTCAACGTCGTTCAACCCCGTCAACACGTCGGGGAATCGCTCCGGATCGATGGGCCGTGCCCCCGTCCGATATCGATCGACGTTGACCAGCAGGAACGACGCTTCGAGCGCTTCGAACGGTGAGGTTGTGACAACCCTCCCTTCGTCGATTAGGCAGATCAGATCGTCAGTTCCATTCGGAACTTGCCGCTCGGCGACCGTAACATCCTGTATGGCGAACGCGTTTTTCAGGATGGTAGCGAGCGGTTCTGGTCCTGTCCGGTTGAGCAACAGGAGCGTCTTCCCAGATGTTGGAACCTCATCGATAAAGTCGGGCAACGATTCTGGCGGCGCGCCCATGTATCATGTTGTTTGTTCACATAAAAAAGCGTTCGCCTGAGTTGGGATCGGTGTTTACGGATTTGATATACCAGTAGTCGGTAGCGCGGTTTCTTTATTCATTTTTGGGAGTGGAAGAACCGGAACCGTTGAGCGGCATTTCAGAAGAGTATTACAAAGAATGAAGTATTACTAAACACCACCCATTACGTATGAGCGACGCAGAAGACGGAACCACCGTCACCGTTACGAGTAAGGGGCAGGCAACGATTCCCAAAGAATTTCGAGACAAGCTCCACATCGACACGCCGGGGCGAGTGCGATTCGTTGAGAACGAAGCGGGAGAAATCGTGATACGGCCAGTAAAACGTCCGTCTGAGATTCGAGGGGCTCTCGCTACGTCCGAAACCGAGGGAGGCGAACAGACGGCCACCGAGATGCTCAGAGAAGAGCGGGAGCGGGATGAGGAGAAGCTGGAGCAAAAGCACAAACAGTCGGGAACTGACGAATGAAGGTCGTATTCGATGCCGAGCCCCTCATCGCTTTTGCGTTCGATGAGCTCGGAGCAGGAGATGTTGAAGACTACCTTGACGACGTGTACGACGGTGAAATCGACGGGTACGTCACGACCATCAATCTTGCAGAATTTCGGTACATAGCGGCCCGTTTGAGTTCGCCAAAGCGGGCGGACGCCCATATCGAAGACCTCAAGCAGATGGGTGTAACCGAATACAAGATTGACGACTTGTGGGAACTCGCCTCGGACTTGAAAACAACGTACAGTCCGTCACTCGGGGATGCGTACGCCGTCGCCGCTACCAAGGAGGAAGACAACAACGGGAACGACGTGACACTCCTCGTCGGCGTTGACGATGACTATAATGACTTCGAAGAGAAAGAGGGGTTCAAGCACTTGATTGAACGGTTCCGAGACGAGCCCGCCTAACACGAGCGTGAGTGAGACGACCTCACTTTGATACTAAGCTAACTCTGAATAAAGAAACTGTATTACCAACTACTGATACGGAGTATCCAGCTCGGCCGAAATGGTCGTCGCGCTGTCTTCACTCTCTGTATTGACCGCCGACCACAGTCTCGATCAGTCAACTCGCTCGTGCAAGACTCGCGCCCTACATCTTGCATGCGCCGAGAGAACTATCCGATATGAAACAAGTAAGTTAGTGGAGTGCGAACCCGCAAGTCTACGATCGACGGACCACTACCCGGGCCCCGATGCCGACCCCGACCGGGCGGGTCGGAGCCGTTCAGAGCGACTCGACGACCGCCGGGAGCCGCTCGGCGAGTTCGGCCCGTTCGACCGTGGCGTCGGCCCTCGGGTGGGGGTCGGGCCCGCCCGGGTAGCGGACCTGCACGGCGTGGAGGCCCGCGTCGGCCGCGCCAGCGACGTCCGCCTCGGGGTGGTCGCCGACGAAGGCCGTCTCGCCGGGTACCGCACAGAGCTCGTCGAGCAGCCGCCGGAACGTCCGCGGGTCCGGCTTGGGTTCGGGGAGGTCGCCCGTCACGATCACGGCGTCGAACAGGTTCGTCCAGCCGAGCGTCTCGAGTTTCCCCCGCTGTGCCCGGACCGGCCCGTCGGTCAGCAGCCCGACCCGGTAGGACTCGCGGAGGGTCCGGACGAGTTCGGCCCCGCCCTCGACGGGGACGAGCGCGGTCGCGACCGCGCGGTCGTACGCGTCGGCGAGTTCGGCCGGGGCGACACCCCCCTTTCCGTCGGTGTGCTCCTCGACGAGCGCCTCGAAAACCGGTTCGCGGGTCCGGTCACCGGAGTGTTCGCGGTGGGCCCGGAGGTACGCCTCGCGCGTGAGCCCCGAGAGAAGGTCGGTCGCGCCGACCGCGCTGATCGCCTCGGCGAGCAGCGTCGAGCGGTCCCGCTCCGGGACCGCCAGGGTCTCGTCGAGGTCGAACCCGACCGCGCGTATCACGGTCGGGAATGGGCCCTCCCGGGATAAGAACTTCCCGCCCCGCCTCGTCGGTCGTCCCGGGCGGAACGGCGTCGGTCGTGGTCCTGCCCGAGCGGTCCGGGCGGCCGGTCATACGGTTGTGCGTAACGATTTACCGCCGATGACCCGGACAGGGTCGGTTATCGACGGTAAAAGACTACGCACGACCGTATCAGTCGACCGAACGACCGGACCGCTCACCCGGCGACTGACCGGTACGCGACGCTCGCCACGCCGACCCCGAGCCCCAGGAGGACGACCAGGGCGCCGAGGAGCGCCGCACCGACGACCAGGACGCCGGTCTCGAACTGCCCGGTGAGCGGCACCGAGAGCACCGCGACCAGGAGGCTCCCGGCGACGAGGTAGCCGGCGGCGCGGAACACGGACCGGGCCAGACCGCCGACCCAGCCCGCACCGCTCCCGAGGAGCGCCATCCCGGCGGCGAGCACGCCGAGGCCGACGAGGAAGAGGAGCAGCAGAAAGATGAACGCGAACCCGCCCGGAACGTCGGCGTTCTCGGGGAGGGGCAGGAGCCGGTGGAGGGAGACGATCGCGGCGAGCGTCGCCACGACGCCGAACCCGACGAACGCGCCACCGGCCGTGCGTCTGAGTGACGGAGCCATCGGTCGACGGGTGTGCGACCGACCGTAACTGTCTTCGGTCCGGATGGGAAGGTTTGTGCGGGTCCGACGGCGACAACCGGGTATGTTCTTCGAGGACCTGCGGGCGCGCATCGAGGCGGCCGACAGCGTCGTCTCGGTGGGGCTCGACCCCGACCCCGCACGGCTCCCCGGCGCGGTCGCCGACCACGACCTCCCGCGGTGGGCGTTCAACCGGCGGATCATCGACGCGACCCACGAGCACGCCGCCTGCTACAAGCCGAACGTCGCCTTCTACGAGGACGCCGACGGCTGGCGGGCGCTGCGCGAGACTGTCGCGTACGCCCGCGGGAAGGGCGTGCCGGTCCTGCTCGACGCCAAGCGCGCCGACATCGGCAGCACCGCCCGCCAGTACGCGAGGCTGCTCGACGACCGGGGCGACGGCCTCGCGGCCGACGCCATCACGGTCAACCCCTACCTCGGCCGGGACTCCCTGGGACCGTTCCTCGCGAGGGAGGAGAAGGGGGTGTTCGTCCTCGCGCGCACCTCCAACCCCGGGGCGACCGACTTCCAGAACCTCGAGGTCGGGAACGACAAGCGGCTCTACGAGTACGTCGCCCAGCGGGCGGCCGAATGGAACGAGCGCGGCAACGTCGGCCTCGTGGTGGGCGCGACGGCACCGGAGGAGCTGGAGACCCTGCGGGGGCTCGTCCCGGACCTCCCCTTCCTCGTCCCGGGGGTCGGCGCCCAGGGTGGGGACGCCGAGGCGGCCGTCGAGTTCGGGCTGGCCGACGGCGTCGGACTCGTCAACTCCTCTCGGGGCATCATCTTCGCCGGAGCAACAGCCGGCGAGGACTCGCCGACGGACTTCGCGACGGCGGCCGGCGAGGCGGCCAAGCGGCTGAAGCGGCGGCTCGACGAGTTCCGGTAGCGGCCCGATTGCGGTCGCAGGCCCAAGACGCCGGGGGCCGCGGCCCGAGGGGACCGTATGCTCGGACCGCTCACGGTCGGCAGGAAGGCGGCGAAGTGGGGCTACAGGAAGTACGGACTCCCCGGGGGCACCGCTACCGGTGCGGCCGGGGTGGCGGGATACGTCGTCGCCCACCGTGAGGTGCGTCGTGCGGTCGGTGGGAACGGTTCCGACGGCCGGTCCGCGGACGACCCCTCGACCGGCGAGGGGTCCGGGCCGTCCGGGTAACTCCGGCGGCCGGGAGTCGGTCGACCGGCGAGGCTCGCCGACCGGTCAGAGCGTGTCCCGGATCCGTATCTCGTCGTCGGTCACTTCCGCGATGGACTCCTCCTGGAGCGGGTAGGCCTCCTCGTCCGCGTTGCCCCACCCGAGCTTGGACATCAGCGTGTCGGTGAGATCCGGGTCCGGATCGACGTACGCTGTGCCGTGTCGGACCTCGACGACACGACCGACCGTATGGGTCCCGCGGACGACCTTCTTGCCCTCTGCGCTCTCGTCTATAGTGATCCGTGGCATCGCGTCGTACGACTGGAACTCCGTTGTAGTAAAACTTCGTCACGCACGTGCAAGCCTCGCGGTTACTGTCCGTTAGGACAGGTCCGCTCCGGACCCTGGAGGGATCTCCGCGCCTGTTCCACCGTCGGTCCCGCCGCGAGACGAACTGCCCGGATCGTGTCCCGGGGTTCGCCGTGCCCGGGTCCGGCTGCGGACCGCCGTCGCGGCGGGGTTCGCCCGCTCTACCCGGTCCCGTCTCGTCCAGCCGGTCCGGTCAGTACCCTTCCCGTCATCGACCGGCCGGTCGTCCCCCCACTCCTCGAAGATGCCGTAGCGGGTCATCGTCGTCATCCCCGCGACGGCTGCGCGGAGGTTGATGCCCACGAGCGGGACGTCGGCGACGGTCACTACCACGTCGGCCTCGATGACGACCCCGTCCCGGAGGATCACGTCGAGGAGGTCGACGACGGCGTCGTTGCTCCGTGTCGGTCTCACGTCACCCGTCACCCCCATCCCCGATCGCCGGCGCGAACGAGTACGGCGGCCATGGCCCCGTGAAGCGCACCTCGACCTCCGGCCGCGCCGCGACCTCATCGAGGACGTCCCCTATCTCGCCCTCCCGTTCCTCCGCGGCGAGCACCGCGAGCGAGGTCCGTTCCTCGTCCCCGTTTGCTCCCCGACCCTCGCCGAGCGGGGACGCCGTCCGCTCGACCGGCCGGACCTCCGCCGCGACGTCGCAGAGCCGGTCGGCTAGCGCCGCCGCCTCCTCGTCGAGGGCCGACTCGACGAGTCTGCCGAGCCGCTGTTCGTACTGCTTCTCGATGAGGAATCCGGTCCCCTCGGAGGCGTCATCGCGCTTCCGCCGGAGTTCGGACAGTTCCTCGTCCTCGGCCGAGAGGCGCCGCTCCAACGCCTCGCGGTTGCGTACCACCTCGATCCGGTACTCCCACCGGCCGGCGAGGTCGTCAAGCGCGTCCCGGAGCGCGTCGGACTCCTCGTCCAGCCACTCGCGGACCTGCTCGTCGTCGCCCTTCAGGACGGTGTCGAACCGGAACGGCAGCGGGGTCCCGAACGCCTCGCCCGCTCCGTCGACGACGGACTGGTGGCGCAGCAGCCACCGCTTTACCGTGTCGACGTCCGTCGAGTCGAACGGGGAGTCACACGCCTGGACGACGACGCCGAGCCCGCCCTGCCGCACGAGGTAGGGCTCGCCCCCCTCGATGCCCGTCTCGGGGACGGCCGCCTCCGTCCCGCCGGTGACGTCGACCACGCAGTACAGGTACCGCCCCTCGTCGAACGCTGGCGAGTCGGCGTCGGACTCCTCGCGGGCGCCCCCGACCGGCGGTTGCTCGCTCACCGCCGACCACCACCGACGAGCGTCTCGTCGTCCACCGCGAGGCTACTGACCGCCCCGTCGACCAGGTCGTGCAGCCGTGCGCGGAGGTCCTCGACATCCTCATCGATCCCCGCGTCCGCCTTGATCCGGTCGATTTCGGCCTCGATGGACGCGAGCTGTGCGCCGAGCCGCTCGGTCTCCTCGTCGGTGAGCTGTCCGGACTCCATCCGCCGGACCGCCTCGCGCTCCATCACCTCGAGGAGGAGTTCGACGATCGTGACGACCAGCGCGATCAGCCCGTCGGCCGCGTCCTCGCCGTCGAGGTCAATCCTCGTCACCGTCGTCCACCTCCTGGACGGCGTTCGGTCTCCGGGATGGGTGGTCCGGCGCGGAGGCCGTCTCCTCCTCGTCCTCCTGCTCGTCGCCGGTGTCCGCGTCCGTGTCGTCCTCGCCGCCCCCGGTCCCGGCTCCCGCCTCGACTCCGGCTCCGGCTCCGGCCTCGGCCCCGATGGTCTCGTCCCCGTTGGCGGCCTGCTCGACGCGTTCCATGTCGGTCCCCTCGGGGAACTCGAGGCCGTACTTGGCGGCGGTCTCGAACGAGGCGATGGCCGCCCTGATCTCGACGCCCAGGAGCTCCGTCTCGCCGACCGAGACGACGATATCGGCGTTGACGACGACCCCCTTGTCCAGCAGCATCTCGACCACGTCGGCGAGGTCGCTCTGGGTCCGTGTCGGGCCGGCGCTACTCATCGGTCACCTCCTCGGCCCGGTCGAACCGCGGGCCGTATATCCGCCGACGGTTCGGCGCCGACGAGTGACGGGTCTCCTCCGGGACCGTCGAGTGCGTCGTCGCGCTCCGCTCGGCGGGTCCGGAGGGGGGGACCGTCGAGACGGCGGTCGGGTTCCGCGAGCCGTTCCGACCGCGGTCGGGGAACCGCTCCTCGTTCTGCTCGCGGATCTTCGCGAACCGCCTGTGGGCCGCGAGGAGCTTCTCGCGGAACTCCCCGACGGACTCGCTCACCTGCATCTGAATGGCGTTCTCTACCGACCGCGGGTCGAAGTCGTGTCCCCCTCCCCCCCCACCCGAGCTCGTCCCGGGCATCGAGACGTCGACGAGGTCGTCGTTCTCGTCGTCGTCTTCGTTCCTGTCGGGGAGCCCCCCGTCATCGTCCCCGTCGCCGGTGAGGTCGTCGACCTCGTCGTCGAGTTCGCGCTTCTGTCGCCACATCGCCCGTTCGTCCATGCTATCCCAGACCTCGGTGAGGTCGATGGCCGCGAGGAGTTTCCGAAGCGATATCGCCTCGGTGGCGTCACCCTCGTCGACGGCCTCGGGGATGTCGCCGAGCTCGACGGCGTCGGGGAGGTCGGACCAGTCGACGGCCGCGATCAGTTCGTCGAGTTCGACGGTCGAGAGGACGTCCTCCAGTTCGTCGACGATGTCCTCAAGTTCGTCGAGGAGCGAGAGGACCGTCTCGTGGTCCCCCGACTCGGAGGCCTCCGTCAGCGACGCCGCCGTCTCGATGGCGTGCCCGTACAGCTCCTGGAGCCGTTCGCTCGCGTCGACGTCACGCACGGGTGAGTCGCACCTCCATGATACCGTTGTTCACCGAGACGTCGAGGACGGTCCACCCGCCGTCGTCCAGCGGAACCTCTCCGACCTCGTTCCCGCCGGCCGTGATGACGGCTGTCCGCTCGTCCTCGTCCACCTCGGCTGCGACCCCTTCGGTCCAGCCCTCCGGGAGGTCCACGACGACGAGGAGCCCGTCGTCGGTCTCCCTAGTCGTGACCGCGGGCTCCTCGCGCCGGTCCGACTGGTCGGATCGGTCGGACCGGTCGGTTCCCCCGGGGGACCTCCCGCCGGGTGGCGTCCCGCCGAGCGCGCCGTCGAGCCCCCCGACCGAGACGGAGTAGTCGAACGAGGTCCGGCCGTCGGTCCAGCTGCCACGCCTGCCGTGTTCGCCCCGCCCGTCGGCGTCGTCGAGTTCCCTGAGCAGTTCGAGTATGCCCCGGAGGATACCCCCGGGCCGGTCGTCGTCGTCCGGCCGGTCGGCGCCGGTCATTGGATCACCCTCGCGCGGCCGCTGAGCGACTCCTGGGCCCGCTCGGCCTCCTCAAGCCGCGCCTCGAGTTCGGCCTTCCGGCGGAGGTACTCGTCCTCCGAGCGGTCGCCGATCTCGTAGAGGAGCCGGTTCTCCTTGAGGTCGTCCTGGATCTCCTCCACGTTGTACATCTCCCGGAGCGCCATGTCATGGAGGATGTCGAGCAGGCCGATGAAGGGACGGACGAGGAGGTCGTCGATCAGGAACGTCACTGTTCGACCCCGATCTCGATGTCGACGAAGTTGTACGGGGCCCAGGGACCGGTGTACTGGACCGTCACCTCCTCGTGAGCGTCGCGGATCCGGGCGACGGCGTCGTCGAACGCCTCCCGGTCCTCCCGCTCGACGAGGTACGACCGGTTCAGCACGAGCCGGTCGCTGAACTGGTCGTCGTCCGAGACCCGGACGCTCAGCGGGTCCAGCTCCGCCTCGACGTCCTCCCGGATCGCGTCGGCGTCGACGGCTCCGTCCTCGCCGGCGACGACCTTCACGCCGAGTTCGATCATGCCGTCGGCCTCGCGGAGGGCCTTGGTGAACGCCCTGCGACCGCTCCGGAGGACGTTCTTCAGCGCCCGGTCGTTCTCGAACACCATGCCGAACTGCATCGGGACGACCGTCCGCCCCTCCCCGTGCATCATCACCTCCCTGAGGACCTGATCGTGGGCCCGCACGTTCTCCTCGGTCCGCTCGGGGTCGAGAGTGTCCACGTCGGCGACGACGGCGGCGTGCCGCCGGTGCTCCACCGTAGACACCGACGTCGTCCCGCAGACGCCGTCTACCTCGAGGTCGAGGGGCTCGGACTCCATCACCCCGTACACGTAGCGTTTGTCTCCACTCATCGCACAATCACTCGTCCCAGGAACGGCGAGCGCGCCAAAGGGGGTAGTGCAGGCATTCGCAAGGCCGCGGCCGCACGTCCGCGCCCCCCGGACGCTACGACTCGGACGTGAGATTCGACGGACGAGCCGCGGACGGGTCGCGGCGGGAGGCGATCCCGCTGCCACGACCCCGGAGGATACGGGGTCGAGACACCGGTTTCGGCCGGGGGGCGCTCCACGACCCGCCGGACCGGAACCGCCGCGACCAGGTCCGCGTCGTCCGTTGCCGTTCCGCGCCCGGGGAGTGGCCGTACGCCGGGGACGTCCGATCGTCGTTTAAATATCTCGTGAGAGTGCAAGCAGAGGGGTCAACGGACTTCCCCCCCCTTGTCCGAGTGATGAGCGCAAGACCAGGATCCTCAAGCTTGGCCGAAGTGCTGGACCGCATACTCGACAAGGGTATCGTCATCGACGTGTGGGCGCGAGTCTCCGTCGTGGGGATCGAGATACTCACCGTAGAGGCCCGCGTCGTCGCGGCCTCGGTCGACACCTTCCTCCACTACGCCCAAGCGGTATCACAGATCGAGATGACCTCCCAGTCGGGAGATCTGGAAGAAATGAAGGACCTCGAGATCGGGACCCCGACGCGGCCGTCGTCGTACGAAGAGGCCCCGACGCCGAGGTAGAAACCGGTTCCACCCCTCCCACCCATGTCCTCCGAAGCCGACGACCAGTGCAAGGCGCTCACGCAGGAGGGCGAGCGGTGCTCCCGGTCCGCCCAGGAAGACGGGTTCTGCGCCCAGCACGGAGAGAGCGACCGGACGATCGAGGACACGGAGGAGAGCGACGACGGGGACGACGAGACCACGGAAGAGGATCAGGACGAGGACGAGACCATGGACGAGAGCGGCGAGGAGGACACCAGTACTGGGGGCGACGAGAGCGGCGACGGCGAGCAGCCGGAAACCCCCGCGTCCGACATCATGTCGATCCGGGAATCGGTGGAGACGGTGGGGCACGAGATCATCGGCCACCGGATCGACGGTATCGTCGAGATAACGCGGGACGGGGACGGGTGGCGGGCGAGCGTGGAGGTCGTCGAGCGGTCGTCGGTGCCGGACACGCAGGACCTCCTCGGGAAGTACGACATCGAACTGGACGCCGACGGACGCGTGGCGGGCTACCGCCGCGTCGACCGGTACAGGCGGGACGACACCGACCGGGACGGACACCTGGGCTGACGCCGACCCCCTTCTCATACGGTCGTGGGGAGTCCGTTACCGATGATCGCCGATCCCGGCCGGGCGATCGCCGGTACATCGGTACGCACGACCGCATCAGCGTCCGACCCCGTCGACGCGTCACCGGAGGCGACTAGCGGGGCCGACCCACCTTCCGCTCGACGACGATCCGGCTTCCCCGGCCGGGGGCGCTCTTGCTCCCGAGAGCGGGACGACCACCACCGGCATCGGTCGCGGAGGAGCGTCCGTGCCTCGCCGTGAACCGCGGGAGGGGACGGTCATGGCGGCCGGAGACATGATCCGGGGCGGTCACTCCTGAAAAGGGACAGGCAGTCGCAGGCCGAGAGGCGAAGCGTGAACCGGCCAGAGCGTCCGGTACCATGACGTCGAACGAAGAGTTATGGCCGGCGGCCAGTCGCGTGCTGCTCACCGACGGCGGGGAGGAGGGCGAGCAGGAAGGAGAGACCGATGAGGACGAGCAGGAAACATCGGAGGGAGAAGAGGGCGAACAGGAGGAGCAGGCCGAGGAGGATGCCCGGGAACAGGAGGGCGGTGAGGGCGAGGGTGAGGATGAGGAGAACGAGAACCTCCACCCCGGCGACGAGTCCCCGGCGACGCCGGACACCGGGGACGAGACGACGATCGTGTTTCTCGACCTGAAGGGGCTGTTCCTCGAACTGCTCGGGCTCGAGGTCGACCTGGAGCCGGTCGTCCTCGAGGTCGCGGCCTCGCCCGGCGATGGTGACCTCCTCGGGAACCTGCTATCCGCGGTCGTGGGACTGCTAGACGACGGTCCGAGCGGGCTTGTGCCCGGCGGCGGGCTCTCGGGTATCTTCGACGGTCTGCTGGGCGCTATCCCCGGGTTCGGCGGCGGGGACGAGGAGGGCGAAGAGGGCGAAGAGGGCGAGGGCGGTGGCTCCAGGATCGACGCGGCGACCGACCGGGCCAAGGGTGCCGTCAGTAGCGCCGTCGACGACCTGCCGGTCGAGGACCTGATCACCCAGCTCATTAGCGAGCTGGTGAGCCAGCTCCTCGACGGATCCGGGTCGTCGGACGAGGCCGATGGCGGCGAGAGCGACGAGGGCGAGGGCTCGGAAGAGGCCGAAGAGTCCTGACGATGAGCGATACCGATTCGAACATAGTCGATAGCCTCGACACGGACGAGATCCTCGACAGCCTCGACTACGGGGAGCTCTTCGAGGGGACGGCGCTCGAGGGGGTCGACCAGGACGAGGACGGCATCGCGGAGGCGATCGGTCGGCGGCTCGGGGAAGCAGTCGGTCGGTGGCTCGGCGAGATAGTGGGAGCGAGGCTCGGTGCGATGGTGGTACCCGCGCTGATCGGGGACGGCGGGACGCAGGAAGAGGATGAGGAGGAGTCCGACGCTGACGAGGAGGAGTCCGACGCTGACGAGGAAGAGTCCGACGCTGACGAGGAAGAGTCTAGCGGGTCCGAGGGAGGCGACCAGGGGAGCGACGAACAGGAGGGGGACGGGAACGAATGACCCGGAACGACGAGCTCCGGGCCGGAAGCGACGAGCGTCCGAGCCGACTATGAGCGAGGATGCCGACAGCTCGGGGGTCACGGAGGTCGTCCGTGACTCCGTGGGCGACGCGCTCGGCGTGGACGACCTCGAATCGATGCTCGAGGGTGACACCCCGCAGGCCGTCGGCCGGGAACTCGGCGCTCGCGTCGGGCGCGAGTACGGCGCGTTCGTCGGCCGTGAACTCGGGGCGGTCGTCGCGGTGGACATCCGGGAGCGGAAGGGTCCCCGGGCGATACTCGCGGACGTCAAGCGCCGGCTCAAGGAGCTACTGCAGTCGATAGTGCAGAGTGCCGACTTCAGGTCGTCGCTGTCGCGGCTCCGAGATCTCGGATCGGCCGTCGACGCGGGCGGGGGGGCTGTGGAGTTGCTGGAGACGGTCGTTCCCGGCGAGGAGGACGAATCCGAACCGGAGGAATCCGAGGAAGAGGACGAATCCGAACCGGAGGAATCCGAGGAGGAGGAGGACGAATCCGAACCGGAGGAATCCGAGGAGGAGGAGGACGAATCCGAAACGGAGGAATCCGAGGAGGAGGGCATCATGTCGGAGATACCGATCGACGACCTCGACGACATGCGGGAGGAGACGTACCGGGAAATGCTGGAGGTGATGTCCTACAGGGACCTGCAGTCGGTCGCCAAGGAGGTCGACGTGAAGGCGAACCTGAGCCAGGAGGAGATGACCGACCGCATCGTCGAGGAGTTCTCGGAGCAACAGGATGAGTGACGACCTCCACGACCGGGTGCGGCAGGTGCTGGAGGAGGCCGAGGATCGGTCGACGTCGCTCGACTCGGATGACGACGGGAACGCGGCCGAGGAGTTCGGGGACGTCCCCGAACGTGCGAACGAGCTGGTCGAGGACGCCGACCCCGGGGAACTGCTTGACGCCGTCAGTTCGGACGACCGCTCGGTGGAGGAGTCCCCGGAGACCATGGCGGACGCGATGGAGCGGGCCGATACGAAGACGCTCCTCGAGCTGCGGAAGCTACTCACGCTGTCGAGGATGGCCCGCGAGGAGGACGAGGACGCCCGCGCCGAGCACGTCGAGACCTTCCGGGAGCTGAGCCGGGAGGGGGACGCCGAGGCCGACGAACCCGAGGCGCCGGACGAGGGGGACGGGGCCGGCGACGCCTCGCCGGACGAGGCGGGGAACGAGCAGTCCGAACCGGAAGAGGAAGCAGAGGAGAGCGACGGCGACGACCGGTTGCGGGAGGCCCTGCTGGGCGAGGTCGATGGCTTCAGAGAGCGGATACAGACGGCCCGTGCGGAACTGGGGGACGAGTCCGAAGGCGAGAGCGGGGACGAGGCTGAAGCGTCCGAGGACTCTGAAGCGGACGAGGACTCTGAAGCGGACGAGGAGGAGGCCGAAGCGGACGCGTCCGGAGGAGGCGGGAAGTTCTCGGGGAAGGAAGGGACGATGTTCTCGACCATCCCGTCCCGCGACCGCTCGGACATGCGGGGCCCGGATCGGTTCTCGACCGTTCGCAATAAGTGACGGCGGCGGTCCGGTGGGACCCGCACGGGACGGGCGTCCCGTCTGGGTCGCGCTCGCCCCGTTCGCGCTCCTCGCCCGGTGTCCCGGCGGGTTCGGCGTAGCACTCCACGCAGACCCCGTGGTCGCGCTCGAAGTGCTCCTCGCAGACGAGCCGGCCACACCGGTCACAGCCGTCGACGATCTCCTTCCGCTCGCAGACCTCGCAGAGCCCCGAGACGCTCATGGGAGGGGGTAGCATACGGACGGGCTTGAACCCTCCGCCGGTTGCGGGCGGAGGGGACCGCCGCGTCCGGGAGCCTTACAACCCCGCGGTGCGTAGTCTCGGCCGTGAAGAACGAGCGGCTCGTCCTCGCGCTGGCGGCGGTGTTCGCCGGGATGACCGTCCTGATGCTCGTCCTCGCGGCAGCGTTCCGTGACCCCGTGCCGCTGTTCGTCGCGCTCCCGTTCGCCGCCGCCACCTACTTCTTCTGGTACCACGCGACGGGCCGCGTCGCGACCGGTATCTACGAGCGAGTCGAGCGACAGGCCCGGGAGAACGCGAGCACGGACGGCGGGCGCGGCGGGTTCGGCGCCGGCCCGCGGGAGGACTGGAGGCCGCCGGGCGGGGAGGACCGCTGGGAGCGGGTCCGCGGGGCGAGCCGGACCGCACGTGGGGGTCGCCGGGCACAGGACGGCCGCTCGCGCTCGCGGGGTCCGAACCCGAAGGCGAGTTCGGGGCCGACCGCCGCCGAGGCACGCCGGGTGCTCGGGGTCGACGCCGACGCCGACGAGTCGGCCGTCCGCCGGGCCTACCGCGATCGGGCAAAGGAAACCCACCCCGACACGGAGGGGGGCGATGAGGCCGAGTTCAAGCGTGTCAACCGGGCGTACGAGCGGCTCACCGGCTGACCGACCGGAGGGCTACCGCCGGGGAGTCGCGGGTTTGATACAGCGCGGGAGTTCAGGCTACGCATGGACGGTCCCGCCAGCCCGCCGCCTCTGGCCGTCGACATCGACGGAACGCTCACCGACGAGGAGCGCCGCCTCGACCACCGGGCCCTGCCGCTGCTCCGGGAGTGGGCCGACGCCGCACTGGTCGTCGTCGCGACCGGGAAGGCGCTCCCCTATCCGGTCGCCCTGTGCGAGTTCGTCGGCGTCCCGACGACCGTCGTCGCCGAGAACGGGGGGGCGGCGTACGTCGCCCGGACCGGCGAACTTCGGTACACGGGCGACCCGGAGGCCGCCGACGCCGTGGCCGAGGCGTACGCGGCCGAGGGCCACTCGCTCGGGTGGGACGGGGTCGACTTCGCGAACCGGTGGCGGGAGACGGAACTGGCGGTCTCTCGCGACCAGCCCCTCGAACCGCTCCGCGAGGCCGCCGAAAAGCACGGGCTCGAGGTCGTCGACACGGGCTTTGCCTACCACGTCAAGTCGCCCGACGTGGACAAGGGGAAGGGGCTCGCTGCGGTGGCAGACTCGCTCGGGGTCGGCGTCGAGTCGTTCGCGGCGGTCGGCGATTCGGCGAACGACGTCGCGATGTTCGAGCGAGCGGACGCCTCCTACGCGGTGGCGAACGCCGACGAGGCGGCCCGTGCCGCCGCCGACCACGTCACCGACGGCTCGTACGGCGACGGGTTCATCGAGGCGGTCGAACGGATACGGGCCGGTGTGGATCAGTGACCAGTCGGGAGCACCGGCGATCGACGACCGGGGGGTCAAATACGCGACCGTCGCCCGCGAGACGAACATAGGGTGGGACTGAAAGGGGCCCCGGTTCGAGGAAGGCGGGCGACGCAAGGACCGCAGGGCC